>JAJZZO010000008.1 GCA_021797495.1 Microcaldota archaeon
GGGAAGTCACGCTCAGGGAGAAAAGACCTCTGCGGTGCAGCAGGCACCGAAAAGCCGTCTCGAAGAACTGAGAACCGATAAAACACATCCTTTGCAAGATGCAGTGATTGCATGAACGCAAAGGAAGCCCACACCGTTCACGGGTGGGAGGATGTCACTGCCTCTTCAGGTTTCATGTCAGGGTCTATCTTAAGCAGTAGCGGTTTTTCTGTCAACCTCGTGCCTTCGCTAAAAAGCTGTTCCACAAACGCCTCGTTTTGGAGCTCCCTGAGGCCCTTTGTATTAGGAGAGGATAAATTGGCCACCACGTATGAAGGCAGCCCTTCCATTGCAGCTATAAGTTTCTTGTAGTCATCGATGGCGTTATGCAAATCAGTTCCGCTTCCCTTGCCTATGCTTACCCCAAATGGCAATTTCCGTTTGCTTTTCTTTATGTTCCTTAGAAAAACTTCAATCCCAGGATTATTGAAGCCCAAGCTGTTAATTAGCGATTCTTCTTCTATAAGCCTAAAAAGCCTTGGCTTTTTATTCCCTCCTTGCGGCTTGGCAGTAACGGTTCCAACCTCTGTATAACCAAACCCGAAACGATCGATAGCATCAATAAGCTCTGCATTTTTGTCAAAACCCGCGGCAAGTCCTACTGGGTTTTTGAAGGTGTTGCCAAAAACCTTCTGCTCCAAACATTTGTTTTCGTATACGAGTTTGCCGAAAACGACTTCGGAAGCATCAATAAATAGCTCGGTTCTCATCAATCGCTTGGTGAGCCCATGTGCACGTTCCGGGTCCACCTTAAACAGCAAACTCTTGAAAGCCGAATATTCCATGATTTTATTTTTCATGCAAAGACTTTAAGAAATATGTTAAGCATATAAATCTGGAATGCGGTTTTGTGGGTGTTGCAAGTGAGAAATATTCTGGTCAAAAGCGGGCCTATAACAGAAATAACGATAAACAGGCCGGAAAAGCACAACGCCCTGGACGGGGAAACGCTTAGCCAGCTTTCATCAGCGATAAAGAAAGCATCAACCGATAAAAGCTGCAAATCAATAATAATATCCGGAGTTGGCGGAAAGTCGTTTTCATCAGGGGCTGACATAAGGTATCTATACAATATCAAAAACGAAACAGAGGCTGCAACAGCGTATGAACTTTTCTATTCAACCTACAAGCAGATCTGGGATTCGCCGAAACCGGTAATAGCGGCAATAAACGGATACTGCCTCGGAGGTGGCAACGAGCTTGCAATGTCCTGTGATTTCAGGTTTGCGTCAAAAGGCTCCACATTCGCGCAACCAGAGGTAAAGCTCGGATTGGTCCCCGGAGGCGGCGCTACTTACAGATTAAAACTTCTGACAGGGCTGCAAAGCGCGAGGAAAATTATACTTACCGGGGAAACCATCGATTCGAAGAAAGCACTTTCAATCGGGCTCATAGACTTCATAGTCAACGGCAACGCAATCACATCAGCTTCGAAATTTGCAAAAAGCATAGATTCGGAAGCGCAGTCGTACGCGAAACGTGCAATAAACTCATCCATAAATTTTTATTACGAACATGAAAAAGAGATGTTCATAAAATCGTTGCTGAGTCCGAAAACAAAGGAACTTCTAGCCAAATTCCTGAATCCAAAAGTTAGATAACCATAAGTGTTTTGATGGAAGATGCATATATAGTTGAGGCGGTAAGGAGCCCAATGGGGAAATTCCTTGGTTCCTTATCGGGTCTGACTGCGCCTAAGCTTGCCTGCGATGTGGTTTTGGGTCTGCTCGAGAAGACAGGCGTCGATCCTTTAAGGATAAACGAGATAATATCCGGAAACGTCTTATCTGCAGGCTTGGGACAGAATCCCGCAAAACAGGTAATAGTATATTCCGGGCTTTCAAAAAGCATTCCCACATTAAACGTGAACATGGTTTGCGCTTCCGGCCTCAGGGCCGTTTCACTGGCATCGCAGGCCGTAAAGCTCGGAGATTCGGATGTAGTCCTTGCTGGCGGAATGGAAAACATGAGCAATTCCCCTCATTTGGTACGCGGGGCAAGGGCATTCAAGAAACTGGGAGACATAACGCTTTCCGATTTCTACGGTTACGCATCAAAATCGCAGTCAAAAGATTTGGAGATGATAGACGAAATGCTCTTTGACGGCCTGTGGGACTGCTATTCAGACATGCACATGGGCGCAATTGCCGAAAAAATAGGCAAGAGATACGGCATAACAAGGGAAGAGCAGGACAAGCTGGCACTGGAGAGCCATAAACGCGCCGCAAGTGCAGCTGACGAAGGATTATTCAGGGAAGAAATCATCCCTATAAAGCTTGCCGACGGGAACAGCATGGAAAATGACGAGGGAATAAGGAGGGACACGAGCATAGAGAAGCTTGCCGCGTTAAAGCCTGCTTTCATAGCTGAAGGCACGGTGACTGCGGGGAACTCGTCACAGCTCAGCGATGGCGCAGCCTTTGCCCTGGTGATGTCAGGTTCAACCGTAAGCGAGCTTGGACTCAAACCCATTGCGAAGGTGGAATCGTATGCCGAGGGCGGCATCGACCCGGAATGGTACGGGCTTTCGCCTGTGGATACAATAAAGAAGGCGCTTGAAAAATCCAAGCTCAGCCTCGATGACATCGGGCTCATAGAGCTTAACGAGGCTTTTGCCGTACAGGTATTGGGTGTTGTCAAGGAGCTTGGCCTGGACCTGAACAGGCTTAACGTAAACGGGGGAGCCATAGCCCTCGGCCATCCGATAGGTGCCTCCGGTGCAAGGCTTCTGTCTACGCTGGTCCATGCCATGAAAGCCAGGAAGAAGGATTACGGAATGGTATCTTTATGCCACGGCGGCGGCGGTTCCGCAACAATGGTGCTCAGCAGGGTGGATTGAATGGCTGAAAAAATATCCGTTATAGGTCCTGGAACGATGGGCACGGGAATAGTACAATCGTTTCTGCAAGCAGGTTTCGATGTCGTGTTGATAGGAAGCAGCGAGGATTCCCTGAAAAACGGTATTAGAAGATTGAGTGCTTCTATTGGGAAAGCCGTGGAAAAAGGGAGCATGACCGAAGACCAGAAAAATTCGATGATGCTGAACCTAAAGCAATCGACTAACTACGGTGATATAAGCGGCTCATCAATTGTAATAGAAGCGGTTCCGGAATTGTACGATATCAAAACACAGGTGCTTTCTAAAGCCGAAGAATATGCCGGAAATGCCATTATTGCTACAAACACTTCATCCATTCCGATAACAAAGCTTGCAGAAAAAATGAAGAGGAAAGAGATGTTTTTGGGAATGCATTTCTTCAACCCCGTCCCTGTGATGAAGCCCATAGAACTTATAGTCACGGAATACACTGCAGCTGAAACAAGAAAAAAGGCATCGGATATCGCCATAAAGGCCGGAAAAGTCCCTATAGAAGTAAAAGACTATCCAGGATTCGTTGCAAACAGCGTGCTCATGCCAATGATAAACGAGGCCGCGTTGCTTTTGCAGAAGGGCGTTGCATCGAAGGAAGGAATAGACCAAATAATCAAATTGGGCTTGCATCATCCAATGGGTCCTTTGGAACTGGCCGATTTCATAGGCATAGACGTTTGTGTCGACATAATGGACTCTATATACAAGGAAACTGAAGATGAGAAATTCAAGCCTGTAGATATATTGTGCTCCATGAAAAATGAAAACAAGCTGGGTAAAAAAACAGGTGAAGGTTTTTACAAATACTGATTCGCTATTGGAATAGCTTTATCAGGTATCCTGCATGCTTTATAACGTCGCTTTCGGTCATAATGCCCTTTAACTTTCCATCCAAATCCACTATGCACAATTTTTTTATGTGCCTTGCTGCCATCAGTCTCGCCGCGGCTGAAAGCTCTATATCATCAGTTATGGTAATAACTGGAGTTGTCATTATGTCTTTTGCTACTGTGTCTTCTAGATCCATCTTTTTTGCAACCAGGTTTCTGACTATATCCCCTTCAGTGACTATGCCAATTGGGAACATGTCGTCATCTACTATTATAACCCCGCCTATTTCGCGCTCCACCATTATTTTGGCTATATCCGCAACTAAATCGCCAGCCTTCGCCGTAATTGCGTTTTTACTCATCGCGTCTTTAACCAAAACACTATTGCCCTCCATCACATCAGTAATAAACTAATGCCTTGAAAGTATTATAAACGTTCAGTATGCATCTCAAATGTGCCAAATCGCTTTAAACCATAAAGCACACAGCTAAATTCCACCACGCCAATCCTATGTGCTTCCATCTAATTTTTTCTCCAGTGCCACTATCGCTATTCTCACTATCTCTTTTGCTTTTACAATATTGGTCTCTGTTTTGGGAACATCCTTGCACACATATATTATGTTATTTAGCATATTCGTCTGGCTAAATTGGTTGTCAGTTCCTAATATTCTATCCTCAACTTTTTCCATCCCGTAAAAGTTCTGGGAAAATTCCCTAGAGTAGACTTTGTCGAGTTTCCAAAGAGAGAACTGCCTGGTCAGGTCTGTCATATTTCTTCTAACATACTCAAATGGTGCTTTCGGAACGCTATAAATAGCTTTCAAATCGAGAAGGAGATCCATCTCAAGTTTCTGTTCATCTACATTTTTGGTTTTTCTCAGCATCTTTGTAAAGAAAGAGTTCAGGCTGATAAGTTTTTCTTCGTTATCACATATTCTGTTCAAAACGGCGTCCAATCCTTTGTAGCTTTTTTCAACAATTTCCAAACAAACACCAAGAATCCAATAACATAAATAATACTTAAATATGCCGCATTTTACACGTATAAAGGCAGGGTTATACAAAAGCTTTAAAAACTACGTGACGACAAGGTTCTTAGGCGATTGGGTGGATATAAAATCTAAAAGACCGGACGAACCTGCAAATATGGAAAAAGCGCGTGAACTGCGTTTTGAATATGCGGAAAAAGCCATAAGAGAATTAAAGCTGGAAGAGAACCCTAAATTCAAGATTGCAGCGGAAGGTAGTTTAAACCTGATAAACTCGATAAAGTCCATGGTTGGTTATTCCGACGACTTGATGTATGAGCCAGTAACACATATGCATCGATTAAACAGCTATACTTCAAAACTGCTGATGTCGATAAATACACTGTATGGCATGGTATATACTAAAAGCACTTTCAGGATAGAAGAGCTTGAGGACCAATATATAAAAAATATAGTGGATGCCAAAGGCGGAGAGATATACAAAAAATCATCGTACTACGATGAGTGCCAAAAAGCGGCACTCGAAACCGATGAAGGAAAAAAGCAGAAGCTATTGCATTATCTAAGGCGTGATCTTTCCGTGCTCGAAAATGCTTACTCTGAACTAGAAAAGAATCACAAAGAATATTCATACGCACTGGATGATGGGACAAAAAGCAGGCAGGTCCAAACATTACAAGCAATATTCATGATGAAAGAGCTTTCAGAATTTGGGAATATAGATTTCGAAAAACTCGAGAGTTGGGTGGAACTGAAAAGGGCTTACGTCGAATCTACATCGCATGAAGATGTCGATAATGTTGCATATAACCTATCAGACCTTAAGGCTTTCAGGAATTATATCCTGTCATTGCCTGCAGATCAAGACGTGGATGATGACATCCGAACGGAAATGACCTTGCACAGGAGAGAATTCAAGGGCTAAATGCTATGCCTGATGTGCAGTCGGTATGTTCTAAGTGCATCCTAAAAATTGCAAAATCTCATGATTTAAGCAAACTGGAAAGTTTTTTATTTGTAAACACATTATTCCTAAGCGATATAATGGACGAACTTGGAAACGAAGAAGAAACAAACCAGAAAATGGACGTAATAACGACGCAAATATCGGAATGGGCAAAAAGAGACGGCAAAAAAATACTGACGGAAAATCCAGAAAACGAAGGAGAAATAATGAATTTTGACTTTGAAAAGATAGAAAGACAGATGGAAAAACAACAGAAGACAAGCAAGTATGGCGGCAGTATTGTTAACTTCATAGACTCCAAATATGAATTGAAAGTCATTTCGGTTGAAGATGGTACTTTAAAGGAACTAATCGAAGAGTGGAAAAGTCACATTGAAAAACAAGCAATACTTACTTTCCCATTCGGACGCACATGGGATGTTAGGAAGCTGGCTGATGGAAGCATGTTCTTCGGGATAAATAAAAGGCAGAATCAGAGCTTTGAAGCTATAACTGCGGCTCACATATACGATGAAGGAATTACATCTTGCATTTTGCGTAGCTTTCTCAAGATAAGGGACGAGCTGAATAACAACATTCCGGTAAAGGAGCTTCGCGGTTATCTATTGACTGTCGATATTGATAACAAAATTAAATTTGAGCAGCTGGATGCAAAAGCACTTGCAGAAGCTTGCAATGTTGATTCAAGTACGGGTAAACCACTAAAACCGGAACGAAGCGTTATTTATTGCGGTCCAAATAACGAAAAACTTATCTGATATGAGAGAAAGCGGACATGGGTATTGTCGCCCTTTTAGAGTATATATGTTGTCATTAGCATTAGGAGCAAATATCTGATGGGCTAGCGGTTCGCGTCCACCTTCCTCGTAAACTGAAAATGGACTCTGCGGGATTCGCACCCGCGGCCTCCTCGTTGCGAACGAGGCGCTCTACTACTGAGCCAAGAGCCCATTGCAAGACTGATTTATATTTCGATAATAAAAAACTTTCCCATGGTTTGTCAACCAAGGTTCCTGCGGAGCTTTTCTTTTTGCTCCCGTTCTATCGGTACTATCCTTTCCCTCGCGTTAGAAAATGCGATATCCGCATAAGACCGAAAAGTGTATCCTTCCCTTAAAGAATTGTTTATGGCAGTTATGCACTTATTGATTTCTGATATTTCCATTGCGTCAGAACTGTCAAGGGTGTCTACGAATTTTTTGCATTTCTCCTTGTGCTTTTCCAACGCCTTCAATCTTTTATCCAATTTCCCAGTTATGGCAGTTTCGACTTTTACGAACCTTTTGTTCCAATCGCAGAAGTCGTTCACAATGGCAATCAATTCTGGCCTTGTTATCCCCTGCCTTGCCATCCCAAGCATTTTCTCGTAATCCGAATTCCTCAGTTTTACGTATAAATCAAGGCTTAAGCGCTCTATCTCAAATACGCTTCTTTTTTCATCTGCTGTTATACTTATTTTTATGTCCTTACCTGTCAAGCTGGCATAGGCCTCGTTAAGCTCTTTCATCATCCTCTCAGAGTTTATCTCGGAGCTTATGTCCGGATGGTACACCTTTGCCTTGTTTATGTATGCTTTCCTTATCTTAACTTTGTCCGAAGTTGGTTTTATGCCTAAGATAGAGAAATATTTCATCAGGTCGTTCTTGCTGCTGCTTTTTGGGATTATAAAATCCATCTCTTTCTCGATATTACTTTCAAGAACCGCTGCCTTTTTTAAAAGAGAGTTTTTCCTTCTTTCGGTTCCTCGTGTTATCCTAAATATGGACCTAAAGCTCTTTTTACCTATCAATTCCATATAAATCAACACAGTGCATAAAAATTTAATCCATTGGTGCCATATTATACTGGTTTTATGGTTATAAATAATGAGGTGCTGGAAAAACTCTTCACCAGGGTTCTAAAGGACATAGTCCCGACAAAAGAAGAAGTGGAAGACGTCACTGAGTATTCAAACGAGCTGATGGGAAGGCTGAAAAGAATAATGCCAAAGGATGTAGAGATAATACTTGCAGGTTCTGTCGCACGCGGCACCCAAATACGGGGAAAATCCGACATAGACATATTCCTTCTTTTCCCAAAATACCTAGATGAAAGGGAGATGGAGTCGAAGGCCCTGAAACTCAGTAAAAAAATCGTTAGCAAAAGCGATGGCGAGCGTTTTGAGATAAACTATGCAGAACATCCATACCTAAAGCTCATTAATGACAAAAGGCTTATATCTGCCGATATCGTACCTGCTTTCAAGATAAGGGATTCGAGCGAAAGGGCCAGCGCAGTGGACAGGACACAACTGCATAATATATTCGTATTGGAAAACCTTGACAAGAAGCAGAAGGACGAGGTCCGTGTGCTAAAATACCTTCTTCAGCGCCATAATATTTACGGTGCAGAATCAAGCAAGCACGCGTTTTCAGGGTATCTATGCGAATTGCTCGTAGTGCATTACCATAAGCTGAGCAGGCTCCTGGAAGCGCTGTCTGCTACAAAATTGCCCTTGTTCATAGACGTCAAAGGCAACGTAGAGAATTCCGGGGAAGCAATCAGTAAGGATTATATAAAAAAGTTCAATGCCCCGCTGATTGTGATAGATCCAACAGATGCGAACAGGAATGTAGCCGCAAGCGTATCCTACGAATCCATATCAAGACTGATACTGGTTGCCAGGAAGCTGCTTGCCGAACCAGACATAAAGACATTTTATGGCTATAAATACTCGGAAAACGAAAGCGTGTCCGGCCTCAGCAAGTTCATGGAATCAAATGGCTTGGAACTGGATTCGCTGTGTTTTAAGCTTCCTAAGATATCGGAGGATACGCTATGGCCGCAGCTTGAGAAATTAAAGAATCGCATAGAGCACGAAGCAATAACCAATGGCTTCTCACAGGTCCTCTCATTCTCAAAGATAGAATCAGGTTTCGGTGTAATAGCCTTTTTCCACGATGTGCATAAAATTCATGCCAAAAAATCGGTAGGGCCTGACATTACCATAAAAAACGCGGCTGACGAATTCATGAAAAAGCATGCAGGAAGCATGAAGATAGGGGTAGAGGGAACACGTCTCACATCGATTGAAAAATCAAGATACGTCGATATGAACGACATGCTTTCTAAAATACTGAAAGGGAAAGGATTTGCTTTCACAAGCGACATAAAAAAGGGTATGTGCAGGCTTTATTCTAACGATGTGCCAGAGCGATACAAGCTCATAATCTACCACGGCGTGGTGGAAAAACTCAATATCTGAACACGGTCAAGCAATTCTCAAAAACCAAACCTGTTGCCTTTGATTATCAGCTCTTTAAGCTCTTCGAATCTGTCTATTTCCACTTTCTTCGGTCTTATGGCTTTAGAGCCGGAAGCTTTGCCGCATATGTATTGTATAGCTTTTTGCCTTTGTTCTTCATTTCCTGCCTCATAAAATTCGTGGCACATGCTTTTTACCCTTGTCCCTATATCATCATAAGCTTCTGAAAGCAGGTTTTCTCTTATCTTGGCTGTAGGGTAATGTCTTTTGGAAAGCCTATTGGCAAGCGTTTTAAGATCCTGCCTCAGCGCTATGCATATATCTGGATGCAATCCGGTTTCCGGGAGCAGATGGCCTACGACTATCGTAACCCCTGCATCGCTTACCTCTTTCTTCATCTCCTCTCTGAGCGTTCTTTCTACTATTATTTTAGAGCCGAATTCGTCAGCGCCGCTGTAAACGTGCTTTTTGAGCACTATGTCGTTTATCTCTATGGTCTTGGAAGGAATCCCAAGCGATTCAAGCTTTCTTCCGAGCTCCTTGGAAAAATGGGTTTTGCCTACTCCTGGGGTTCCGGTTATGCCGATCAGCAGTCTATTGGCCCTTTTCTTGTCCTTCATCTGAGCTACCCTGGCTTTTGAAGTATCCTTCAACGCCGTCCATTATCATGTTTATCTCATCCTTGGCTGAGTCCAGGTCCATGTAAGGGTTCGGTTCCATGGCTACGCTTATGAGGAAATTCTTCTGTCCGTCAAACAGCCATTGCCCTAAATTATATGTCTTATAAGTGGTAGAGAAATCAGCTATAAAACTCGAGTTAGCGGATAATTTTGCAAGCAGGGCCATCACACCGTTATCTATGTTATTTACGTATATCACTTCATCATTGTCGGTGTTCCTGTCCATAGACGCAGGCTTTATTATGGGTATGTTATTCTGCTTTGCCTGCATGGATATGTTTTGTGCCAGCTGTTTTGTCACCGCATCGCATTTTAGCCCGTCTTTTTCCATATTCTTCCTATCATCGTCCATGCTTTTGGCCAATTCCTGTATGTAATTCCCGACTTCCTCCCTGATGTTGCTAAAAGTCGTTTCCATGCCTTTTTTAGAAACGTAGAAAGCGGGTTTTGTGAGAATATCCTTCAAAGCAACTCCGTACTTGTCGTTTATTGTTTGGGAAACCCCCTCGATTACAACATCAGCATTTTCGCTCCAAGGCATTTCTTCATCGTTTTCCGCCACATATTCACCCTTTGCTAAATTATTCTATTACTAAAAGCTATTAAATATTCATGTGAGCGGGAAATCCCACACGCTTTAGCGGCGGAATGAAAGCGAACCGCATAAAGGTATATAATTATGAACTACTGTATAAGAAACATGGAACCTAAAGAGCGTGTGCTTAAGGACATTTCTATGTTCTACGAGAGTTTGGATCTCATATCCAAGGCCAATCTAGACAAGGGGATGAAAGACGTTGTAGAAATGTCAAAGCTCTACGCTTCCGATGCTAAAAGCTATCTTGACAAGGGCGACGTCCTTACCGCTTTTTCATGCATATCCTACGCGCACGGCCTAATGGACTCCATACTTTCGTTGGTCGATTTAAAATGAGGTATACCGAAGGCAGTGCGGTTATCGAGCAGGGCAAGGCTTTCATAAACCCGAAAGCCAAATTTTCACGTGATGCCACCATAGCGTACGCAATGCTTTATCCAAGGATTGAGAATGCCCTTGATGCAACCTCAGCTACAGGCATAAGGGGAATACGCTATGCGAAGGAACTAAACTTAAAAAATGTCACATTTCTGGAAATAAATGGTAGTGCATATCCCTATCTGGAATCAAACATAAAAACCAACAAGATAAAGCGCTTCAGTGCGCACAACATGAGCGTGCAGGAATTCTGCAATATTTCCCAGCAGGAAAAATTCGACATGATAGACATAGACCCGTTCGGCAGCCCGGCCCCTTACATATACGATTCGTTGAAAGTATCACATGACGGGACCATAATGGCTTTCACAGCCACCGATACTGCCGTCCTTTGCGGTGCGCACAACCAAGCGTGCATACGCACCTATGGGGCGGTTCCTATGCATAACGAACTGGGCCATGAGGCTGGTACCAGAATACTCATAGGTTTTGTTGCTACTCTTGCCGCGCAGTTTAATTACGGTATAAGCGTCGGCATTGCATTTTCATACCTGCACTATATGAGGGCGATTATACGCCTTGAACACGGCAACAAGAGAGCGATGGATTCGCTAAGAAAAATGGGTTTTGCTTACAAATGCGGCAAATGTGGATGGATTGGTTATAATATCGGGATGTTCCCTACTAAAAACTGCTGCGATGTTTGCGGTTCAAAGCTTGAAATTTCTGGAAGGATGTGGCTTGGCGATCTTATCGAAGGCGATGTGAGACCAAAGCTCGGGGAAAGCATCACCTCGGTACAGGGTGCGGACGCAAAGGAGATAAAGTTTGCGGAACGTATTGCCTCAGAACCAAACACGCCTTTCTATTACAGCATCCCGAAACTTACCAAGCTTATGGGATTGCCCTCGGTCAGCGAGCTTTCTGTCATAGAAGGCCTTCTGGGAAAAAATTATAAAGCTTCTTTGACCCATTTCGAAAAGAATTGCGTAAAAACCGATGCGCCACTTGAAGAAATTAAGTCTTTGATATCCAGCTTGTCAAAAGGCCGATTTTAAGCGGAATTTACCCTCATTTAAAAAGCTTATTGTCTTATATGCCATTCCTGTCGAGGTAAAAATAAAAATGCCGAATAAATTAGCGGCACTGCACCTGGTCCAGAAAAGTATATATAGTGGTTAATTCAAAATACTATTGAAATGGGTGTAAAAACAATGTGGGGAAATCGATGGGGGAATATAAAGCGGGAGTTATATCTTGCGAGAGATGTGGTGTAGCCACATACGGTTCTTCGGACAGGGTCTCCGGAGCCAATGGAAGAGCATACTGTAAAGGGTGTGCTCAAAAACTGGGTCTGGGACGTGCGACGAAAAACAACTGTGCGATATGCGGCGGGGTTTTGGGTGGCGGAGACGTAAAAATGGTTCTTCCGTCAAAATCTTTTGGAGACGGTGCAATACCTCTAGAGAACAGGCTGGCATGCATAAAATGCTATTCTTCGATGGCCAGCAGAGCCAGGAGCAAGCCAAATATTGCAAGGCATAAGAATGCAAGCTCTTCGATAACGAAAGCGTTGCACACAAGAATGATGCAGCAAATGGTAGAAAGGGCAATCGACTAAATATTGGATTTTATTGCCCTTTCTTTTTTTATTTTTTGTTTACTGTGCTGAGTATAAAAACCAAAACCATGCTTTCTAGAACGTGGAAAAAGCAAACTCAAGCGCTCTTCAATGGCGTTGCCTTTCAACCACCTTAACATGAAGGGCTCGTTCTACTGCTCTAAAACATAAGATAGAAAAAGAAAATAAAAAGAGGAACAGGGCTTACTTCCTTGCCCTGACAACTAACATATGGTATTCGTTTTCGTAGCCTATTGCCTCCTTCAATGCGTTCGGATCTATAGCTATCGTGCTGTCGGAGTACGGGTCGTTTATGTAAAACGAATCTTCATCGTAGCCTTTGACGACAACCCAGTGCGGCGAGGAGTCTAGGTATGGATTTATCTTGTTTGCATCGACCAACAATATAGGTATGTTCCCGTTGTTGAGCGTGTTTTTGACGGAATTTATCGTTACCACTCCGTGCACCTCCTTTATTCCCGCGTTTTTGGACTTTTCTTTTATCTCGTTGAAAGAGGACCTCAGCGTATCAAGGTTTATGCCTTCATATACAGCGAGCTTGCGCTCGTATCCCTCGTCTTTCTGGTTGCTGCTCACTATGTGCAGTTTTGCGCCCCTCTTGTTCATTGCGAATGCCAGCCCGTATTTCGAACCATGCCATACGCTACCGTTGACCGCTTCGTTCCATATGGAAAACTCGTCTTCCTTTTTCGGCTTAAAATTTTTGTTTATATACTTTAATACCATTATTGCGCACGCGGCAGAGCTCGTAAACTCTTCGGATTGGGCATAGTTAGGTATCTCGTACAGCTTGCCCTTTGGGGACTTCTTCCTTGCCTTTTGAGGCGATTCTTTTTTTGCCATTTAAAACACCTTGTTAATCGTGAGACTTGGGATAAAAGCATTAGCGACTTTAATGTGCAGGGAGGGAGATTTGTCCATAATGCTATTTTGAACTCCCGTAGACCTAAGCCAACGGATCTTGAGTCCGTCGCGTTTGACCAGGCTCCGCCATCCCTGCGCAGTATAGTTTAAATGCGTTAAATAAATAATGTTTTGCATTACATAAAGCGTTGCCATTAATATTCCACTTCAAGATTAAGGTATTTTAATATTTATATATTCCCATGAAATTTTTTCAACCATATTTAAACCTTACCATAACGTTTCGAGGGAAAATGAATTTATCCGGAATATTGCTTTATGCTGTCTGCGTGCACTGAATCCAAAAAGCATAAATGCGTAAGGATAAATAATCTTAAGCATCAATAGTTAAGCGCGCCTTAGTGGTGTAACGGCTAGCACGGAAGACTGTGGATCTTCAAGCCCGGGTTCAACTCCCGGCTAAGGCCTTGGCGTAAATAGAAGCATGCGATGTTATTATCCTTACAAAAGACAGAATATCAGAAAAAGTGCAGCGCAAACCAGCGCATTAATTTTTTTATCCTTATCTTTGTGGGGCTTGTATTTCTCTTGATGTCCTTTATCATCGCCTTGTAGAGTATCTTCTCCTGAGGGTCTAGCTTTCCTTCCTTCACTATTTCCTGCTTTTTGCCGTCCACTATCTGGGTCTCGGTTTTGCTTATTACGTCCTTTTTAACCATTGAGTACCATTCGTCAAGCGAACTGCCGCTGCTGTCCTTGTCCTTCAATACTGCAAGCATGTCGTTCATGGTCAACTTGCGCTCTTTCTTGTATTGGTATTCGTGTAGCAATGGCCTCATAGCAGCCTTGTCGCAAACCCTTTTTATATCCGCAGGCGAATATCCGGTAGTGGCTCTCGCAAGCCTGCCATAGCTGAGTCCTGATCTCGGTTTGTTCTTTGTATAAAGCTCGAAAAGTGACTTTCTGTCCTTATATTTCGGTGGTGCTATATATACGCTATCGCCGAACCTCCCGCTCCTTTTAAGCGCTGGATCTATGTCCCAGGGCTGGTTTGTTGCTCCTATTACGAATATCCCTTCGGGGTTGCTTTGGACTCCGTTCATCTCCACCAGGAATTGGTTTACTGCAAGCCTCATGGAAGAGCTTTCGTTGCCTCCGCCACCACCCCTTTTCACTCCTAAAGCGTCGAGCTCGTCGAAAAATATTATGCATGGAGGGTTTTTCCTTGCCTGATCGAATATGGCGTGAAGGTTCTTCTCCGTATTTCCCGTGTACATATCTACTATCTGGTTGATTTGTGCTATCAGGACGTTTGCTCCAGCTTCTCCGGCTATCGCGTTAACCGTATATGTTTTCCCTGTTCCGGGTGGTCCGTAAAGCAAAAGTCCGAGTCCAAGCTCCTTTCCGTACTTTTTGAAAAGCTCTGGGTGCTGTATTGCTAAAACGACATTATCATGGAGGTATGTCCTGACTTTACTCAAGCCGATTACAGAGTCAAATTTGACGTTGGACTTATAAAACTGGAGCTTCTTTATCTGCCCCTCCTCTATTACCTCCTTTTCCTCTTCAGGTTTTTGAATCTGCTTCTGCACCTGTTGCGATAATCCCGGTAATGTGCCGGTGTTGGAGAGATCCACGTGCATAAGGGAATCTATATGCTCAAGCCTGTTCTTGGCCTCGGAATAGTTTGGGTCTATGGAGAGGGACTTTTCGTACCAGTATTTTGCCCCGACCAAGTCGTTGCTGGCTTCAGCCATGTCGCCGTACAAAAGCGGTGCGTCAGGGCTTTTTGGCTCAAGTTCCATGACCTTTTGCAAATCCGCTTTAGCCTCTTCGTACTTGTGCGTTATCCTCTCTGCAAGCGCCCTGTTAAAATATGCATCCGAGTATTCAGGATCTATTTCGACCGCTTCTCCGAATTCGGCTATGGCTTCGGCGAACTTGCTGGACTCGAACAAGGAATTGCCCTTTCTCCAATGCTCTTTAGCCTCAGGATTTACCTCTCTCTTGCCGTTTCCATCCTCAGCCATTAATTATCACTGTCAGGTATAGCTTGTATCTACTCATATTTAAAATTTTTTATCCTATTGGTTTTTCTTCTTTTCATCAAGCAGTTCGTTTAAGCCCTTATCAACTGCGCTTATGCCCTTGTCGCTCCTCCTTCTATTGGTGAACTTTACCGACTTGAACCATTTTGACAGTTCTCTTACTGTAGCGTTCAGCTCTGCCATTTCGCTTGACCGTATTTTGTACTTTCCGTTAAGCTGCTTCACCACCAGTTCACTATCCGATACAAACTTCAATTCCGTCTCTTCAGGCATTTCCATGTGGCTTTCGCACCACTCTAGGGCTTTTATCATTGCGTTGTATTCTGCGAAATTGTTGGTCCTGATGCCATTGTAAAAGCTTTTATGGTATATCTCCTTGCCGTTATGGTCCGTTACAATGAAGCCGGATGCGCTTGGTCCTGGGTTGCCCCTCGCTGCTCCGTCGGTATATATAGTGAACTCCTTAATGCCGGTTTTACGCGCCTTCTCCATGCAAATCCTCAATGATATAACATTTTGTTTGCGTCAGCTATAAATTATTACGTGTAGATATACTCTTAACTGGCTTTGCATAATTGGCGGTCGGATGAAGAGACTTGAGCTTAAAGAGGGCGAAGAACTGGTACACGCAGCAAGGAACGCAATAGAGCTTACGCTGCGCAGTCCAATCGCAAATAAGCACATAGTATACGAAAGCATCAAGCATTTCGACGAACCGTGTGGCGCTTTCGTGACCCTTTCGCATTATCCCACCGCTGCGCTTCGCGGCTGTGTGGGTTTCCCAAGGCCTGTCATGCCTCTTGGCAAAGCGGTTGCGGATTCAGCGATATCAGCGGCTTTCGATGATCCGCGCTTCGTGCCTGTTTCATTCAACGAGCTTTCCGAGCTTATAGTAGAAGTGAGCATACTCTCGGATATGGTGCCGATAACCGGTTCGGAAAAAGATAAGCTTAAGTCCGTAAAAATAGGCAGGGACGGCCTCATGGTGGAATACGGCATATATAGCGGCCTGCTTCTGCCGGTAGTCGCAGTGGAAGAAGGCTGGAACGCAGAACAATTTCTAAATGCGGTTTGCGAAAAGGCAGGCATCCCGATAACGTACTGGAAGCAAAAAAATGTAAGGCTATACAAATTCAACACCCAGGTATTCAAGGAGGAGGCGCCGCAGGGCAAAGTCGTGGAGATAAAGCAGAATTGAAGCTAATTAAAGCTTTTCTCACATAATAATTGTTTCTTTCCGTAGGGCTCGTAGCTTAGCATGGTTGGAGCGCCCGACTGATAATCGGGAGGTCGAGAGTTCAAATCTCTCCGGGCCCACATAAAACAATACGATGCGTGCATGAGATGGATGTTGCTATTACGACAGTAGTGCTTGCGTTAGGCAAGGGGATGGACATACATGGAACTCTCTCCAAGCAATCGGTTAAAAACACAGAGAAAGCGGTGGAATTTTACAAAGCATGTGGTCATTGCGCGCTGCTTTTTTCCGGCGGCTACAGCTTCAAGCTGGGAAGTGCGTCAGAATACAGGGAATCGCTGCAGATGAAGAAGCTTGCAATGGGCCCTGGCGTTGATGCGGATAACATCATAGTGGAAACCGATTCTTTGGATACTGCTGGCAATGCAATATATTCGGAACACATAATCTCAAAGATGCAAGGTATAAAAAAAATAACGCTTGTCACGTCCCCTGAGCATATGCAAAGGGCGATGTTCTTTTTTACCCTGGCTTTTAGAGGCTATGAAATAACGCCTTGCCCTGCCGTATCCGCGCTTTCCGGGCATGAGCTTGAAATCTCATATAAAAATGAGGAGCGGGCACTGGTATCAATAAAAGCACAGTTCTCGAAATTCGATATGGACTCTATGAAGTTTGAGGATGTTGTGAAAAAGATTAACCCGCTTTACGCTTGCGATACAAAAGACATACCGGACCAAGCATGGCAGTATCTTCAAGGCATTGGCTTTTCAAAAGAAAGAATGATATCCGAGTTCATATCAAAAAACAGGAAGTCAGGCGGATGCGACTGAGGTCATTGGCTTATCCTTATAAGCTCTCATCTCCTTTTCAGTATATGCCTCAGCTTCATAGCCCATTTTGCAGAGGTTCCTGGCAAATACCTCCCTGTTGCCGCCATAGGTATAAACCTTTTTCGGCGAAACTGCATCTATGTACTCTATGCTTTGCTTGAAATCCGCATGGTCGCTAAGGCAGAATTGCGCATCCACGTTGAATCTAAAACTTTTTGCAAAGCCAGTGGCGGTCGCAGTATACACTCTCTTTTTGTGGGCATAACCCACAGCCATCACCAGGTTGTCGAAATTCCTAGAATCCACGATTGCCGCAAAATTCCCTTTTAGTATGCTCTCGTAATCGCTGCCCTCGTCATATGCCGATGCGTAAGACAGCTTCACGCCGTTTTTTGTGTAAACCTTGTTTATGTCACTTATCTTTTTGTTCACTACTGGGGTTATTCCTGATCCGTTGAGTATCTTTATGAGCTCCTGGGCCTTTCCCATCGCATACGCCTTGAACAAGACTATTCCGCTTTTCAAAGCCCTGCCGGTCCATCTGGCAAGAGCGGTCTCCACGTCGTTTCTGGCATCAAACCTCACTTCAGGGTTGGGGTAGGTGGAGTCTATTATGAGATAATCGGCATTCCTTATCTTTATGGTGTTCGCCGTAACGCTCTCCATCATCTGGAAGTCTCCGCTGTAAAGCATGCTGCTTCCTTCTCCGTTGTCATTTATATAAAGCTGCTTCGAACCTAACATATGCCCTGAATCGTAAAGCCGTATGCCCCCTGGAATCATGTCTGCCAGTTTGGGCTTTAAGCCGTATGCCGCGCCTATCAATTCCGCAGTCTGAGTGCTGCAAAGCATTGATTCGGAACTTTTCACAGCGGCTATGTGATCGCTATGCGCATGGGATACGAAATCCAGGTCTGATCCTTTAGATTTTGTATCCAAGGATATTACTGTTCTAGCATAATCCATTAAGTCGCCTGGATATAATTGTTGAAGAATCTTTAAATACTTTAAAAACAAAATAGGGAATGCTTGTGCCGTGCTTGCTTTATTGTGTCGGTGGTCTGGCTAAGCTACAAAGCATAATGGTGAGGTAAATGGTAGAAAACGTTATAATAATAGGTTCTGGGCCGGCAGGTCTAAGTGCGGCATTATATACTGCAAGGGAGGATTTCAAGCCTCTTGTGATAACAGGAGTAGAAGCCGGAGGCCAGCTGCTGCTTACAACTGTCGTGGAAAATTTTCCTGCTTTCCCTGATGGCGTTTACGGCTCCGAGCTGATAGACCTGATGCGCAAGCAGGCGGAAAAGTTCGGGACGAGGTTTTTGGGGGAGAATGTGGAAAGCGTGGATTTCTCGAAACGCCCATTCAAGGTCAAAACACCGTCACAGGAATTAGAAGCCAATAGCGTGATAATAGCCACAGGGGCATCGGCGAAATGGTTGGGCATACCTTCCGAAAAGCAGTTTATAGGCAAGGGCATAAGCAGCTGCGCAACGTGCGATGCGCCCTTCTTTAAAAAGAAAGATGTGGCAATAGTCGGAGGCGGCGATACAGCTATGGAAGATTCGCTCTTTTTAACAAAGTTCGTCAACAGCGTTACGATAATACACAGGCGCGATTCCTTCAGGGCCAGCAAGATAATGCAGGAGCGCGTCAAGAACAACCCAAAGATAAAGATAATATGGAACAGCGTAGTGGAAGAGGTCCTCGGGGATTCGAAAGTGACCGGGGCAAAGATACGCGACGTAAACACCAATGAAGAAAAACAGCTGCAGCTTGACGGCGTTTTTGTTGCGATAGGATACAAGCCCAATACCGATTTCCTGAAGGGGGCTCTGGACTTGGACAAAGCTGGATATATAATAACCGAAGACGAGGTAAAGACGAAGATAGACGGCGTTTTTGTCGCAGGCGACGTTGCGGACCACATATACAGGCAGGCGGTAACTGCTGCAGCGAGCGGTACTAAGGCAGCCCTCGAAGTCAGGGCGTACATCCAAAATCTAGACTACAAGGATTCAAAATAATTTTTTCTGTCCTTTTGTCTTCACAAGCCTTGAAACGCGCACGCCTATTTTTCGTGCCGGTCCTGTTTTCATGAGCGCCGCAAGCATCGTAGCGGCGTGCTTGATTACCTCTTCCTCTGAATCGCTGTAGTTGTGCAGCGAGTAGCTCTTGCCGCTCGTAGTGAAATCCGTGTACCTAACCTTTGCC
Organism: Microcaldota archaeon; assembly: GCA_021797495.1. Lineage (GTDB taxonomy): Archaea > Micrarchaeota > Micrarchaeia > Micrarchaeales > Micrarchaeaceae > Micrarchaeum_A. The sequence continues at coordinate 19,400 of JAJZZO010000008.1, forward strand.
CCTATGTTCTTGAAAACTACCTCTTTTTTTGAAACCTCTTTCATTACCTCATCAGCAAGCCCCTTCAGCACGTCTTTTATCTCGTCGACGCTGGTTGCCGGGTTCTTGAGCGTCACCTCCCTGCCTATGGAAAGCACCTCTGAGCTTTCCACTATCTTTGCGTTGTCAATCCCGTTCGAAAGCATGTAAAGCTCCTTGCCGGCCGAGCCGAAGGCATCTATAAGCACCATCGGGTCGCTTTTTGACAATTCCTGTATGCTGCTTATTCCCATCTCATTGAGCCTTTCATACGTTTTGCTCCCCACGCCTGGCAGTTTGTCAAGCGCGCATGAATAAAGGAACCGCTTCAGCTCATCGGCCTTTACAAGCATCAAGCCATCGGGCTTGGCCTTGTCCGAGGCCATCTTCGCAAAAGCCTTGCCGCTGCTTATACCTATCGTACAGGTAAGCTTGAACTCATCCTTTATCCTCTTTTTTATATCCCTTGCCATCTCCAGCGCTTCTTCGTTGCTGAGCCCAGTTATGTCCATCGCTGCTTCGTCCACGCTTACTACTTCCACGGGCTTCCCGTAGCCCTTGAGCAGCTTCATTATGCCTGCGGATACGCTTTCATAATATTCTTCGTCCGAGTGGAGGTAAAGCAAATCCTTGTATAAGTCGAAGGCCTTTATGCTTGGCATCCCGCTATGGATCCCGTATTTCCTCGCCTCGTAATTCGCCGTCTGTACGACTCCCCTGAACCTTTCGCTTTCTGGTGCGGTGCCCACTACAAAAGGCTTCCCCTTGAAATCAGGGTGCCTTACCTCCTCGCACGCGGCAAAGAAATAGTCCATATCAACGTAAAGGACGAACACCATTCAAAGCACATTAAATATTGCCATAGCATTCCTTAATACATTTTGCAAATGGCCTTCTTTTTTACTGCCCACTCTTAATCGTTTTTTGACTTGCTCATAATTTATTCGTTGCGATGCAATAGTACATATATGGTGTTTGCAATGCGCGAGAGTGTTTTTTCCGGAAGCTTTTACCCCAAATCAAAAATAGAACTACGCGATTTTATAAAATCCGCTATGGCAGGTTCCAAAGCGTTTCCAGACAAGCCGATATCGATAATAGTCCCGCATGCAGGCTATATATACTCTGGCACCACTGCATCCGAAGCTTATGCTTCCATATCGAAATTCAAGGCCGAATTCGATTCCGTTGTGATCGTCGGCCCAAACCACACGGGTCTTGGCTCTCCAATTGGCGTTTCGATGGAAGACTGGAAAACACCGTTTGGCATACTGGCCTGCGACAAGGAGTTTGCGTCAGCCATAATAAACGGGTGCAGCATGGCCGAGCACGACGAGGATTCACATGCCGAAGAGCATTCGATAGAAGTCCAGCTCCCTTTTATCCAGTATATATTCGGCTCGATACCATTCGTCGCCATATGTATGGGCTTGCAGGACATCGAAGCCAGTAAATGCGTTGCGAATGCCATATACGCCGCATCTAAAAAATTAAAGAGAAAGCCTCTCGTGATTGCAAGCTCGGATTTCAACCATTACGAGTCAGAAGCCCTTGCCAAGTCTAAAGACATGCCCTTAATAAAAAGGCTAGAGCAGATGGATTCGTACGGATTTAACAAAGGGGTTACAGAATCTGGAGATACTGCATGCGGCTATGGTCCGTCTACAGCGGCATCGCTTTACGCCAAAGCACAGGGAGCTAAAAAGGGCACGCTGTTAAGATATACAAATTCTGGCGCGAAGACCGGAGACATGTCAAGCGTAGTCGCATATGCCTCGATAATATTTTCGTAAAGCGATAGCTTTTAATACAAATTGCAAATATAATATGTAATTTTAAGCCGGTAAATAAGATAAGACTTAATCACGCAGTGAAAAAATGGCTATTCTGGGCATAAACGATTCTCACGACTGTGGCAGTTCCGCCTTCTCTTCCGGCGAAGTGGTATCCGCAGTTAACGAGGAACGCTTTACAAAGAACAAGAACGAGGTCGGCTTCCCATACAATTCCATAAAATATGTCGCAAAAAATACGGAAGAAGAGATTACCGACGTTGCGCTTGCATGGATAGGCGGCAACGCCCTTATATCAAGGATAATACCCTCGTGGGACCGCAAGAGGCGCGCGATATGGCGCCGTGAGATATCGAGGCCTTCAAGGCCCGTGCTCCATATGATGGACGTCCCTTACAGGCTGATACAGAATCAAAGGCCGCGTATGCTTTGGCAGGCCTTTGGTGTTCCGATAAGCAAAAGGATAACCTCAAAGAGGCTTGAAGGCATAGACAAGGAGCTTTCAAGGGCAAAGCTGCACGTGGTAGAGCACCATCTCGCGCACGCGGCATCTGCATATTATACTTCTGGATTTAGCGAGGCCCTGATAATAACGCTCGACGGTTCCGGTGACGGCCTCAGCGGCACGGTTTCGGTAGGAGACAAGGGAGAGATAAAACGCTTAGCAGAGTTCAAGGCAGCTACGAGCTTAGGGATAATGTATGGTGCTGCCACGGTCGCCTGCGACATGCGCTTTTCTGAAGACGAAGGAAAGCTCATGAGCCTGGCCGCATATTCCTACCCTGCGGAGATTCCTGAATTATGGCAATTTAGCGTTTACGACCCAAAAACAAAAAACTTCGTCTCGAAAATAAAGACAAGGAACGAGATACTCCTTGCGGAATATATGAAGGACCACGTGCTTTCGAAATACGACAGGGAGTCTTTTGCGTATGCGGTCCAAAAGCACGCGGAACTGCAGGTTACCACGCTAGTGAAGCAATGGATCAAGGAAACAGGGATAGGAAACGTTGTTGCTGCGGGAGGTTTCTTCTCAAACGTATTGGTAAACAGGGCCATAGAGCATATGCCTGAAGTGAAAAGCCTATTCGTTTTCCCCCAGATGGGTGATGGAGGGCTTTCTGTTGGTGCAGCGGCATATACAGATTTTCTGGTTCACGGAAAATTCAACAAGAAGCAGATAAGCAATGTCTATTTCGGCCCTGGGTACACCAACGAGCAGATATTTGCTGCGCTAAAGAAGTCAAAGAACAGGCACATATCGTTCGAGCCCATAAAGGATCCCGCAGGCCACGCGGCAGAGCTCGTGGCGGAAAAGAACGAGATACTCTTATGGTTCCAAGGGCGCATGGAATACGGCCCAAGAGCTTTGGGCAACAGGAGTGTAGTCGCATTGCCTAATGACCAAGAGAACAGGGATAAGATAAACCTCATAATAAAGAAAAGACCCTATTACCAGCCTTTCGCAAGTAGCATATTGGAAGAGGATGCACCAAAGCTTCTTGAAGATTACCTGGCCCCAAACAGGTTCATGACCGGGGCCAACAGCGTAAGGAAGGAGCATCACCAGAACCTTGTCGCGGCATCGCATGTAGACCACACGACCAGGCCGCAGATAGTCGGCGCCAACGAGAACAAGCTTTACCGCAAACTCCTGCACGAAATAGGCAAAAAGACTGGCTATTCTGCAGTCCTCAACACAAGCCTGAACAAGCATCGCAGGCCGATAGCTCTTGACCCGGAGGATGCGATATGGACTCTGGAGAATACCGGTGCGACAAAGCTTGTCATAGGGGACTATCTGGTCTCAAAAAAAAATAAATAATAAATAAAAGCTAGAAATAAACGTCACTGCCTGTTGTTTATTTTCAGCCCTATCAGGTATTTTGTGGCTCCCTCGACCTTGCTCCCGCTCATCTCTATGACAGGTATCTTGAAAAGCCTTTTGTACGATGCGTTATAAATCACGGCATAGGCCTTTTTGAGGTTGTCCTTGTCCTTAAGCCCTTTTTCATAAAATATCCTGTAATACCTAGCACCCGAGCTCTTTATTACAGGCAGAGCACTTTTCCAGTTCTCAACGCTCGGTTCCTTATTCAGCGCCCCTATGGCATCTTCAGGATTTGTTTTTGCTGATTTAGTTGTGCCCTTTCTATTGGCAGATGTCTTATTCTTTGCTTTTTTCGCATCGTTCGGTTTTGCAGCCATCATATCACTTAGCGTATTTTAAAAATTCTATAACCTCGTCAGCGTGGCCCTTTGGTTTTACCTTTTCATAAATCTTTGTCACTTTCCCGTCCTTTCCTATAATATAAGTATTCCTTAGCGTCCCGATGCCGAATATCCTCCTGTCTCCGTAAGCTCCATACCTCTTTATCATTTCGCTGCCGGTGTCGGACAAGAGCAGGAATTTGAGATTATATTTATCCTTGAACTTATCGTGCGATTTCAGGTCGTCCTTGCTTACTCCAACTACTTCTGCACCTAATTTTCTTATATCCTCAAGCTTCTTGTTGAATTCATTGGCCTCTATCGTGCATCCCGGGGTATTATCCTTGGGGTAGAAATATAAGACCAAATATTTTCCACTGAATTCTTTCAGCCTGTGCTTTGCCCCGTCTGAACCGTCGAGCTCAAAATCCGGTGCGCTATCTCCCTCTTTCAGCATATAAAACACCCATAATGCTTTGCCGTTCAAACTATAAATCTGTTTGCGCAAAAGCTGCGAAAGCACTACAACTTCGTATACGTGTTTTTTCGCACCAAAGCAATAAATATTACATGAGATCGATATAAAACGTTAAGATCGTAATCTGCCGGTGTTCTATTGGTTTACAAAGACGAAGCGTACAAAAGCCAGCCTACGAAACACGAAACAAAAGAGATTAATCTGGTGATAACTTCCCACTGCATGGCCAGGCTTAAGGAGAGGATATCTTTCCTAAGAGAAGAAGTTGATTCCAGCATAGTATCAATGCTGAACAAGCAGCTTTCCGATGGGGTAATATACAAGGACGGGAAAAGGAACGCCCTGATGCTGGGGTTCGAGCATTCAAACTTCAAGTTTATAATAACAGAGGGGCAGAACGGAATGCACTACGCGGTCACGTTCGAGCATTCTCTAAGGTACCCAAAAAAGGGAAAAGAAGCAAAAGTCCTATACGTGCACTGGAAAGAGGTCTATTCACCGAATACGCTCATCAGGAACGGCACGGAAAACAAATAGCCCCGCGCAAAGATTATTTTTAAGCAATAAGCAAGGGCTTCGAATGTCCCTTTCGGTGCGGTTTAAGCGCGCATATGCGCCCCCTCGCTTAAAACATGCCCGCAAGCCTGGCAAGTTTCGGGTAAGTGTCTTTGTGTCTCTTCTCCTGCTTTAAGAAGCCCGACTATCCTTCTACGTGAAGCAAGTCCGATATGTTGAACACAGCTGCGGCTTTTACTTTCCTTTTCTTTGCCACTGCGAAAAGTGCCGCTGCCGCATTGACTTACTCCGACGAGATAAACAAATTGTTTGGTATCTACATCAAAACTGGGGGGTATCCCGATGCAATCTTTGATTATTTAGGAAAAGGCAAAATAAGCGATGATATATATGATGTTCACTGGAATGCATTTGTATCAGACGTTAGCAAAGACGGCAAAAGTGTTGAGATAGCAATTGCTGTAATCTACGGGATAGTGGGTAGCTATTCGTCTAAAATAAACCTGTCAAGTATTGCAAGGATGCAAGGCATAAAATCCCACGTCACCGTGAGGGAGTATCTTGAGGCTTTCGATGATCTGTTTGTATCAAAAAGCATTTTTCCAGTAGCTAATAAAAAATATGTATTTAGGAAAGATAGAAAAGTGTACTTCAACGATCCATTCTTATACAACTTATTCGCCAAAAAGATAAATTTGTCTGACAAGCAAGAGGAATCCAAAATCGTTGAAGGTATTTTATTTAATCATATCTACAGATTTGTTAACAGATATAAGACAATTGCCGAGCCAAAAACTTCAATCGGTTTTTATTCTGGGGCCCGCGAGATTGATTTCGTAATAGACGATTTTGGTTTTGAACTAAAATGGCAAAACGAAGTTGATAAAACAGACTTTCCCAATACGGAACTAAAGAATAAAGTGCTCCTCAGCAAAAAAACACTAGATAATCAAGATGCAAATGGAATAAAAATCCTCCCATTGCCATTATTCCTTTCTGCCTTATAACTTGTCTAATTGGTTTTCTCCCAATCTAAAACTAACGTTCCATCTGGGCGTATATTGATTTTTTCCTATCAGAAGTTGAACCGGTTTTGATGAAACTTTTAGAAAAAGTTTCGGGTTGAAAGATTAGCAGTACTAGAGCTTACTTTATTATGATTATATCTTTATTACCGATTTTTGCAAAATCGGAGTCGTCTGTTAATAACATTTCGTTATTTGCGAGGCATATACCTGCAAGCAATATATCATTCTCATTTATCAATTTACCGCCGCTTTTAAGATTTTTATATATCAAAGCAGCTAATACTGCTGCACTATCATCAGAATGCAGCACTAGAAATGACGAAACGATATCTCCGATAGTTCTGCCAATCTTATCTCCTTTGTATTTAAGCAGTTCATATTCGGTTATAAACGTGATTGCGACTTCACTGGATTTCGAATATTTATCTACGGTCTCTACTACGGTTTTCTTACCTTCAAGGTAATCAATTACTATGCTGGTATCTAAAACCACCATCCCATCACTAAAGTTTTCTACCTGGGTTGTTTTTCCTGTCTTTTGCTATCATCCTTTTGAATTCTTCTAATTCCGCCTTGTGTCCTTTCAGGGCACCGGCAAATCTTTTTATATCCTCGCGTTCTTTTTTCTGTTTAGTTAACGATAAAATTACATTAGAAAAAGATTCTCCCTTTCCTTTCATTTTCAAAAGCTCTGCATAAACTTCGTTTGACAGTGATACAAGCTTTGTCATATTTACCACTAATATAGTATACATATACTATACTATTTAAACTTTCTGTTTGATTTGCTCCCAACGGGATTTGAACCCGCGTTACAGAGTTGAAAGTCTCAAAATTCAAATTTATCGCTTGTGCTTTTTGTAGACATCTATGAAATTCGCGAAGCGCGCTTTTACTGTTACGAAATCGTCTTTACTCACATATCTGTTTACTTGAAAATGCAGGTGGGGGTTTTCGGTAAAACCTGTATTGCCGCTAAACCCTATAACTTCCCCTGCTTTTACTTTTTGGCATATCCTTACTTTAACGCCTTTATACCTCAAGTGCTCATAATGTGTGGACTCTTTCTTGCTATGCATTATTTCGATGAAGTTGCCTTTGTCCCAATACTCTACAGTATTGCCTTTTGATCTAGAGCTGTCAAGAAGTTTTATCACTTTACCTTCTGCAGCTGCAAATATCGGCGTATCTTTCGGCACATAGAAATCTATCGAATTTAAAAGGTTGCCAACATGTGCTGGGGATATATCAAAACCAAATTCAGTTATTTTGTCTTTTGGCACTGGAAGCAGGTACATGTTTTTCGAATAGGCCCTGCTTATTTTGTGAGTCACGAGTCCTTTGCTCACTACCTTGCCTTTCTGACTCATGAAAAATTTTGATACGTTCATTCCAACAATATAAAATACTGATATATAAAATAAATAAGTTTGCTCCCAACGGGATTTGAACCCGTGTTACAGGGTTGAAAGCCCCGTGTCCTTGGCCGGGCTAGACGATGGGAGCCCCAGCGATTTATTTAATGCACATAATTATATATGC
>JAJZZO010000003.1 GCA_021797495.1 Microcaldota archaeon
AATCTTGAATTCTTCGTACTCCTTATAGTAGTGCCTTCCGAAGAGCAATACTGAGACGTTCTCCGCGGAGCGTGTGACAGGTCTAAAGGCTAGGCTCAAAGAGCAGCTTTAGCCCGAAAGGTTTAAAATCTTGAACGCGCATAGTATAATTGTTGATTTCATGGGCGGCACACGGACGCAGCAGATGATAAACAAGCAGCTCAACGCGAAGCTGGACAGGATAGCCAAGATGTTGAGCGTGGTCATTGAGCGCATGGACGAGGCCGAGCCCGACAGGAAGATGATAAACAAAATTGCCAGGGAGTGGAAAGCTATAGATTCCGGAAGGATGAAGGTGCACCACTACAAGAACTTAGCTGATTTTGACAGAACCATAGGCTGATCTCATGGCCTACAAGCCTGCGTTCAGCGACCAGATGCAGAACGAGCTTGCATACCGGAAGAAGCGAGACAGGGAAACATACGCGCACGTCATGAAAAAGATTGCGCTGATTTTGGAAAATCCAAAGATAGGAAAACCCATGCGTGCACCGCTTATTGGAATACGCAGGTTTCATGTGGGGCCGCTGGTGGTAATATACCGTATAAACGAGGAAGCACACGAAGTGGTTTTCACCTCCTTTGAGCACCATGAGTAATTCCTAACATGCCTCAAAACCTGCCTTTCCTCCTTCCCGTACTTGTCGCCGCATCGATGCTTCCCTGTCCCTTGGCAAGCGTTTTGTGCTAATGCATACTGTAGAGTGAAAATCAAAGCCTAATTGGAATATACCTTGTCGCGATGTTCAAAGCCCTTTAGGGTAACGAGCTTTTGTGTGTCATCAATGCCATAAACAAGTACGAATGAGCCTATGTGAACTCTGAAACCGCCTTTCATCACGTTGCGCAGCGGTTTTCCTTTGTATGGCATTTCCTGATATGGGTGATTGACTATATCGTTTACTTTTTTCATAAGTTTGGCGTGCAGAACCGGATTACTCTTGCTGAGTTTTTTTCAGCTTCTTCTGAAGGCGCTTTTCTATCTCAATAGAATAAGCCATGAAATGCACTTTTCAGCTCACATCCTTAGCAAAATCATCGAAGCTGTTATAGCGAATTACATGGCCGGCTTTTACAGATTTCTCTATTCTCTTCAGTTTATTTATGTAGCTCTTCTTTATTCTGCTTTCAGGGGGTAACTAATCTCTAACTCAAGGTCCTCAACCCTCTTTAGCACCTCATCCAGCTGCTGCGACATCTTATTTAGCTTTTTGACTATTTGAACCTGCGTCGTATCATGAGCCATTTTTCCGCCCCTTTTATTGGATCTCATTATCCCTAATTTAACCAGTAAATTTAATCGATATTATACGGCACTTTTAGATTAAATACCTTTCGTTTACTTGTGCTCGGGTTAATCCAATACAGGAGCCACCCGTTCTGGCCCATCTATAACGCTTAAAGTATTTAAAGTAAATTATAAGTAAAAGTTTACTGCTGCCAGGACTCTCGATGCATCTTTGCATATTGCTCAGTATATTAAGCAATAATCCACATTTTTGCTCAGCATAATGCTTTACCGAAGCACCGTATGGCGCTTTATCGATGGAAGCATGAACTGGCAACGATGGGAAACGCGCTTCTAAGACAGGCTTCGGGGTTGTCGGCGTAAATCTTTAAACCCTATTCCTCTCCAATATTTTAGATCGAATATTGTTCTCTCTAATCAAAAAAGGCGTGGCGACTTTGTACGTCCCTATGACCAACTCATAATATTATTAAATATTCAATAATATTTAATATTTTATTAATATCTATTAAGTACATATAGACCAGTCAGGACCGCGTTATCATTTGCTCTCTGCTATTATATAAAATGCGCCTCTTGTCCTCCCTACCTTATTCGGTATCCCCTCTTTTACGAGTTTAGAAAGATCCGCTATCGCGGTTGGTGCAGCCACTCCTGTTATACTTGCATATTCCTTGGATGTTATTTTACCGTTTTTTCTTATGATTTCTATCCCTAGCTTCTGTCTTTCGTTTAGGGTATTGAAGTCGAAATGCTCCCCTAAACGGTTGTAAAGCGTAAGCATAAAGAAAGAACCGACAATCTCGAATTTCGGCAGCAGCAGCCCTGCTTTCTTCATCTCGCCTTTTATCAGAGGCACGCCAGTAGCCAGGCCTTCTATATAACGCATGTCGCGCATCAACTGGTATACAATCGGGTTTCGTTTTATGGATATGCCTGCATCTATGTTGCGCGTGTCTATTCCCTCCGGAAAGCGCGCCGGAACGGTACACGTTATTATAGCTGGCATGGGTCCATGTTTTATTCTTGTCATATGTTCTTGAACGCGTTTAACACTCTGTCGCTTATATCATTAAAACGCAGCGATTCGAAACCGTTCACTATGCCGCGAAGGTCTCCCCAATATTGCTCCAATGCCGCCACTCTCTTTTCGAACTGTACGAACGAGTACTTAATCCCGTTTAAGCTCGAATCTTCTGCCAGTTTTTCCGCTATCATGCTGCGGCTTATACGAACCTTCCTTGTAACGCACAGGTAGTAGAGGTCGTAGAGGTCCCTGCCCTTCTGCCTTGAATAGATCGCCCTGACCTTTTCCGCGATTATCTCTTCTTCTTTCATGACGCTTATTTTTGCCGTGGAGTGTCCATTCGAAAGGTCGTGCATATCCGGAACCAGCAAGCATCTGCCGATGCTATAATCTATCGATGTGTTTATGTTATCATATACCCCGTACCTGAACGTCAGCGGGTATCTCCTAAAGCCCTGTTTTTGGTATATCTCATCCTCCCAACTGTTTGTGATCACATAGTTGTAACTGTCTTCAAACGACTCGAGTGCGTCATCTATCGTGGCATAGTCGTCCCTGCCGCTTGAAGAAAGGTCAATGTCCTCGGAAAACCTGTCGCCACCATGAAAAAAGGAGATTGCCGTGCCACCCTTGAATACAAGATTCTGCGGCCTGCGTTTGAATATTTCAATCAGCAAATCCCTAAGTATTTCTACATGGGCGCGCTGCCTGTCGTTAAACCATGTTTTCATTAGGTCGTTCATTTTATCACGCGGGCATCCTCCTTTTGCTGCTGCTTTCCGATTCTGGCGGGAATTTATTCATCAGCCCAACTATCCTCTTTTCCAACGTTTTGTTTCCGGACCTGCCGGCGTAAACAAGCATTTTTTTTATATCCAACTTTTCGTTTTCCATAGCATACTCGAATTCCTCGGAATAGTATTGCCTGCCGTGCAGGTACAGGTCGTCTATGAATATCTTCTCCGGCTCTGCGAATATCGGGCCGTTCTTGACCTGAAGAAAACCATAGATGAACTCGCGCTTTACTTTGGAGAACTCCACGGTGTAATTCCTGAGTTTAAGAGGTCTGTGGTATTCCGGGCCTATAACTTGCATCACAGTGGTAACCTGCGTGGTCAGCCTGTAGTGGTACAATGCAGCGTAGCCAGTTATATACGAGCTTGGGACTATCCTTGAGGCTATTGTATATTCATCGGTATCCGGGAAACAGTACTTGCCTTCTTCTATGCGTTTCATTGCTTCTGATTCTACAAGCCTATGCATATACTGCCTTGTATAGTTTGCCGATTTCTGCATTATGTTGCTCGCAGCTTCTACAGAGACAACAGGCAGGTCCAATTCCCTTAATTTTGTAATAAAGTCTGAGCTGTTCACGGAACCAGTTATTATGTATATGGCACGTATTTATGTCTTGCTATTATTTATGTCACAAGTGTTATCAAATGATAACACCTGTAATGCATATATGCACGCCTCAATAAGCGGTCCTTTAATGCGCACATAGCCAAAAGGCATGCTTAAATCACGCAATGCCGACGATTGCGGTGGAAATAACAGCGAACTTGGCCACACAAGGTTAAACTTAATCCGATAAAAAGTTTCAGGCATAGCTGAATTGCGTAGGCAGAAGCTTCATGTCTTTGCATATTGCTCAGTATATTAAGCAATAATCCACATTTTTGCTCAGCATAATGCTTTACCGAAGCACCGTATGGCGCTTTATCGATGGAAGCATGAACTGGCAACGATGGGAAACGCTCTTCGAGGGCAGGTTTTGAGCCTGTCTGCGTAAATATTCGAACCCTATTCCCCTCCAATATTTTGGTAAACATCCTTTTCTCCAGTCAAAAAAGGGGCGCGGCGGCAAAGCCCCAATTCCCAGCTACGCGTTCCATACGAGGATCCTGCCGCGCATGAAGTATCTCGCAACCATAAGCCAGGAGGTTCCGGACATCGGCATGTTCTATAGCATAATATCAATGAGGGATGATTCGTTCTTTAGGCGG
>JAJZZO010000005.1 GCA_021797495.1 Microcaldota archaeon
CCGGGTAGCTACGCGCCCAATGGATAAGTCCTGAAAGCATCTAAGGACGAAGCCAAACCCGAAACGAGGCACTGGAGCGGTCGCAATAGACGACTTTGATAGGACGGGTGCGTAAGCAGGGAGCTTCGGCGACCTGTGAACATTCCGTTACTAAAGCTCAACTTAGCAAGCTCTTCTCCGATGACGTCTATTTTTGTTTTTTCAACGCACCAGCGCGAGCGATGTCTATGCGCCGCTCTGTAATACTTTAAAATAAGGCAAGGACTAAGAGATAAAACCAAACTATTGGGCATGTCGTAGGCAATCCAAAAGGCTGAGCGATAAGCGTATTAATATCATTTAAACATTTTGTGCCAATCTACGTTTGACGATTGTGATTTGCATGATAAATGACACGTTTCTGCAGAAAGAAGTTCTTAGTATAGATCGGTTCTTACACTCATTAGTGCGCATTAAGCTGCCAGTACCAAAGGTATGTATCTCCGATAAGATCAATGATGCAGAGGAATACCATAAAGGTGTTATAACGCTGAACCCGGGCTACCTAAAAGGCAAGGAGCGAATCAACATAAGCGCGCTTATGGCTCACGGATACTTCCACCATGTGCAACACACGAAGTTCAAGTTCTATGACCCCAGCAGGTTATGGGATATGCTGAAGGTCTACAACCTGAAGCATGACGAAATACAGGAGCTTGTAGATAACATCTTTGAGAGTTCAGCGATGTTCTTCGCTGCCGCGTATCTTACTAGAAATGAAATGGGCAACAGAAAAGTCGCAAGAATCGTCAGGTATCTGCACTCAAAGCCCTATACACCATTAGCTGGGAAATTCATCCATGGCAACGACATGGTCCTTCTCTTATATTCTAACAGCGGTAATAGTATACGCAAAACTATGCAGCATTTCCTTACCTATAGAGGTCAGGCCAAAATGGTAAAGGATTTCTTAAAGGAGCGCCATCTAAGTTGATCTTTCATCTTAAAACGTATCCGGAAATAATGAGATATAATGGTTATATAATCCAAAACGTCTTGTAAGAAGTTTTATCAAAAACAAACTGATGGAAGGTCCGGGTACGGTTCAGCTAGAATCGTACTGTATATGCTTTTATTTCTAAATGCAGTATAATTGTGTGCGTTTAGGATAAGCAGTCCGCTTTTGCACCTGATGTATTGATGGGTGGAGCCAATTCACAGAACTGGTATTCCTATAATTTTCTATCTATTTTCCATATTTCGGTATAAATACAGGCAAAGCAGCTTTTAAGCCAAGAATAGCGCAAGAATCTATGTATTTAAGAGTTGCTGGTAATTAATTACTTTAGTGAGCTACACGAAGATTAAATTTATAACAGATGAAAGGCTAAGGAGCTTAGAACTGCTTCACGTGTATCTTAAACACCCGCAGGACAAACCCTGGATATAAATTACATATTGAAAAATTCCTGGATCACGGAAGAATTGTTGCGCTCAAAACTCCTTAATATAAAAACATCGATACGCACGTTCAAAGAATTCCTTTACAAGACACCGCCAAACTCGAAGTTCTTGATAGAGTTGGATAAGGTGCTCCGCCGCGTAAAACCTAAAGCGCTTAACAACAACGAAAACGAGGTAACAAGGTTTAAATCGGAACTGGAAAACAGCCTCAAAGCAAACGGTGCCTACACAAACAAATTCATTACTTCTGTGTTTGGTTTCAGTCTTCCGGGACGGGCAACCATACTGCTCTCAAAAAGCAACAAAACGAAATCGGGAGTGGTTGGAGAGCTTGCGACCATGCTTATAGACGATCCCCCTATGGTGTGCATAAACATCAATGCCGTTTCCAAAATCAAAAGTCCGCCGTTAATCAATTTGGTTCATGAGTTGCTCCATGCAATAATATACAAGAAAAAGCTGATAGATTATAACATTCCTGGGTCTGGAATGTTGGAAGAGGTGCTGATAAGATACACCACAGAGGGCATGCTGGAAAGAAGGCTTGGCTTAAGCAAGCACGCCTCCATAAATGGGTGTTACAATAACATAATTTCGAACCTGTCTGGCAGCAAGACTATGGCTTTACGGATGAGAAATTTGATGAAAAGCTACGATGAAAAATCAGGAAATCGAACTGTCTGGTCCGCAATCGAAGAAACAAGCCTGAGAAGGATGTTCGGAATGCGGCCGCCAGGCACAAAAGGATAATCTACTGCTGATGCCACTCTCACTTCAAATATAATACAATGTGCCTAAAAAGAACTGGGAAACTCCAATGTCAAAGGAATTTTCAAGCGTACAGAAACTAACAACGTATAAGTCCAGCTTTTGCGATCTGTGACATTGTTACTAAAGCTCAACTTAGCAAGCTTTAGCATATGAAGTAAAAGGGGGAACTGCACGGAAAGCTGCAAAAGTTTGACTTTACTACGGGTATCTTAAATAGATATATTTATATACCTATTAAGTACATATATGATTATGAAACAAACGCAATCGCAAATACTGCATTCTCCCACGCTAGATACTGTCTTGATGGTGGAGCGTACCCTGCAGGATGCAAAAGGGACAATCAAGATATCAGAGTTGAAGCGCAGGCTGCCGCGTAAGGTCATGCACCAGACTCTGATGAGGATATTAGATTACTTGCAGGAAAGCGGGAAGATACTTATAACCACCAAGGGTGTCGTCTGGACTTATACACCTAGGGATATGATGGAAAAGCTGAAGAAGCAAGGATTGGAACTATGAAGCCTCCAAAGACTATAAGAGTAATTCTTCAGGGCCAGGCAAGGAAAGAGTATGAACTACTCTCCAAGGTTGTTGACGAACAAAGAAAAAAGGGTAAAACAAATTCTGAGGAAATGCAGCTCTTGAAATCCATAGACAAGAAAGTTGCCATATTGAAGTACAATCCCGCATATGGGCAGAGTGTATCAAAGGAGCTGATCCCGAAGACACTCGATGTGGATAATCTATTCAGAATTGAACTGACCCACTACTGGAGAATGCTTTATACCATTAGGACAAACGAGGTTGAAATTGTGAGTTTCATCCTGTATTTGGTTGACCACCATACTTACAATAAGCTTTTCGGGTATAGGGATAGATAAGTGCATATTGCCGTTGATAACGGTGCATAGCGCTCGTAAGCAATTGTATAATGATGCTTATCAGAGGGAGGCATCACGGAAAACCGCAATCACGCTAAGTCAGCTTACGTATATCACACATTCAGTGTAATTTACCAACAACTGTGATTAATGGTGTTTATAGTATCATTGTAATCTATTAAGTAAACATAAATGTTTATATATCCGTATGTCATAATATAATCATGGACACCGAAGTAATCAGCATTAGGGTAAGACGTGGCACTACGAGGCAGCTTAAGAAGGCCGGCATAAACCCAAAAGAATATATAGAAAATATTGCATGGAAGGCAAATGCGAAAAAGGTCCTGCTCGAACTGAAAGAGCTTATTAAAACCTCAAAACCATCTAAAGCGGGGTTTGCGGTAAAATCGATAAGAGAGGATAGGGATGAGGATCATTGACAGTTCCGTTATCGTCAAGTACTTTTCAGAAGAGCCTGGGTGGGAAGATGTGGAAGTGTATCTCTATGAGCCGATAAGCATAAGACTTTCCATGATGGAATTAGGTAGCGCCCTACTGAAAAAAGTCCGTAAGAATGAACTCGATCATAAGAAAGCGGCCGAGATTCTTGAGAGGTATCCTGAGACCTTCAGATTTATAGAAGAAAGAAAACACATAAGCAAGGCTTTTGAAATCGCCAAGAAATACGGCGCATCAATATATGACGCCATGTTCATAGCAGTGGCACTAAAGAATTCTTACGAACTAGTAACTTGCGATAAATATCAAGCGGAGATTGCTAGGAAAGCCGGGATCAAAACAACAGAATGCTAATACTTAAAGAATTCTCTAATCTCACAGGAACCAACAATATGTGATCATGAAGCTTTCGCGGTCTGACATTCCGTTACTAAAGCTCAACTTAGCAAGCTCTTTTCCGATGACGTATATTTTGTTTTTTCATAACCTTTTATCTAGCGGAGCCGATATCGCTATAATTTTCTACGTATTCCTTTTATTTCGGCATGGGTTGCCTTAAACTAGTTTTTAAGCTAAGTATAATGCAAGAATTTATATACTTTTAGGCATTATAATTATTGTAGTGCTTATAATGACTGCAATACATGACGCGTTAATGCTCCAAAAAGAAGAACTAAACAACAAATCGAGACAGCCCTACATAAAAAGGCTCATAAAAATAAGCGGGCTCAAAAGCGACATGATTAAAGTCCTAACAGGCCCAAGGAGGGCTGGCAAATCGTTTTTTGCGATGCACGAGCTAACCAACAACGGCAAATTCGCATATGCGAATTTTGACGATGAAGTACTCGCAAACGCCACGGACTACAACGAAATAGTCACAGAAATGGATTCTTTATACGGTAAACCAGGACTGTTCCTTTTGGATGAGATACAAAACCTTCCAAATTGGGAGCTGTTCATAAACAGATTGCAGAGGCAGGGCTACAACATCGTAATAACAGGAAGCAATTCTAATCTGCTGAGCGGCGAACTTTCAACACACCTTACTGGAAGGCATATAGCTACAAGCATACTGCCGCTTTCATTGAGGGAATTCATTACATACGATAAACGCGAGCTTACAACCGCCGAGCTTAAAAACAGGTTTTCGGAATATGCAAAATACGGCGGCTACCCCGAACCGCTGGTCAAAAGCCTTGATTATAGGGAATACCTCTCTACGCTTTTTGACTCTATATTATACAAGGACATAGTAAAACGGTATAGGATAAGAAAATCCAATGTAATTGAGGAGTTGGCAGTTTATCTTATATCAAACTCCGCAAAGGAATTCTCCTACAACAACCTCGTAAAGATGACAGGGGTAGACAGTCAGCACACGGTAAAAAAGTATATAAGCTATCTGAGCGAGGCATTCATCTTCTTCGAAGTGAAACGTTATTCGGCAAAGGTAAAAGAACAGATAACCGCAAACAAAAAGATTTATTGCGTAGATAATGGCTTTGTATATGCAAAGGGATTCAAGACTACTGAAGAAAGCGGCCGCTTATATGAAAACCTTGTTGCTATAGAACTCAAGAGAAGAGCTTCCGAAGATGCCTTTGAATTCTATTACTGGAAAAACGCGCAGCAGGAAGAGGTAGACTTTGTTATTGTAAAACACGGAAAGATAGCAGCATTGGTGCAGGTAAGTGCTGATGTGTCAGAAAACAGGACGAAAGAGAGGGAGGTTAGGGCCCTATTGAAAGGAAGTAGGGAGCTGAAATGCACCAATCTCATGGTATTGACCGAGGATTACGAAAGCGAAGAAGAGGTAAGCTGGTTCGGCATAATCAAGCGTGTTAAATTTGTCCCGCTTTGGAAGTGGCTTACGGGAACCAACAATGTATAAGCATGGCTTTCGCGGTTTGACATTCCGTTACTAAAGCCCAACTTAGCAAGCTCTTCCATATGGCGTATTTTTGTTTTCCAGTTCTGGCGCACCGCTGTCAAATCCCATAAGGCGCGCAATAGAAATACAAATAAACATTTCACGATAATATTCCAAAGTCGCGATTCGATGTTTGACATAGAAAAAGCACTTGTTAAAAGCAAAGCCCTCATCATAAAGTCGTCAAAAAGCTACGACGCGCTGGTGAAGCCGGTGTCAACCGGAGAGAGCTTCATGCAGCTGATTGTCTATGACGATAATGTGACACAGGAGTACATACAAGCGGCGTACGTCAACGCGCTTGCGAGCTTCGAGGAGCACAGGAACATAGCGAAAAGCATAGGGCTGGAATTCCTTCTTTATGCCGCTATGACAGACCAGATAGATTATGCCATAAAAAAGATGGCACCTAAGCAGGGCAAGCCATTTATAATAATAACAAACGACTCAGAGCTGCTAAAAGATGTAGAAAAGCATTGCAGGCTTTCCCCTTTCAATCCAAAGGCTTCAAGCCGCGCCAAGCTTATGGAAACGCTGGAAAAGATGAGTATGGCAAGGCTTCATTCGTAGTGCCCGCCAAGTATGCGCATTATCGATTCTGCTTTCTTCTTTCCTATCTTGTCCACTTTGCGCAGCTCTTTCACATCGGCGCGGGACATGACCTCGATGCTGCCGAAGTGCTTGAGCAAGAGCCTGGCGAGCTTGGGCCCTATTCCGGGGATGTTGCCTATCACGTTCTCCATGTACTCCTGCTCGGAAAACGCCCTCTTGCCGTTTTTCTTAGTGGGCTCCCTGTAACCGTTCTGCTCCTGCTTTGCCATTGTAAGTATTATTGAGGCTGTGTCCTCGGGCCCGTTGGAGGTTATCACAGGTATGCCGTATCGTATATATACCGACACTATCGCCCCATTTATGACATTGTGCTTGAACCTGAAGTCCTCCGGACTGCCTTCAAGTATGACTATGGGGCGCTCGTATGCGTTTTTGATGCGGTCCAGCTGGTCGAAGAGCCTTCCGTCAACTATGGACTTCTCAAAATCCGCAACCGTTTTCCTTTCAACGCATAGCCTGTCGGATATAAGGTAGTCGCCTATGTCAAGCGTATCCATATTCGCATCTATCCCGTAATCCCTAAGTGCCTTGAGGAGTGCGATATTCCTTTCGCGCTGGTCCACGATTACGCGTATTGCATCCATGCTATCGCTTAAGCTTTCGAGAACGTTATCCCGCTTATCAAAACAGTCGAGGCATTGTTGGCTTCGGAAGGTATGAAAAGCAGCGCACTCGCCTGCCCTGCGCTCATGTTCATCTCAAAGCTGTATTGCTGCATGGACTTGCTTATGGTAAAGTTTTTAACCAGGGCATATCCTGAAGTTGTGGCCTCTGCGATCTTGAGCGATGATCCGCTTGCCTCCCCTATGGCGTCGAAGGTAACGTTTGTCCTGTCTACACTGTTGCTTTTTGTAGAATTTGGCGCGTTGAATATAGGAGCGTATACAGTTATCGGCCCGGGGTACTTTGGTAGGAACATGTTGTAATCGCTTCCGTTATACGCTATGCGGTATTCGCTCCAATCCGGCAGGTACGGGTATGCTATATAACTGCCGTTAACTATCGCCTGCTCTTCGCTTTTTGTCCCGAATGCCATCGTATTGTTCCCGTTGTATATTGGTCTGCCGAAAAGCCCTGAAAGATAATCCTCCATACCTAAAAGCTCTCCAGGGCTAAACGCGCTTTTTTCCAACGTTATCGCAGCCACTTGGTAGCTGTACATTGTGAATAGGCTCTCATTCGTATAATTCTCGTTTACCGGAGAGGTGTAGTTAAATCCCCCACCGTCAAGAAGACTGGATACCTGCACTGTTAGGGGTATGTTGTAAACCGAAAGTAGTTGCGTGGTGTTCTCTCTTCCGAAATATCCACCTATGAAAGGTTTATCCGAAAGGGCCGCGCCGTAGTTCGCCAAGCCCTCATACAGCAAAGGCTGTGAAGTGTTTGAATATTCAAGCGTCGGAAGCTGCAATATGCTGAAGGTGCTGTTTACTTTTGCCAGGCTTTTGTAGAAAGTGAAGCCAGGCACAGGCGTAGAAAGTATCGACGCGCTCGCCTGCGTGTGCGGTATCCCGCTGCTGCCTATTATGAACAGGACCGTTGCTATTGCTACTATCACATAAGCGTTCTGCTTCTTGTTTTTGAGCATCTTTATTTTATCTTTTGAGATTATCTCCGAAAGCCCTATCGCCGCCAGAATATCAAGGCCTATGGTGCCTACGATGAAGAAACGTCCTGGCTCGCGTATCACGTTGAGCCCATGGACCGCGTGGTATATGAGGTAGATTGTGGGTATTCCCGTAACCCTGCTTCCTATCTGCACATAAGGCCCTAGGGAAAGCCATGCGAATAATATCGCTATCGCGGCCCAAAGCATGTATCTTTTCCTTTTTGCCTTTATGTCAAAATATGCTCCGGCCAAAGCCAACAGCAATGGTATGTAACCAATGTATGCAATCTTCTCCGTAGGGTCGTACTGGAACGTATGCTTGAAATAAGACAGGCTTGCATTAGGGTTGAATATTCCGTTATAGTAGCTTGGCACGAAGAACGATAGCACGTTGTTGCTCCATTGCTCGTTGTCGGTGACATTGTTAAGGTACTGCGCCGTGCTTATGCCACCCTTCTGCGTCAACGTATGTATCAACGGTATGAAGCCCCACGAGCCAAGCACAAGGGTCACAACAACGCCGAGCGCCAACGATATCCACAGCGATTTGCTTAGGATCAACTTCCTGCTGCTTTTGTAATAAATCTCATATGCGAGATAAAGAATCATCACAAGAACCGCAAGCATCACCGACATTATGGCCTTTTCGTAACCGCCCAAGAAAGTTACCAGCACGAACGAAATGCCGAGCCCGAGCGCGTTAGTATATAGTTTGTATTTTCCACCGTCGTTACTTATTGCCCTAAGCAAGAAATAGAGAAATACGGGTATGAATCCTATGTCAACCCAGTTCATGTGCCCGTATGCCTGTGCGACATGCGAAGCGCTGAACGCATAGAAAAGCCCTGCGACGAACGCTGCATAACTGTTCTTTGTTATGTATTCCGCAAGGACAAACATGCCGAAGGCCGTTATGAGCAGGCCTATCAACAGCGTTATGTTGTATGCCGTTACAAGGCCCAATGCCTGAAACGGTAGCGATATAAGCCCGGTCAAAGGCGCTATTGTCTGGTATATCAAATTTGCGCCTATGGGCCAGAAAACTGTATAGGTATAATACAAACCGGAATGCGTTGCCAAAGCGTGTCCGGTCCACCAAATCTCCCACAGATTAAGGAACGAGTCGCCTCCGGTTCCAGGGACCGCGTTGCCCATGTGGGTAAATACCGGGTTAAATACCAATAAAGATATGATTAGGTACAGCACAAAAGCAGAGATTGTGGTTTTGTTAAAGAGCTTTTTGCCAATGCTTCTTGCCGATGCGTTTAATCCGTTCTTTTTCTGTGCCTCTTGCTTGTTGCGTACCGGCGCAGCTGAACTCTCGATGTGTAAAGTTGCGTTCCCTTCGCTCTTCAAATCAACTTTCAGTTCGCTGCTGTTTCCTTCCATCTATACACTGGTTCGGCGCATATTTTAAAAGCTTAAATCTTTAATATAGCTTATCGTTATCGAAGCTTGTTTTCGATAAGCATAGTGGTTAAAGATGTATGATTATTCAAAGCTAACAATAATAATACCTACTCTTAATGAGGCTAAAAATATAAAGATACTAATAGGCAAGCTTTTACAGATGTATAAGGGAGTGCACATAATCGTTGTGGATGACGGCTCTACAGATGCAACAAAAGCCGAAACGCTGTTTTTTTCAAAAAAAGCCGATGTCAAGTTCCTCGACAGATCAAACGAGAAGGTGCACGGGCTTACCGCAAGCGTGCTGGACGCCGCGCAGGCTGTCAATACGAGGGATATAATAGTTATGGATGCGGACCTGCAGCACCCGCCCGAAAAGGTGAAAAAGATCGCGCAAGCTCTGGAATCCTGCAATCTCGTTATAGGGATTAGGGAGGAAGTGAAGGATTGGGGCGTATACAGGAAGCTAGTGTCAAAATCCGTTTCCACTTTCTGCAATGTGGTGTTTGCAATACGCGGCAAGAAGACATCAAACGACATAATGTCCGGGTTCTTTGGGATAAAGAGCGTATTTTTCAAGTCCATAATAAGGAAGCACAAGGATTCGTACATAGGCACGGGTTACAAGGTCCTGCTCGAAACCCTTAAGTTCATAGATTCAAGCGAAAAAGTCATAGAGGTGCCTTACACAGGATTCCACGACAGGGTGTATGGCAAATCCAAGGCAGGCACAAGGCAGCTGAAGGACATAATAAAGGCAACACTCAGATAAGTGCTTGAAATGGAATTGAGCAAGCCGGAGAAGGAGGAAAGCGCGATAGACCTAGGAATAAGGACTGCAAATGTAACGAGCTTCGTCCTGCTGAGCAAGATAGTCGCATTCGTTTTCGTAGGTGCGGCTTTTATAATAATAACAAGGATACTCGGGCCAGCTGGTTATGGGATATATGTCCTGGCAACGGGAGTAGCAGGGGTATTCAGCTCGATAGGCAATTTCGGCGTAGCCACAGCCCTGAACAGGTTCATAGCGAAATATTCAGGCAACAAAAGAAAGCAGGCGAAGGTGCTTTCCGAAGGCTTTTTCCTCATAGCGATGGTCGGCATACTTGCTACGCTCATAGCATTAGTTTTCAGCGGCACGATAGCTGGTTTCTACCATAACGGCAGCAATTATGTTTACATATTCAGGCTCATATCGTTTTCAATAGTCCTGTCCATGCTGTTCGGCGCGGCTTATTCCTCGTTAGTGGGCCTTGGCAAGGGCATCCATGCCGCGGCGAGCATAACAGCCGAATCCATACTGCAATCCGTGGTGGGAGTAACCTTGGCGGTATTGGGCTTCGGCCCTGTAGCTCCTGTGATGGGCATAATAGTGGGATACCTTGCAGGATTCGTCGTAGGCATAATCCTGATATTCAGGCAAGGCATAAAGTTCACCATGCCGAAGCTTGTGGGTCTCAAAAAACTTTTCAAGTTCTCCCTTCCCATAGCGGGTTCCAACATACTCGGCGCAGCCGTGAACAATGTCGCGTTGCTGCTTCTGGGACTGTTCGCCACCACATTTGTCGTGGGAAATTTCGGAATAGCCTCAAGGGCCAACTTCCTATTCGACATAGTGCTGGGCTCCATAGGCATATCGCTTTTGCCGACCTTCACCGCAAGCATGAGAAACAGCAGGATAAAATCAAGAACTGGCGAATTTTACTCCTATTCGGTTTATCTCGCTTTCCTTCTTGTGGCACCAATGATATTCTTCGTGGCGGTATTCGCAAAGCAGTTTTCGTATACTGCCTTCAGCTCCGAATACTCCCTGGCTCCATTATACATAGCGGTGACCAGCATAGGCCTGCTCATCGGGATAGCGGGAAGCTATGCGAGCACATTGCTGATAAGCGCTGGCAAAGTGAGGAAGGTTCTTTCGTACAACGCCATAATAGCGGTCATAGAATTCGCGTTGATGTTGCTTCTGGTTCCCATATTCAAGGGCATAGGCCTGGTCGTACTGTTGTTCATCGTCAACCCTCTCCTTATCGATTTCCTTTTCATACGCAAATCGATCCAGGTGTTTAAAGCGAAAATAAACTGGAGGAGGATATCCCGCGTAGTGGCAGCAAATATCATAGTCAGCGCTGTTGTCTATTCGCTGCTGTATTTTGTCGGGATATCGTACGTGCTGATGTTACTGCTGGGCTTTGCGGGCTTCATAATCCTGTATCCGATAATCCTCGGGATTATCGGCGGAATATCCACCGATGACATAAACCTTATAACAAGGGTATCGAAAGGCATACCTGTAATAGGTTCGGTGATAATCGGGATACTGAAATACACGGCTGTATTCGTCAGAATTTCCGAAAATTAGCTTTTATGCTCGGTTCCGTTATGCGCCACTGCAGCTTTTATGAAAGCTTTGAATAGCGGCGCAGGCGCCTCGGGCCTTGACTTGAGCTCAGGGTGTGCCTGGGTGCCTATCCCAAAATGCGTGCCCCATTCTACCATCTCCACAATGTTCTTATCCGGCGAGATTCCGCTGATTACCAAGCCGCAGTCTTCCAGACGTTTCCTGTATTTGTTGTTGAATTCATACCTGTGCCTGTGTCTTTCATGGGCCTTTGCCGAACCATACGCTTCATAAGCCATCGTTCCCTTGCTGATGCTTACGGGCCACGATCCCAGCCTCATTGTGCCACCTTTCAGCTTTATGCTTTTCTGGTCCTCCATGAGGCTTATTATCCTGTGTTTCGCTTTGTCGTCGAATTCCAGTGAGTTGGCACCCGAAAGACCGCAAGCGTTCCTTGCATATTCTATAGCCATGAGCTGCATGCCGAGGCAAAGCCCTAGATAAGCCCTGCCGTTATTCCTCGCGAAGCTTATGGCGTTCATCATTCCCTCTATTCCTCGTTTGCCAAACCCTCCAGGCACTATTATGCCGTCGTAGCTGTCGAGAATATTCTTGATCTTTTCCTTGCTTATCCCTTCAAGGGATTCGGATTCTATCCAATCTACGTCAATCTTTGCGTCATTCGCATACGCGGCATGGGTTATTGCCTCCTTGACGCTGGCGTACGAGTCTCTTAGCTTTACATATTTACCCACTATCGCTATCTTCGCGTGCTTGTGCACCCCGTCGTTCAGGAACTCTACGAAGCGCTTCCACGATTTAAGCCCCTCCTTGTCGATGCTTTTTTTGCCGAAGCCGAGCTCATCAAGCAGCATTTTGTCGAATCCCTGGTCCATTAGCCGCAAAGGCAGCTCGTATATGTTCTTTATTTCGTTGTCGTCGATTATATTCTCCGGTTTCAGGTTTGCGAAAAGCGCCATCTTCTCCTTGGTTGATTTTTCCAAAGGTCTTTGGGACCTGCATATTATGAATTTCGGCTGTATCCCGAGCTGCATCAATGACCTTAGAGCTATCTGGGTGGGCTTTGTTTTCTGTTCGCCCACGCCCTCCAACTCCGGCACATACGTAAGGTTCACGAAAGTTACCTTTTCAGTAAGAGAAAGCTGCCTCATCGCCTCTATGAAATAGCTGTTCTCTATGTCGCCGACTGTGCCCCCAACCTCTATAAGCAGCACATCAAGCTTTTCTTTCTCGGCTATGCTTTTCAGCCTCTTCTGCAGGTAATCCGTTATGTGCGGTATTATCTGAACATCCCTGCCAAGGTATTCGCCGCGCCTCTCCATGCTTATGACATTCGAGAATAGTTTTCCCCCCGTTATGGACAAATCCGAGTTCATGCTCTCGTTTAGGAACCGCTCGTAATTTCCGAAGTCCATGTCCACTTCTCCCTTGTCGTCCAGAACGAATACCTCGCCGTGCCTGAACGGATTCATTGTGCCGCAATCGTAATTCAGGTATCCGTCGAATTTTACAGGAAGAGCCTTTACCCTGTAGAGCTTCATGAGTTTGAGTATCGATGATGTGACAATGCCTTTTCCGAGGCCGCTCATCAACGAACCGGTAATAACAACATATCTATGCTCCATCGTTACACGAGGTCTAACGAATAAGCATTACGACTACTACATTTATATTTATTTGGATAGGTTACCAAATAATCATCATGAGAGTATTCATAGCTGTGGAAATCCCGGAACGTATCAGGTCCGAAATAGAATCCGCAGTCAAGGTATGCCATAAAAATGTCAAGCCGGTCCCAAAAAGCAACATCCATATAACCATGGAGTTTCTCGGGGAACTGGACCAGAGCGGTTTACAGAGAGTCATTTCAATGCTCGAAGACGTTAAATTCGAGCCTTTTTCCGTATCGCTTGGAAAAGCGGGTACGTTCGGCAAAAGTGCACGTGTGGCTTTTGTCCATGTGGAGACAGGTGCGGATAAGCTCAAAACACTTCAATCATACATCCATAACGAGCTCTCGAAAATAATGAAGCTTGAAGAAAGGGAATACACACCGCATTCAAGCATCGCGCGCGGTGGCCCTAAAGAGCTTGAGGCGCTAACTGCCGAAATGAATTCCATATGGCACGGCAGCGATGCCTTCGCTGTAGATTCTCTGGTCTTGAAGGAAAGCACGCTCGGCGGCCCGCACGCCGAACACAGGACTATTTTTGAGAAGAGGCTTGGCTCAGGGAGCGCCTGAATTGGTCCATTGTCAACTTGCTTATCAGTTCGCCGGGCCTATAATTGATGTTGTTTACCAATATGCTGAAGCTCATGCCCTGCTTTGAATCTATTGCTATGTGCCTTGTCTCATTCCCGAACAAGTCCGCTTCCACTATCGGTATCTCCTGCTTTCTCAGGAACTCCAGTAACTGCTTAAGCATGGCTGAATCGGAACCATTCTGCATGCCTATGACCCTCGCCTCTAAATTCGACCCTTTCGCCTTGCCCATGAAAGCCTCGAAATTCCTGATGCAGTCGCCTGTGTTTTCAAAGATATTGCATGCTATGAGCTTAGCAGAATTGACATCGTACAAGCTCGCAAGAAGGGAGTAGGTTATGTTCGTCGCGCCCAAGTACCTCTCGTTGAAAGGCACTCTGTAATCCGTGGATTCGCAGGAACCCACATCTATATATTTCACGTCCTCGTACCTGTCCATTTTTACTTTCGATATATGCCTGCGCTCCCTGTAAGAAAAATATACCTTTTGCTTGGAGCTGCCATCTTCCAGCATCTCATCTATCATATGCGCAAACTCGATGGGCGTGCCTCCGCTTTCCGTGGTAACGCGTTTCTGAGTGCTTTTCTGACGTTTGTCCATACGACAACCTAATGTGCTTACATGCGTTATACGCAGTTCCTATTCTTATATTTTTATTTTTGCGGCATTATGCTTTATACACCAGCCAGGAAGCCGAAACAGTGTGCTCTTGCCCTGGTTCTGTTCTAAGGAAATGGTTAAATATTACTCGTATGATATCATCCATGTGCAGGTACAACGAAAAGGTCGCGGTGACTGATCTAAACGCGATATTGCATGGGGTATAAGTTCGGTAGTTGAGACATGTTCGGGATTTAGCAGGAGACCACGCAGACGGATTTTGTGTCGATCTCTCAAGTTCATCATGAGATAGGTGCAAAGTTGATGGGAGGCAAAGTATTGGATAAGATAAGCGCGCTCTTCGAAGAAATAGCTAGAAACTTTTCATCTGCCAGTAACGGTCCGGATTTCATAAAAAATAACATGGCAAAGTTGATATTTTACTCCAGCGCCATAGAAGGCAATAGGCTTGACGATTCTACTGGTTTGATGTTGATAAACCGAAGCCTTGAGATAGGGAGCGGTAGGCTTGTCGATTATATAGAGCTGTTAAGTCACAAGGAGGTATACGAACGTGTTGCCAAAATCGGTGACAATGCAGTGTCGTCGGATGATATCATAGAGATGCATGAAGCGTTATTCGTCAACCTGTTCAACAATTTATATGCCGGACCCAGGAGGAGCATGGCCTCGGTCGGGAATTTCATAACAGAGGATGCCACCAAGATAAGCGATGTGATAAATGGCCTGGCTGAGATGCTGAATCTTAAGGCTGCCACTTCTGCAGAGGCTTTTTCCAATGCTGTCAACTTCCACCTGAAGTTTGTGGAAGCACATCCATTCGAGGATGGGAATGGCAGAATTGTAAGAGTCATGATGAATTGGTACCTGCTCAGGAACGGCATAGCCCCTGTGTTGATTACGATAGACAAAAAAAAGGATTATTTCAGCAGCCTGGAACCATACAACTTCTGCCGTTATGACGGCGCGTTTGCGGCGTTCATGCTTTACACCATGATTAAAAACTCCGGTATGGACCCAGAAGAACTCGCCCAGGGGATCGGCGATGGCATGGAAGAGCGTTTGATTAAGGATTATCTGATGGTTTTCGACGGAAAGATGGACCAAAAAACACTCCTTAATGAAATCATGGTGCTGTACTCTTCTGGGGATAAGGAGTGCATACTCGGTGCGCTATGGCTTGCCGGCTGCTCGAAAGCGCGCCCGAGATTATTGTCTGACGCCATAATAAATAAGGACCCGGAGATTGCCTCCATGACTATGCTGTCTATGGAGAAAAGAGCCAACGCCTCAGCTGACGAAAGCATAGCAGACCTGGAGGAACACGCCGGAACGCTAAAGGCAATCGCACTGAACGGCACAGACAATCGCGAAAGGTTGCTGGCCATAAGCCTTCTTGGAAAGCTGTGGGTGCTTGATGGGGATACTGTAGGAGATTTACTAAAAGACCAGAAAGACTTGCGTGTAACAGCGCAGATATTCAACACGTTGCGGTACAATTCGAAGAACCAAGGCATGGTTGGGCTAATGGACAGCTACGCCGGGGAGAGCTCGATCGATGTGGGCACCAACGCTTACATCGCCTTACTGGTCAATGCGCCCACGGAATACTCGGAAAAACGCCTCAGGAACATTGGAAACGAGCGCGACGAAGTAAAGGATGAAGTCATAAAATGGCTAGGCAGAATTGAAAAGGAGGAGCATGGCAATAAAAAGAAGATGATCAATCTTGACGTGATTGCCAATACACTTATTGCAACGGCGAAATCTGACAGCAGGGTAAGGAAGCTGCTTCTTGGCCATCTTTCCCTGGATGCCGAAGGGCTTAACCGTTCGTACATCGGGATGCTTAAAGACGTCGTAAATGACAAAGGTTCGGACGAGACTGAGAAGGCATACGCTGCATACTGCATGGGCAAGAGCATGGGCTATGACTACCTGCACTCCGAAACTGGACTTAGGGTGGATGATGCCAACAGCAACATAATCAACATGGCAGTATTCTTATCCTTGACTGCTGGGAAGGAACATGCAAACGAAATAATCGAGGCTCTTGACGTGAAAAACGACTCCCTAAACGCGGTGGAGGCCGTAAGCATCAGCAGGATGCTTGACGAGAATGCGTTCGGTGCTGATTTTTTATTCCTATGCAGGGAAAGCTTTCACGCATGGAGACCTATGCCACCGAGCGCCTGACAATAGATGCGTTAAAGGCGCTTGAAATTATACATCCGTGTACTGGTCTTTTATTAAATAGCAACATCATTAAAACTTTTTATGGGGTTCGTCGGGATCAACACGTCAGGATTAACATATGCCATGCTTCCCAATCCGTGCCAGACAGTCACCGCATCTTTTCAATCGTTTTGTAGCTTACGCCTTGTATAAAAAACGTACAGTATGGAAACTGAAGCATGCTTCAGGACGATGGCTATATCCTAGAGAAACATCACGAAGTCAGGCACCCTGGCTAAGATGCATCCAAAATATACCTGTAAAAAGCCCATGCCACAGCTAGGAAGCTGAAATGGTATGCTTTTGCCATATATGCTTTTGACGAAAATTTATCTATGTAGGAGTAAAACCTACTTTCTTCAAAGGCTGACGAAAGAGAACGCAACATATATAAATTTTGAGATTGAAATAACGCTAAATGTCTGTTCCGCAATAAGGCTGAAAGCGCTGGTTGCGTGTAAGGGAGCAAATCCCGCAAATATAGGTTCGACGTTGATGGATAAATGAATGAAATCACTACCGAAGGACATTCGGGAAGTCACGCCTTTGGAGATTGTGTAAGACCCTGTACAGACGGGGCAATAGTCGTAGAAAAAGGAACTAAACGCCATGAAACAGGGGCTGGAAACCCACGACATTCGGTCGTGTGGAGGATGTCACAAATATTGGCATGTAATAACTATTCACAGTTTATTTATAGACGTTTTGCGCTTTATATAAATATTTAATACGCTCATTGTCTAAAAACCGGAGTGACTAGATGAATGTAAAGGTTCACGAAAACAACGAAAAGGTCCTAAAGTTCAGCATAGATGGTATAAGGGAGAGCCACGCGAACGCATTAAGGCGAGCAGCCATAAATTCCGTAAAGACCTTTGCCATAGACTCCGTAACGTTTTACGAGAACACAAGCCCAATGTTCGACGAGTATATAGCCCACAGGATAGGCTTGGTGCCTATAATAACCCCATCTTCAGGCTACAAGGATGACGACGAGATATTGTTCACCGCAGAGGCCACAGGCCCGATAACCGTATACTCAAAGGACCTTCAAAGCACTGACAAAGAGGTCAGGGTAGCTTCCGAAGGCATACCGATCATAAAGCTAGGCACAGGGCAGCGCATCAGGATCGACTGCAAGGCAAGGATGGGCACGGCGTACAAGCATGCAAAGTTCCAGCCAGGGCTTATAGCTGTAGAGCCTGCAGATGACAACTCATTCAATTTTTATGTTGAATCTTTTGGCCAGATGCCACCCAAAGAAATCATTAATAAGGCTTGCGACACAATAAAGGAAAGAATCAAGGAAGTCGCTAAGGTAGCTAAGAAGCTCTAAACCCATGCGGGGGTGGCAGAGCATGGCCAAATGCGCAGGACTGAGGAGTTTTATCCAAAACTTAGAACTCCTGTGTCTTTAGTGACTGCGTGAGTTCAAATCTCACCCCCCGCATAAAAAATCACGGTGAAATTATGAAGATAACTCCAGAACGGAATGACATAAAAGCTGCAATAAGCATGCTCTCAGAGATGTCTAAAGGGGAGGGCGCAAAGCCCATTGCTAAGAGGCTGCACTCGCTCATAGCCGTGCCGAAAAGGAGGCGTGTAAGCGTTAATCTTTATAAGATTGACAAGTATACAAAAGAGGGCGACAACGTCATAGTGCCAGGCAAGGTTCTTTCCAGCGGCGTGCTAAGCCACAAGGTCAACATAGCTGCAATAGAGTTTTCGGAGGGCGCACTCGAAAGCATAAACCAGGCAGGGAGCAGCACCTCTAGCATAAAGGATATGCTAAGCAAGAAGAACGTCAGGATTATAGTTTAATTTCAATATATCGGTGCTAAATTATGGATGAAAGGTTCAACATGGAAAGATGCGTAGTATACGATGCCGACGGACAGGTCATGGGCAGGATAGCAAGCACCATAGCGAAGAGCCTGCTGGAGGGCAAGGACGTGGCAGTCGTGAACGCAGAGAAGGCGATAATAAGCGGTAAGCGCAAGCCCATGGCTGCAAAATACAGGACAAGGCTCAATCTACAGGAAAAAGAGAACCCGGAACATTCGCCGTACTGGTCCAGAAGACCAGACATGCTCTTCAAGCGCATAGTCAGGGGCATGCTTCCGTACAGGAGGCCGAGGGGCAAGGAGGCCTTCAGGAAGCTCCGCGTTTTCATGGGCGAACCGGAAGCGTTCAAGGACAAAGAGAGGATAAAGCTTAAGATGAAGGGAGCGAAAGAGATATACGCCGGCTATATAAGCCTGAAGGATCTCTCAAACACCCTGGGATACAACATAGACAAGTGATATTTATGGCAGAAACCGAAACGGCCAAGCAGGAAAAGAAGCTCGAAGAGACCAAAAGCGAGGTCGAAAAGGCTGAAAAGACTGAAAAAGTTGAAAAGCCCAAGAAAGCCGCGCGCACCAGGAAGAAGCCTTCCAAAAAGGCTGGCACAGTCATAGTGGTAAAGAGCAAAAGGAAGCGCAGCATCGCAAGGGGCGTAGGCAAGCCGGGCTCTGGAATCATAAGGATAAACGGCGCAAACGTCATGACGCTGAAGCCCGAGGAGCTCAAGCAGACGATACTCAGGCCGGTGTACTTCAACGAGATAACGAAGGGAATCGCAGAGGGCTTGGACATAAGCATAAACGTCAAGGGCGGGGGCATAAGCGGCCAGGCCCAGGCATCAGGAAGCGCCATAGCCAAGCTTATAAGCTCGTTCGCAGGCTCGGACACCGTAAGGAAGGAGTACATGCACTACGACAGGAACCTGCTGATAGACGACGCAAGGCGCGTCGAGCCCAAGAAGTTCCTTGGTCCAAAGGCAAGGGCACGCAACCAGACCTCATACAGATGATTCGATTTCCGGCTTTTGCCGGTTTGCATTTATAAGATGATAACATGATGATACCTGTGCGCTGTTTCACATGCGGCGCTGTGATAGGAGACAAATGGGAGGAGTACGACAGGCGCGTAAACAAGGAGCACGAGGACGGTGCCAAGGTGCTCGACAGCCTCGACCTTAAGAGGTATTGCTGCAGGCGCATGATGATAAGCAACGTTGAGCTCATAGACGAATTCGTCGAGAGCGGAAGAAAGTGATAGCAAGGTTATTTATAGGTATTTCGGCAAAATATTCGTGCATGGGGCCGTCTGCTAGCTTGGTAGGCTTCCAGCTTGGGGTGCTGGCGACCCGAGATCCTGTGCACGGGAATTCAAACGCATTCCAAATGCTGAAAATCTCGGCGGCCCCAAAGGTGTTAAAATGAGTGAAGAAGGATTCATAGCGGATCAGAACGGTTATCTAGAAGCAGGCATACACATAGCCACCAAAGTGAAGAGCCCGGGGATGGAGCGCTTCATATACAAGGTCAGGGACGACGGGCTGTACCTGCTGGACCTGAAAACTATAGACACAAGGATATCTGTAGCAGCGAAAATGCTCGCCAGATACGATCCAAGGGAGGTTATAATTACGGCCTCAAGGGTTTACGCCATAGCCGCAGCCGAAAAGTTCGCCGAGGCGATAAAGGCCAAGTTCATAAAGGGAAGGGTTACCCCAGGAATATTCACAAACCCACTGAGGGAGGACTTCACGGAGCCTAAGCTCATAATGATAAGCGATTCCAGGAACGAGAAGCAGGCGATAAAGGAGGCGAGCAAGATAGGCATACCCATAATCGCACTGAGCGACACCGACAATTCGATGAAGTTCATAGACTTGGTAATACCAGCGAACAACAGAGGCAGGAAGTCTTTGGCTTTCATATACTATCTGCTTGCAAGGGAAACCCTGAAGAACAGGGGGGAGATAAAGACGAACGAGGAATTCACACTTAAGGTCGAGGACTTCGAGGCTAAGGTTGAGGCGCAGAAGGCGCAATCATACGGCACCCAATAAACGCCCAACCGCGTAGATTTCCCACACTCTTTTTATATCCTTATTCTTTTGCTTTTTATCGTTTTTTATCATTAATCATAACGGCAGGAAGAAAAGCCCTGAGAGCAGATATGCCAACGTGGCAAGCGCCATAGCTCCAAGGCTGAGATTTCTGGAAAGCCTGAAGAAGCTCTTTGATTCTTTGCCTAACAAGAATCCCACAGCCACATAAGCGAGCATGATGTCGGTAAGCGCTATGGGCAGCGCGTAAACGGCGTTAAACCTGAAAGGAGCGCTGAAAAAGAGCATGAATATGCTTATAACTATGGCTTCTATGTAAAGTATGAAGGCAAGCTGGGAAGAGCGTGCTTTACCTATAAAAAACACCAAGTTCTTTAGCTTCCCGGCCTTGATGTCGCCTTCGTAATCCCTCACCATGCCATGCATTTCCCGCGCAAGCCCGCTGAGGAACACAACAAGGCATATGAGCGATATCGCTGCAGGGAAGGCATATGTCACCACGTAGCTGCCGTATATGAACGGTATGACCATCGTGAAGGCTATGTAGATATTCCCAAGCAGCGGTATGCGTTTGAGCCTGTAGCTGTAAGCATAAGCTAAAAGTGCGAATATCAATGCTATAAGGAATGCTGCGATATTTATAAAGGCAGCAAGCGCAACGCCTATCAAAAATGCCATTGCGGTTATTGCCAGAGCCGAGTGCGGCTTTATCGATCCTGTAACCAAAGGCCTGTTTTTTGAATTCGCCCTGTCTATTGCTATGTCAAAGTAGTCGTTTATCGCGAAGGCTCCCATACTTATCAATATCGGCGGTACTATTGACAACATTAACAACGGATAAGCGGGAACTTTTCCGAGCGCTATTATCTCTGCTGCTATGACCGCTATGGCAAGCATTACGCTGTGCTCTATTCGTGTAAGCCTCAAAAAAGCCACAATAAAATTCTCTTTTTTTCTATGTTTTAGCATTTTTGCGCCCCAATCCCTGAAATGGCAACTTAGTGTGCCTAAGATATTCTTTAAGAAATGATTTTAAATGCTATTATTGTAATCTAAACGATGAAAGGGCGACTCAGACATCTCTTCTTGAGAGACAATGCGCAGTCTGCAATAGAAATGCTTAGCGTTTACGCTTGGGCGTTGCTCATAATCGCAATATTCGTGGCTTTCATATTTGTAATAACTGGACCAAAGGCCCCTGTAAGCTATTTGCCTCCCGTGTGCGACATAGAACCTCTGCTGCCGTGTGTGCAAAGCGCCTTGACAAGCATTAATACCGCACATAATATACCTATAAAGTATACTGTGGTATTTCTCAACGGCCTCGGAGTATCAATGAGTCTTCCTGCAAATGCGATAGGCGTTACCGTTACTAATATAGGGAGCGCAGGTACGAACACATATAACGGCACATGCATCCCGCAAAACGTAAGTCCAGGCACAAGGGTGATATGCTCCGTTTCTATTCCAGGTAGTGTAGAGCCGTCGCTCGGTAGCACCACTGTAGCAACTTTTAAGATACACTATTACACCTGCAAGTCCAGCTCATGCACTGGTCCTTATATAACAGTGGGCTCTTCAACACAGTCGATGTCTCCCGCGTATGTTCCGTTCTATAATGTAACCCTTTACACAAATCCAACTAACGGCGAGATAGTAATAAACGGGGTCGTATACCGTAACTCCGTGACTGTTCCCCTTTCTTCCGGCACCTATACGCTCTATGCCGTATCTCCGACAGGCCACGCTTTCGAGTCATGGGCTATAAGCGCTGGTCCGTCTACGCTGAGCCCATTGACAGCTGAACCGGCAACCTTAGTGCTGCGTTCCAATGCTTCAATAACCGCTACATTCAAGGTCGCGGTTTCGACAAGCACCATATACACGAGCACGAGCACATCAACAACCTCTACTTCCACGACTTCAACATCAACCACAACCTCAACCACTTCCACAAGCACATCTACAACCTCTACATCTACAACCACCTCTACAAGCACTACAACTTCAACATCCACAACCTCTACATCTACAACAACATCAACAACCTCTACATCTACTTCAACAACCTCTACATCCACAACAACATCAACAAGCACTACAACTTCAACCTCCACAACCTCTACCTCAACTTCAACAACATCTACTTCAACCTCAACAACTTCAACTTCAACAACCACCTCCACAAGCACCACTACATCAACTTCCACAACAACCTCCACAAGCACCACTACTTCCACATCAACCACAACCTCCACAAGCACTACAACATCTACGTCAACAACTTCAACGTCGACCACAACATCAACTACATCAACAAGCACGTCCACTACATCAACATCAACAACCACCTCCACAAGCACCACAACTTCAACATCTACAACCTCCACCTCCACAACCATCACAACATCCACATCCACAACAAAAACAACATCAACAACGACCACGACTGTTAAAGCCACAGCGTCTGTGTATGGTAATATGAACGTGACACTGGCAAACGGAACAGTGATAAAAGCATACCAAGTGCGGTCAGGTATGGTGGTACTTTCATATAACCTCGTAACGCATAAACTGCAGCCATCAGTTATATCTGCGGTGTCAAGTTTCAATGCCAGCAACAAGTATACGTTCAACAACAATTTGCAAGTTGACTCGGGGGAAATAATGTTAATAAACGGTACATGGCAGAGAGCCCAAAATGCAAAACTTGGGGATTATCTGTTTAATGCATTGACAAACAAAGATGTTGCAATAACCTCAATAAACATATCAAATCATGGTGGACGCGTATACGACTTCATAGGAAGCCCGGTAAACGATTATCTAGCAAATGGCTTTGTTATAGACAAGGATTCTTCATGTGACGTAGTTACGCTATGTACAAGTTTCCTTGGCAACGAAACCATAAGGCTCATCAACGGCACATATATAAACGTTGTAAATGCAAGTACTGGAATGGTAGTAACCGGGTACAATTTCCAGAAGCATAAGACTGTGCCTACTGTTATAGTAAGCATAAAACATGTACACTCAAGAGGCATGTACTTAATAAACGGAGTGTTAGAACTCGACGGAGGAGAATCAGTGATACTTGCAAATGGTACAAACATAGCCGCAAGAAGCGTTAAAATTGGTAACGTACTTTATGAAGAAGGGTATGGGAATGTAACTGTAAGAAGCGTAAAATTCATAAATGGAACCTACAGTACCTACGACATAAACACTGCACCCACTGATGACTTTGCAATAAATGGATATGTGATTTCGTGAATGACGAAGAAAATGATTATAAGGTAAATTCAACTCAAATTTCGCAGCCTGTAAACCTAAATGGCCCTTCAACGCCTCCATCGCAGCAAATGCCTATTACCCCAGTCCCTAACGTTGGCAGGCATTTCTTGCGTTATATTTTTGCAGTTATAATCATAGTGGCGGTTATGGGGGGCATAATATATGTATATATGCATGCAGGGATATCCTATATAACAACAACCGCATCAACGACTTCCACGACACCCACCACGTCAATAATATTGCCCAATAATACAAACACAACAGAAAATGTAATGTTCAACACCATACTGAATTCCAGCAATGTGCTTTATGGGATACCTAATAGTTCTAGTTATAATACTTCTATAGAAACCTATTATGATAACTATAAAAATGAGAGTAGTTACGTCTACAGAAGGTTCTACGCAATAGGCGGGCTTTATAATATTATGGCCAATAATTCTTTACCAAACCAGGTCACGGATATTGCTTTAGCAAAACAAACCGCTAATGGAACCTATCCTACTGCAATAAAGATCGACATCCTAAGGTTTAATAACTCTAACAACGCGGATCGTGCATACAGTCTCTATTATTATCCCACTAACGGTACTGGGTACTTTTACTTTTCAAAGAACGGCTCATTAATTTATAACTCTACTGGAGTTAATACAGCAAATTCTATGATAATCAATGAATCATATTATAATACCTCTGTAATCGGAAGTCCGGCTATTCTAAATGGCAGTGATAAATTAAACGGCATGATAATATCATCGGCTGTTTACGGTCCGATATTCAGGAATTATGACTTGTATCAAATATCCACGCCTCCGTATGATAACTATATAATAGTTATCGATGCGTATTTCCCAGCAGGGAAAGTGAATAAGCTATTTATAGAAAGTTTGGCATATAAGCTTTATCGCATTCTTGAAGCGAATGCAAACTTTTTAAATAAATAACCAAAATACTTGAATTAAATGAACGCTAAAAACTCCAAACGTAATGTTGCACAGATAGTAGCTGTGATAGTTGCATCCATGATGGCTATTTCTATTGTATATCTTATTGTCTTCCAGGCACATGCTTTCTACAGACCAACAAGTCCAGATCTAAATCTGATTGCTTCAGACATAAACTATGTGGTAAATTCATCGCTTTATACTCCTGTACTAATAAACAGCACCACAATAATGCCTAAATCACTGCAAAGCGAGGGATACCTTAAAACGTCGGTGTCACTATTCAATCTTACCAATGCAAGTCCAAGCTACAAATCCAAATACCCAGGGGTTATAACTTCGGTTCTATATTATATGAGCGGAAATAAAGCCGCGCAGACCGCTTTCCAGTCAATGATATACAGCAACAACCAAAACCAGTCAGTAACTGGGTATACATACAAAGGTAAAAAAATAATGAATTATACATTTTCCGGCAATGCAGTGGAGCTTTATATGGTGCGCTCTGTTGCTTTTTTTAATGTCAGCCCAGCGCTTCTAAATCTTACACTTCCATATTATATGCCGGACTATCAGTATACGACGCTATTTGCTTACAGAAATTTCACTGGTTCTGTAATAATCAATTCGTATACCCCATCTGCGAAATATGCTAACGATTCTATTGATCTTGCAGAGCTTATCATAAACAAGATATACTCCCATTACTCATAAGTCCACATATCAACGAATGGTATCTGAGAAGAAGCTCTTTTGCATAAAATTGGCTGTACGTTCCGTTAATTCCGTATGTATTTATTATAACAAAATATTTTCCCTCCTTAAATGCAAGTTGGTATTCAGTATAATTATCATAAATAGGGTAAAACTTTATCTCGGAAACGTTTATACCGTACATGTCAACTGGAGAAGAAGTAAACCTAATCATTATAGTTCCATTCTTTGCTATTGTGCCATTCTTAGTATAATAAACCGTCTTATTCACGGATCCATAAAACCTTTTCGCATAAATATTGGCATAAGAACTATTTGCTAATTCTATTATATTTACATTTATGCCTGTTGGGTACGTGTATCCTAGATAAGCTTTAGGCACTGGTAAGCTCTGCGTAACTTTTGCTTCATTGCTGCCGCTAAATACTGGATACATGATGCCGAGGCTGTAATAACAAGATACAGACGATAACACTCCGTTTCCAGAAAATGAATCGTTCGATCCGTTATAAGCAATGTACATTGATTCTTGCGGAAGCCCATATAAAGTATTGTTGCTATTGCAAATTCCATTATACGATGCAGAATACACGGAGGGCATTGGCTTTGCAATGTAATAAGTTAAAATTAATACCACTGCAGCTATGAACATGGCAATAATAAATGAAAGCTCCTTATTTTTATGCAATAAACCACTGTTCAACGGATAAGATGGGACTTTTCCGAGCGCTATTATCTCTGCTGCTATGGCAGCTATGGCAAGCATTATGCTGTGCTCTATCCTGGTAAGCCTCAGGAAAGCCAATAAAATTCTCCTTCTTGCTATATTTTAGCATTTTTGTGTCTAAATCCTAGAAATAACCACCTTAGTGTGCCTAAAATATTCTTTAAGTAATGCTTTTAAATGTTATCATTGTACTCTAAATTATGAAAGAGCATCTCAGGCGCTTGCTGCTCAGGGACAATGCGCAGTCTGCGATAGAGATGCTTAGCGTTTACGCTTGGGCGTTGCTCATAATCGCAATATTCGTGGCTTTCATATTTGTAATAACTGGACCAAAGGCCCCTGTGAGCTATCTGCCTCCTGTGTGCAACATAGAACCGCTGCTGCCGTGTGTGCAAAGCGCCTTGACAAGCATTAATACCGCACATAATATACCTATAAAGTATACTGTGGTATTTCTCAACGGCCTCGGAGTATCAATGAGTCTTCCTGCAAATGCGAT
>JAJZZO010000001.1 GCA_021797495.1 Microcaldota archaeon
CAGAATCTCCCTACAACCACATCGGTTATGACAGATGCTTTTACCTCTATTCCTTTGACATTTCTTTCCAAACCTCTTTTTATACTGTCCAAACTTGCACTTCCCTGCACCGTGGCTATAAATAATCTCGCATAAGGTGCCTGCAAATCCCCTAAAAATGAATACTTGTTTACAAGTTCCCCGTCTTCTATGATGTTATACATCAGGTTGTCCCTTGTGTTTATGAATTTTCCATCAATACCGGCAGCATTTACACAAATACAAAGAAAATTAAAGAAACGTATTTAAACACTTCTATTCCATTTTGCTTTGAAATATAAAAATCAGGTGAAAATTATGGGAGGTCCAGGAGCAGGCGGAGACTAAATATATAAAATCGTTTCAATATTCTATCTTTTTACCTAGTTTTATCCCTTTATGCTCTAATGCTAATGCTTGTCTTGAATACATATTATCGAACACCCTGTAACAGAATCTCCCTACAACCACATCGGTTATGACAGATGCTTTTACCTCTATTCCTTTGACATTTCTTTCCAAACCTCTTTTTATACTGTCCAAACTTGCACTTCCCTGCACCGTGGCTATAAATAATCCCGCATAAGGTGCCTGCAAATCCCCCTCTAATAAATATTTGTTTACAAGCTCTCCGTCTTCTATGATGTTATACATCAGGTTGTCCCTTGTGTTTATGAATTTCTCGTATTCCAAGAAGTTCGCAACCATAAGCGCGTTGTACCTTACCGGCGGCTTATGCATCGTTATAGTTATGCGTTTGAGGTACTTGTACTTCTCCTGCAGAATATGGTATGCGTAAACCGATGCGCCTTTGCCCAAACCGTATCTTCTGTCTATTTCAGAGAACTCCGAAGCGCCGTTTGTGTTCAGCTCCCTTAATGTTACATACTCGTTGTATGGAATCATCTCCTTTGGCAGCCTTGGCTCCTCCTTGCTCCTTCTCCATACGCTCTTTTCCTCTATGATGTCGAAAAACTCGTCGCGCAACGGTATGTAACCGTAGAATGCCTTGAAAGGAACCACATTCCATTCTGCCTTGTACGCTTTCAGTATGCTTCTCCTTAAGTTGTATATTATGGTGGCTATTTCGTCGTTGCTTCTTGCGAGTATGTATGCCATTACATCATACTCGCCGCTCAGCATGGCGACTAGCTGCACGGAGGGCTCTTCAGAGAAAACGCCAGTTATTTCCTCGACGCTCGGCATCTTCTCGGCGAACTTTATAAAGCATATATACTCGGAATAGCCCATGGCATCAAGATCGAGTTCTGCCAGATACCTTATCCCGAATTCGCTCCCAAGCTTTTTTATGCGGTGGAACGCGGCTGTTGCGCCCATCCCCGCAAAGCTTCCCATTCTCTTCAGCGGCATCCTGGCGTTCATGCTCAGTGCTTTAAGCAGCATCATGTCGCTGCGGCTTGTTACAGGGCGCGTCTCCTCGCTTGTGTACTGTATTTCCACCGGGCCATGGTTGTCGGTGGGGTGGAAAGCGCCGTTTTGCTCTATGT
The DNA here is from genome assembly GCA_021797495.1 of Microcaldota archaeon. Lineage (GTDB taxonomy): Archaea > Micrarchaeota > Micrarchaeia > Micrarchaeales > Micrarchaeaceae > Micrarchaeum_A. The sequence goes on from JAJZZO010000001.1 coordinate 1,527, forward strand.
AGCCTATATACGCAGGCATTACGCCAAAAGAGGTATCGTACACATGATAAGCCCCTGCATTCGGTATGACCGCAACGGATGTGTGCTGCTTCCTGAGCTCAGCCAATGTGCTGTTGACTTTTATAGGTAGGTTTTCTCCAACCACTACAGATTCTTCGGCATGAGCCTTCCTGCTTTCAAATTCCCCGCCTGATGTTATCCTGCCCTTATAATTGACCCTGTACGTGCTTTTGCCCGATTCCTTGTCCTTAACGGAATTGTATGAATATACGTAATATTTACCCTTGTACAGGCGCAGTACTGAAAGCCTTTCGTGAAATTCCTTTTCTAGCGTCTCGAGTTTTTCTAACACTATTGAAGGAAGTTCCTCTCTTTGCATAATAAAAATATGATATTTGTTATATATTAACCTTTCTATAACAGTAATAAAAATTGGGAAAGTAGTATATTTAAATATTAAAACAAAATGAAATTAGGTATGGTAGTGTATTTTTAAGCATGTTTAAGCATAAAATCTACACATATTGCGTTTCCGTATATATAGGCTAAAAGCCGTAATATTAATCAAGCCAGGGGGTTGGGAATGGAAAATATTGGTTTCGTATCCGAATTTTTCTATGTTCTAAAGTGCCCACCATGCAATTTCGCTGCCTCCTGGCTTCCCACCCACACTGTTTTTTCACATTTTTCTCTTTCTATGGACTCTTCGCAATCGCTAATGAATAATTATGAGATATAATGATAAAGGGGTAAAAATATGGGATTGGATAAGAAAACAAAGAGAATGTATAGGTTGCGCAGCAGGAATGACTTCCTGCACAGCTTCTTCTTCATAAAGCCGCAGAAGAACACAGACATAAACGATCTCGCGAACAGGCTAATTGATATAGACGACGTAGAGGAGGTATGCGTCACAGAGGGTTCGATAGGCTACATGGTAAAAGCGAAATTCGACGAGAAAACATACGAGAACGTGGAAAAATCAATAGCAAGTATTGCAGGTCCCAGATATGGAAAGTTCGTCAGCGCGATAGAACTCAAAAAGGCGATGAAGTGATGTTCAGGAATAACAAGGAGATAGAGAAAGCGGTGAAGCGTTATATGCAAAACGATTCCGAGATAAAAGAGGAACTTGAAAGGCTACAGTTCAAGATAATCAAGAAATATCTGGAAGAAAAGGGAGAGAGGTTGTGATCATTATGAATATATTCAAAAAGATAAAATACTGGAGGTTAGAGAGATTCCTCGAAAAGGATTCGAAGAACGCAAGGCCGGTAGCCATGATAAAGGAAAGGGAAAACGTCTATCGCTTCGTCTGGGCTGATGAGAAAAGCTGAACGTTTCAATAATGTTGAGTAAACTGTAAAGGTTTTATCAAACGCTCTGAACAATCCCAGATGGAACAATATAAATCTTTTTCTTAAGAATTAAATAGGATTCAAATGCGCATGCTCATATTTCTGCCGCCGGTAGATTTCAGGGAGGAAAGCCTAAAAATGCTGAAGCTCTTCTTTGACAGATGGGGCGTAGATTACAAAACGACCAGCTACACCAAATCCGAATGCAGGGGCAAGCACGGCGCTTATGTGAAGCCCGATGTGCATACTGCAGACATAGACGTGCACGACTACGACGGGATAGTCTTTCTGGACGGGGAAGGAATCGACACGATGAAGCTCTACGAGTTCAGGCCGCTGCTCGACCTGGCAATGATATTCGACAGATCCACGAAGCAGATATGGGCCGTGGGAAATGCGGTAAAGATAATAGCAAGGTCGAACATAATAAAAGGGAAGGAGGTATCAATCCCGAAAAATGAGGAAACGCTTAGGCTCGTAAGGCTTTTTCACGGCGAGCCCTCTGCATCGCCATACAAGCTTTCCGGCAATATAGTAACAATAAGCACTGGCTCGGCGCTCGAATCCAGCATGGATTCCATACTATCGGAGCTCAATATAAAGTAATGCTTATGCCAAGACAAAGCCCGAAAGCAAAGGAGATTGCAGGCAGGATTGCGAGGGATAGGGTTCAGAAGCTTCTTGTTCTCTCGGAAAACGCTTTGGAAAGCGGCGATATGGAGCTTTCGCTGAGGTATTCGACACTGGCGAGCAAAATACAGTCGCACTTCAGGGTAAGGCCCTCATTAAGGAATAAAGTGTGCAAGAAATGCGGTGTTTTTCTGCTTTCTGGAGTGACTTCCTCGACCAGGCTTGCAAGCGGGGGGCATTTTATAGCTGTCAAATGCCTTGTGTGCGGGACAGAGCTGCATAAGGTATATAAGAAGTGACTCTCAAGCGCTAATGTGGTGTTGGTATGGAATACAAGATTGTTGGCAACAGCATGCAGTCGCTCGCAATAAGGCTGGAGAACGGGGAAGCGATATATGCGGATTCTGGCAAGGTCATAAGCAAATCCTCGTTCATAAAGATGGAGCCTAAGCTCGCAGGCGGTATTGTTGGAGCTATAGAAAGGAAGTTTACGGGTGCGTCAGGTTTCCTTACAGAGTTCAGGGCAAACGGCGACAGCGGCCTGCTGAACGTTGCAGGCATAATACCCGGGAAGATATACGCCGTCGAGCTCAAGGAGGGCGAGCAGTTCATAGCAGAGCATTACGCCTTCATAGCGGCACAGGAGAGCGTCAAATTCAGCATAGAAACCGTAGGCATAGGCGCCGCATTTTTCGGTGGCGCGGGGCTGATACTGCAAAGGTTTACCGGTCCAGGGATAATGTTCATACATGTTGCCGGAGATATAATAGAATACAACGTTACCGACAGCGACCCACTCGAAATAGACCCGGGGCATATAGCAGGATTTGACGCCTCGCTGAAGTACAAGATAACTTTCGTCGACAATATAAAGACTGCGATGTTCGGTGGTGTGGGGCTTTTCCTTGCTAAATTCGAAGGAAATGGCAAGGTCATAGCGCATTCAGTTTCAAGATACAAGCTTTCTACAGAGTTATATCTTCAGGGAAAAGAAGACACGAACGCAGGCAAAAACCCAGGTTAATGTATTTTCGTGAAGTCTATTATCCTGTCCTTTGCCGACTGTTCGTCACGCGCCAGCAACACTACCCTGCTTGGCGCATGCTCTGAAACGCGTGTATATCCAGTCAGGCTCGCGAGCCTGTCCGCGAACTCCTTTATTTCCGAATGGTTCGGCATGCTGGAAAGGCTGAGCCCCCTCTCTTCGTTCCTCGCGCCTCCGACATATGAAAATCCTTTCACTTCTACGTAGTTGGGCTTCGCCCTTGTTATCAAGCTCGCATAGCCCTCCTCATTCTTCATGTTCAATCCCTTTATGAGCGTCATCCTCAAAACCGTCCTTGTATCTAGCGTATGCAGCATGTCCAGAGAGTTCAGGAACCTGTTCCAGGTATCTTTTATCTTTGGCCTTGTCACGTAGATATAAGTCTCTTCATCTGGCGCCTGCAGAGATATGTACAATTGCGTTGGCAAAGGGTTCAGCTTGGCTATCGCTTCCGGGAGTGTGCCGTTGCTTACCAAAAACGTGCTTATCCCGCGTTTGTGGAACGCTGCCAGAAGCCCAGCAAGCTTCGGGTAGAAAGTTGGTTCTCCAGTAAGGCTTATGGCCACGTGCTTTGGCTCATTCGCTTCCTTCCACCTCCTGAGCTTCAGCTCGTTGTCCGCTATGGACTTGAAGCCGCTGACTATGCGCCTCTGCTCCTTTACCATGCCCTCCACTATCATCTCCGGGTCGTCCCACTGGCTCAGCGCGTTGAGCTCGTTCCACTTGAAGCCCTCTTCCTCTGGTATGAGCCGCCAGCAGAATCTGCACCCTATGTCGCAGCCTATTGCCGGGGTGCCCTGTATGCACTGCCAGCTCCTTATGCCGTAAAAAGTGTATTTGTAGCAAAGAGTCTCACCTCTAAGCCCGTTGGCCGTGTATTCGCATATCTTTACGGCAGAATGCTGGCCTACAAAATGGTAGCCCTGCTTTTCCATCCTTTTCTGCAATTGTTCCGGCATGTTTGCCAAAGCTGACACCCTTAATATATAGCGATAGGAATGATTGTCAAGCTATTTATAAATATTGAGAAATTTCAGGTAAAAAAAGGAAATAAAAAGAAAAAGAAATAAGCTAGGGATTAAGCGCCTTTTATTGCTGCCTTTACTTTCTTCATTGTCGCATCGTCTATCCTGTTCATTCCATGCGCTTCTTTAGCGTGTTTTGCGATTTTTTGCATAAGGTCCTGCTCGTTTGCCGCTTCAGCAGTGAATCCGCACTGCATTCCGATATCCTTGCATGCATATGTTTTCTTTGCCATTCATACCACCAATGTAAGATACGCAAAGGAGCTATTTATTCATTGCAGTTGCATGCGCAAGTGCCTTAAACGCTTCCTTTTTTCAAAAGCTTTAATAGCCTGGCTTCCTCGTCTGCCGTAAGGTTGTGCCTTTTCGAGTATCTTGAGGTATACCTTGGTATGACATGAACGTGCACATGCATTATCTCCTGTCCTGCGCTCTTTCCTATATTTGTCCCTACGTTAACTCCTTTTGCTCCAAGTTTTTCAATTGCGAGCTTGGCGAAGTCTTGCGCTATTGAAAACAAGCTCGAAAGTTCTTCTTTAGGGACTCCAAGCATGTTATCGTAATGGCTTTTGGTTATGACCAGCATATGGCCTTCGGTTACCGGGTTTATGTCCAATACCACGTAGCATTTCTCATCGCCATAAAGGTGTTTTTCCCTATTCCTTCCCAAGCTGCAAAAAACGCATTCCAGATTACCACTCTCTTGTATCCAACCCAAGCAAAACGTCTGTTATCGCATTTTTGGCGTTTATTATGGTATTTATCAGGTGCGCCACGGCCTTCCCTGTCTCAGTATTTTCGTTTTCAATGCCTATTATTTTAAGCCTGTCTATCATGTCCTTGTCTTCAACTATTGCAGCCATTAAAATATCCCTCAAGCTGCCGCTATCAATATTCTCAACTTCTGGCTTTTCAAAATGGTCGTATATCTGCAGGTCTTTGTTTTTTCTCAGCCCTACGTCATGAAGAGTATCCGCACTCAATAGCTTCTTTAAGGTATCTGCGTACTTAATGGATTCGGTCTCCTTTTCTATAAGGTATTTCAGGGTGAATTTTATGTTATCATAAGGGGTTGTTTGCAATGCCTCTTCGTATCTTGCAATACTGCGGTTTTTGAAGCTTATGAAGCTGTCCATGTACTTGGAAGCAACCGCAAATGCGTCAGCATCTAGACTGTACTTTTTTTCATCCACCTCAGTTGCATCTCTAACCCTATCCACACTACCACCAATTTTTTTAAGGACTTACAATATTTATCGCTTTTGTGCGGTAATTGTTATGGGAGTATACTTTTGCACTAAAAATGACTGGCTCCAGGCTGCAAAATGCCCGCCATATGTCCAAATCCGGATTAGCGGTAACTGTTCACAGCATCAGAATACTGTACGCCATTAAAATAAGCAAATGCGGTATAATTAATGCCATTTATCGGCGATGTGCTCTGCCCTTCGTATGAAAGGTTTCCCAAGGCGAAAAGGAACGATGCACTCTGCCCGGGCTTTATGGCATAGCCGGTTGCGTTTATGGCATTCTTGCTTTTAGGCAAATGTAGGGATCCGCTATTCGAAACATTCAGTGTAATGAATCCGAGGTATGCGTTGTTCCAAGAGCTGATTCTGCTGGCGTATTCAGCCACAGAGCCGTTCGTGGGGTCATAGTTTTTGAGGGCGTGCATGGCTATGTAATAGCTGCTGTTTTCCATCATAAGACTTTCAAGATACTCTAGCCTTGATACGTTAAGCGTGCTGTTGAAATAGGAATAAAACTGGCCTGCATTTGTTATGGCTCCTGCTCTGATTTTCCCGAATAACCTGTTCACGGAACTTATATTCGTTTGGAGAAACGACAAGCTGCTATTGGAGCTAATGTTTATTCCTAAGTTGTCTATTTCAGCAATTATGTAAGGATCGCTTTCGTTTACCACTGTCACTCTAGGCAGGCTGAAATTGCTTGATTGCGATCCAAGGAAATAGCCACCTAGTTCAATATCCTCTAAATCTAGCGTATCGTTGCCGCGGTTGCTTACGTTAACGTTTAGCATATAGCCGCGTGTACTGTTGTAGATGCTGAACGAGACCGGAGCTTTTCCTGTTATATTGTACTGCAGAATGCCTGGCGTGCTTTTGTTCTCTATGTAAGCCCCTATGTTGCTGTTACTGCCTGCATACAATATCGGGTAAAGCGCGCTTTCCAAAGCAACTGATGGATAAGAGGCATAATATTCCAGAGGGAAAAAACGAATTCCCAGTATCAGCGCGTTGGAAGTGTCAAAGTTGGTCACAGGCATTCTCATATCTATGCTTCCGTTGCCGAAGCTGTTGTTTATTCCATCGAAATAGAACCTTGGCGAAATCAGCGAATAGCTTATTGTTACGTTGGTCCAGTTCCTTTTAAAAGAGCCTGCATACATCGCAGAATTCACCAACGAACCAGGCATGAAATAACCGTAGGAAAAATTTGCAGAACCCTGGGTTCCAACTATCCTTATGTGTTGGGATGAAAATGATAGATTGCTCAGCGTGTAGGGCAGTCCCTTTGCATAAAGCAGAATGGGTATGCTCTCGTTTAAGGCATTTTCCTGTATCGTTTTACGGCCCAAAGAGAAAACAACAGCAAGGATTATCGCAACTACCGCGATAACGATTATTGCCACATAAACCTTCTCCTTAAATCGCATATATGGACCACATAAATTATTGCATAATGGTATTTAAATTCATAAGCAATATCCTAATGTAGATGCTAATGGGAATGACGTCTCAAGTGTTGGCATACGCAATAATAGCCGTGCTTGTGCTGGTTATAGGCACTGCGATTACCTACTACCTTGGCATCAACAATAATTTCAATGTAAAAATAAGCACGCCGTTAAATGCATTATACTTTGTGGTTGTGACCCTAAGCACTGTGGGCTATGGCGACATAGTCCCGGTAACACCAATAGCGAGGGCATTCGCCATAGTGCTGATACTTGTGGGGCTTAGTATTTTTCTTAGTGCGGTTACAATAATATCAAGTGGTTTTGTGAACTCCAGATTGGAAAACCTTAGTGGCAGGATATCGAGAATAGAACGCAGAAGCCTCAACAGGCACATAATCCTTATAGGATATGGCCCTACCAACGCGTCAATAGCAAGGATGTTAAAGCAAAAGGGTTCTAAGTTCGTGATTGTAGTCTCCGACAAGGTCACGCTTGACAGGATAAAGTCGTTGGGCTACAAGGCTTTCATAGCAGATGAGACCCTTGCGGACGACATGGAACAGTTCGAGCTAAACAAGGCAAAGTATATAGTCATAGACACCAGCGAAAGCGCCAGATCCTTATACGCTGCCATAATAGCCAAAAATATCGCCTCAAACAGACCTATATCTGTGGTAGCAGATAATCCAGATATGGAAAAGCATCTCAAAGGCATAGGGATAGAGCACATAATAAATCCCATAGAGATTGCAGCCAAGGAAATAGCTTCAAGGATGGAATAATGCAGTTCGGTGCCAATGGCACACTAGGAATCAAAAAATCGCAGCGTTTTAAGCTATAAACGCCGTAGCCATACCTTTTTACGGGCCAGGTTCCTTCACTATTGGGCCGAAAGTTATGTTCGGCCGTTCTCCTCCATTAAGCATGCTTGTAGACCTGACCCAATTGACCTTGAATTGTGAATTGTCGCTTTCTATTCCGAAATAACCGAATATTACGGAAGGCAGACTCTGTTTGACCTGCAATGTGTCGTTATAAAAATAATAAGCGTTTGAAAATCCGTTCGCAAGCCCTACAGTGTAAGTACCTGATGTAGGCACTGACGTACCAACCGTCGTACTAGTTCCGGCATCTACTGCAAGCGAGTCCCCGCTAACAACGCTGAATGTTTCTCCGTAACATAAGTCGTTTGCAGTTAATCCCACGTTTATCCATGTGTTGTTGTAAGGGCCATTGCAGTAATGGTTATCAAAGGGTCCGTGCCGTCTAGGTGCGCTGCCGTTGACTCCGAAAAGCAATCCTCCCTTTCCGGGATTTGTCATTGTGATGCTCGCTGAAGTTATGTTATAAACGTCTATCGGATAATTGTTCAGCTTTTCTATAAGGGCTACGCCGCTTCCAGTAAAATACAGTCCATTATTTATGCTGTAATTTTTTCCAAGCATGTCGACCCATGAATACGGCAGGCTAGTGCCTGCAAAATTGGTATAATAGTTGAATACTGCCTGGCCGTTATCGTACAGCCCATAGGGTGTTGTAAGCTCCGGAGCCAAACCTGAGTGCACTCCGGTAAAAGTGGTGCCCAGCGGCGTAAAGTACATCAGCATATGTATAGTGCTTGGGCAGCCTCCGAACAGGCAACCAAAAGGGAATGTACCCTGCGGCACTTTAACCCAGAATATGGCATTTCCAGTCATGCTGTCATTGCAGTTCTGGCACCAGTCGTAAAGCTCCTGGTTTTTGTAATAAAACCTTATGTTGCCCAAATTCGGCGCTTCATGAAGACTATATGATGTGTTATTAGGGTTGAAGCTTATCGGGACTTGATACCCTGGTTCTATAAAAGTGACAAATAACCAGTCAAAGAAATTGAAGTTATTAAAAGTAATATTTATAGGAACGGCGTATATGCCTCCTATAACTTTATCTACCCCTTGGGTCCTCACAACTCCACCATAACTATAACTGCTTGTGGCGTTAGCTTTCGGGCAGTAAGCTGTCGATATCTTGCTTGGTGCAACAGCGCAGTAATTTCCGTATATGCTGAAAGTTCCGGAGTATAAACGTCCTGGAGTTAAAGTTTGCCCCTTAAAATACGCAATGCAGTATATTTTCTGTCCCTGCAAAGCAACTTTCGGCGCGCAATAGCCCGAAGTGCTTTCCACACTGTTTATGAAAGCGCTGAAACTGCTGGTATTTATTATGCCAGGCTGTTCGAAGTTCGCGACAACTAGCAGTGCGGTGCCTGTGGACACAGGCACATTGCCGCTCGTATAGTTGAGCCCGTATATGGCATCGTAGCACCCGAACGTGTTATAGAAGTTGCACTCAGTAGGCAGTATTGATTTTGGCAACGATATAAATAGGAACAGCACAGCTATTGCAATCGTTATTATCAAAAGCACCATGCTGTAGGTCGTTATGAACTCTATAGCACTCTGCGCCCTGCGTTCCTTTGGCATAATGTTATTTCGCTCAGTTATTTTAAATATCATTCGCAAAATACTAGTGGTAGCATGGGTGCAATAAAAATTACGGTGCATGGTGTGGTCCAAGGTGTTGGCTATAGGGCTTTGGTCAGGGGCATAGCATTAAGGATGGATATCGCAGGCTATGCAAAAAATATGCCTGACGGCAGCGTCGAAGTACTTGCTATTGGTGAGGAGCAGAAACTCAACGAGTTTTCAAAGCTGATAAATGTTGATACTGAGCATGGTCCGCAAGTGCACAAGCTCGAAATCGTAAGCACAGTGGAGACCAACGATTATGATTCGTTCTACGTAAGGTGATCAGGATTTGACATTGGCCGACGTAGAAGCTCCCTCTTTGGTTCCAGGGTAGTTGCCTCTGCATTCAATGCTGCTTGTTTCCTCTACCCTTTCATGTATCGCCCCCTCGTCGTCATACAGATAAACCGTGAACTTTATTTTGTAATCATCAGGAAAATTGTTCGGAAGCGTATAAAGGTTTACAGTCTTGATTATTTCGGTTCCGGGCTTCAGTATGCCAACACGTATCCTTCCTGTTTCGAGAGGCATATCGTGCGCCAAAGACAATGGTGCCTTAGCAACAATGTCGGATTCGCACCAATATGTGTGTTCCCTGTCCGTGTTTTTGAAATTCACTTTCATCCTAAGCTCGTTCTTCATAAAAGCCTTCAAGGAATTGGGTTCAAAGTTCGTTTTCATCTCGATGGTCGCCATAAAAACACCGTATAACGCAATAACAGTTATGGGGCTTAAGTATTTTATACCTTTAACAAGAAAAATAATCATTAAAGCGTTGATAGAGGTAAATTAGCATATGCCAGCAATAAACGAGGCAAAGCTCATACAGGCGGAGATAAAGCTGCGGAACCTTCTCATAACAAAGGAGGTCACAGAGACCCGCAGGTCTATGGTAAGATGGCTGGCGCTTTCGCTGGGAATAATAAACCCCGGCGAGACAAGGCTCAGCGCGATACACGTGCTGGATGCGATGCTCTACTTCCAATTCCAGAAAAAGCACGATCCCAACGTAAGCGAACTGGCAGAATACATATCAAAATCCTGGCAACCCATAAACGAGAAAACGCTCAGGTACCATCTCCTGCAATTAAAATCAGCTAATATAATGGAGCACTCGAAGGGCAGGTACTTCATGCTCTTCCCTGAAGGCTCGGAAAAATATGACGAAGAGGCCTGGATCCGCGGCTACTTCGAGTCAGAGATATCGCCAATAAGGGAAAAGATAACCTCTGTGATAAGAGAGATAAAGAAACGCTGAAGCCGAATTAAATAGTGGTTTTATGTCTTCCAACAAGAACATATTATTATACGGTGCAATCGCTATAGTCGTAGTAGTCGCTGTTTTCATAGCCATAGTTGCAACTGTGCAACCCAACGGCCCTTATAGCATAAATGTTTCCATGACTCCAGTGAACTACAATCACAATGCAACATACCTATTCAACAACACCAAATTCAATATCACGATAAGCAATACCGGCTCATCATACGTGCGCGGCATGCGGGTGGGATTTTATCTCGACGACCAGGCCATAAATTATTACAACGTTTCGATACCTCCGCATAAAACCGCATACATAAACGAAAACTACACGTATTCGCGTAACGGGACATACAATTTCTCCGTGGTGGCTGATCCGAGCCGCATATTGGACATAGCCAATTCATCTGTGACTTCAGCCCAGGTTTCCATAAATGTCAGCAACCCGCAGCAGCCCAATATTTATTCTTACATACCATCAAACAATACCAATGAAACTTATACATTTACCTTGTTCCCGCGCGGGATGGAGTTTTCTTCGCTTCTTGCGGTATCGTACAACATAAGCACATTCAAGCCATTCCTTGGTCCTGACAGGGGCATTTCGCTTGCAATAATGCATGATCTGTCGCCTCTGCTCAATGTAGGCAACGGCGTCTATTCCAAGTATACAAACGGCTCTGTGGCATATGGCTTGTGGCTGGAGGGCACGCTCAGCAATTCAGACATAAAGTCGATACTTTCCACATACTCGTTCAGCGAACGCCCATTTACCGTGGGCAACTCCAATGCGGTTTTTGCAAAGCTAAATTACACCACTAGTTTCTGCAGTTATTCAAGCAAGGGTTGGACAAAGATATTCTTCTATTACAACGCTACCGAAGGCGCCACATGCCAGAGCATGCTGGCAAACAAATACGCCAATACCGAATATGCACTTTTGTCAAACGCCACTGCCTTGCATAAGAACGAGTACCAAAAGGTGGATAATTTCACATACGCAAACTCTACAGACGAGGGCTTCGGCATAAGCCTGATAGGCAAGAATTATTCGGTATATTCGCTTTCCGAAAACAGCAGAGCAGGCAATTTCGGCAGCATACTGAGTTTCCATCCATCAATAAACATATCTTCTTTCAACAGCGTCTGCCCTGGATTTATATACCTTAACAACAGCACAGGGCTAAACATGTGTACGCAGTATTACAGGGCGCCAGCAGTGGAACTTCAAAACTATTCCCTTTCCCACTCGATTGCGGTTTCGCAGAACTACACGTTGCAGCTGTACTCTTTCGTATCGCAGAACAACAGCAACGTGGCGCTTTTCAATGCGGGAATGCTATTCGGCAGGCTTAACGTAACAAACGCTTATGCCTCATGGAGGCCTTTGGAAAACAGCACCTGCAGCTTCTCGAATGCCTCTATAGGCTGCGAATACAAAAGCTTCGCTTCGGGCAATTATACCATAAGGATAAAGAACGATTATAACACATCTATAACCCTGAACCGCTTCGGGTGCAGCGCATACCTCCCGTTCAACGCGACAACTGAGATAAATGCGACCATTGCGCCTGGGAAGAGCATAAACGAATCTTTCAGGTGCCTGGAACCTTCAGTCCCGATAGCAAGCACGGTTTCAACATACTTCCTAAACATGAGTTATGGCATTGCTGGAAAGAGCTTATACACGAACGGGACGCTTACATATGCGAACTTCTATGCCAACTGAGCGCATAAGCTAAAGCTCCATAAAATCCACGGCTCCCTTGCCCTTGGGGAAAGCCCTGGTGCTCTCAGCCTCGACCGGAAGCCCAGTCTCGTCCGCAACGCGCTGAAGCTCGTTGAGCTCGAGGTGCCTTGGCAAATAAAGCTCGACAAATTCATGTTCGCCTATCTTTATCCTTTTAACCGTAAACAGCATCTTCTGCAGCATTCCGGAGCGCTTTACCTCTATCCTTATGCTTCCGTTCCTGAGTATTTCCGCAGTTTTGTCGTCCAAAAAAGCACCGCTAATAATACGTATTTCATTACTTTGTTTTCGGTTAGGGTATTTATACCTTATTCTAACCTATGTTATCTGACTATTGGATTGTGTTTACCCTGATCCAAGTTCTTATTTTGAGGCAAAAATACTGTGATCTAGACTATATGTAAGTTACAAAGTGCAATGCATAAATACCCGTATTTATGTTGGCATTCTACCGCTGGCAATACGTTGCAAGCGTATTGGCACGTTAATGTGCGCGCCTGCCTTTTCTTTTAGACTTTACGCTTACTGCCGCCTTAGTTCTGCCTCTCTTCGTACTGGTCTTTGCCCTTTTGCGTACGCTCTTCCTAGTTTTTCTCTCTGCACTCCTTTTCTTGGCAGTTTTGGTTGCCGGTTTCAATTTCTTACCCCTGATTCTCGCCTTTACATAAGCTGTTCTGGCCTTCCTCCTTGCCATGGCAGCTCTAGAACGCTTCTTGGAGAGCAGATATATTATAAGCCCTACTGCTATTATCACAACCAATGCGCTTATTATGTAATAAATCTCCGGTATGCCCTTTGCCGGCGCAGATTCTATTGTGACTATTTTGGCAATGCCAGCCTCTATGACAGCTCCAGTGCCGCCAGTTATATTCTGAGTGGGACTCACCTCTACTACAGAGAGAATGCCCTGCCATTTTAGGTATGGTTTATCGCTGTATGGGATACTCACCCTTATGCTTATTACCTGCTGCGAGTTTGGGGCCAGAGTGCCGTTCATAGGGACTACAGTAACAATTGGCGTTGCGTTGTGCGGTATAATATTGAGTGTCGGCGGCACAACCTTGAACGGTATGGGACTGGATCCGGAATTCAGTATAGAGTAGTTGAATGTGCTGCTGCTCCCAACGCTTATGTTGAAGGAGGGTTGCCCTGCCTGCTCCCCCAGCTGCGCGTATGCCATTGTACCCAAGATGAGAAACAAAGAAAAAGACAGCAGCAACAGGTATTTCGCACTCATTGCAACACTTAGCAGCTGTTTTCTATCGTTATGGTCTGTTTGTATGTACCTGCTGGGGTTCCTCCAGGTATTCCAAGGCCGAAGTATATGTCATTGCTTGTGACTGTATTAGATGCTGTCGGTGCCGGGATGGTTATGCCCGTAACTGCTAACGTATTTGACAGCGCACTACCTGTATATGTTGTCTGTATTGCCGAATCGTACAGCGTGTTGCTCACGCCAAAACTCGTGGCAAGCGTGTTGCCATTGAGATACCAGTCAGTTCCGCTGACAAGCAAAGATGCCGCAACGTTGCCACCAGAGTCGCTGTCGGTAACAAGAACATTCGTAGGTACGTCTGCCGACGCTACGATTGAGCCGAACGATATGGTGTTCGGAGTTAATGATATATAGCATGTTCCTTGCACGTAGACTTTTGCAATGATGGCGTTTGCTGTGGAGATGCTATTATATGTAGACTGTGAAGCATTATAATTTTCAAATGATATCGTTTGTATGTAATTTCCAGGGGTCGTTCCGCTCGGCACACCGAGACCGAAATAAATTATGCTGTTTGTGGCTGGTGTGCTAAGACTAGGAGCAGTTACTATCTCGTTGGTATCAGCAAACGTCGTAGTGAGAGCGTTGCCTGCATACGAGGTCAATGATGTCGGGTTCCATAACGTGTTGCCAACGCTAAAAGTAACGGCAGTATTTGAAGTAAGTGCCCAAGAGGTGCCCTCCACGAGTATGTTAGCACCTATATTGCCTCCACTGTCCGTATCTGTTACGGGCACATTAGTGTTGTAGGATGTCCCTGGAAAAATGCTCCCGAAGTTTATGACGTTGCCTCCGGTAGAATTGGTAACTGATAAATATATGACATTGCCGACGTTGACGTTCGCAGCCAATGCGGTGTTGCTGCTTGCATAGCTGAAGTGCAACGCCTGGAATGAAAATACAATCATCACTGCAAACGCAATAATTAATGATGTAAGTACAATCGCTGTTCTCATGAAGATCGTCCAATCAATAATGACAATATACATTTAAAAACTTATTTGCATCTAGCATCAGAAACACATAAGACAACTTAATGGTGTAAAAGGTAAACCCACATACCCTACCTGCGACAAACTCACTTAATTTCAGCAGCTATTCTCTATCGTTATTGTCTGAGAATAATGTCCGTCAGGCGCTCCATCAGGTATCCCGAGACCGAAGTATATATCATTGCTTGAGGAAGCGGGTACCAATATCAGGGTATTGGTTGCAGTAGTAGAAAGCCTATTTGCGGGGAATGCAGCGTCGCTGGTAGCTGCCCAAGTGGTGTTGCTCACTCCAAACGAGGTAGGTCCTATCCAGTTACCTCCGTAAACAAGGATTGATGCTTGTGTATTCCCAGAATTTGTATCTGTAACTGTTTCATCTGTTGGAATTGCCTGGTTCGGATACAAAGTTCCAAAATCTATGGTGTTCGGTGTTACTGATATTGTGCATGTTGACGTTATAGAATTAGATTTAAAATCTGCGGTTATTGTGCCATTGCCCGCAATTGTTAACGTCGTCGAGTCGGAATTTAGGTTTGCCACTGTCAAATTGATAGAATTAGTCACTTCCCAATTACTAAATGTATAACCGGGCGGGGGATTTGCAGTTATATTATAAGTTCCGATAAGTTCAGCTGATTGTCCATTTGTATATGATGTTGTATTCAGTGTTATAGTTCCGTTACTTGGATTATCATCAAAAAAAACTTTATAAGGGGGAAATACATACGATGCCATTGAATAAGAAGAGTTACCGGACGGTGTAACTTCAGAGTTATACGAACCCGAATTCTGCCTACAGGCATATATTACAGTTTGTGCTGAACTTAAAGAAGTTAATGAATTACTAATCAAAGCGCAACTCGGAGGAACAGCCATAGAACTAAAATGATATGGTGTTACTGACTCAGCTAATATGACGAAGCTATTATTCTTTTGCACTGTATAGCTTAAGTTTTCAGAGATTCCAGACAAACCACTTTTGTCGAATACATTCCCATTTTGTAATAGCACATCAGCCCCGATACCACTTAGTGAGAGATTGGATGGGTAATTTCCATAAATCACAGTACCTACATTTTCTGTGCTGTGACCTATATTTGTCATGTTAAATCCGTATTCCTTGGAAATACATACTAGTAAATTTAATGTTTTTAAACCACCGTAGCCATTATATGGATTATTTAATAAATTAAAATTTGACTTTGAAAATATTACATTTTTACTGATTTTTGGATTGTTAGCAACTGTAGTGGTAGTAATTGTTGGGCAAAATTCATTTTCGTATGTATAGTTAGTTGTTGTTGACCAGTTATCTTCGAATGGCACCGGAGGAGTCAATAAAACTGCAGTTATGCCACCATATAAGTAAAAGTAGGTTTTATAATTTGGTTTTAAGATTAACGACAGTGGTGTGCTGGTTCCAGTAGTAGTATTTCCATAAGTTATATACTCATTTGAATATATTGTAGTAAGCACTGTAGAGGTAGTAGATGTAGATGTTGTAGAGGTAGTAGATGTAGATGTAGATGTTGTAGAGGTAGTGAATGAAACATTAAGCGTATTACTAGAAATAAGGTTGCCACTGGATGGTGATGGTACATAAGTAGTTCCAGATACAACCTGATTGGGGATTGTGTAACCATATGTACCAGGAGATGTAAAGAATTTTATAGTATTTGTAATGCTGAAGTTAAGTACTCCGTTATACGTCACGTTCCATTTTGAACCACTAGGAAGCCCTGTTTCTGTGAATGATGCCACACTATTCCAACTAGCAGTCACAATACCATTACCCATCACAGTTAAATTAGTTGTAGGAACAGTGCTTGATGAAAGAGTAAGGTTGGAATTACTAACAGTCCAGCCATTGAATACATAAGATCCTGTAGCTGGAGGATTTGCTGTCAATGTATTTGTGCCTATGGCGTTCATCGCAGCGCCGCTAGCATATGTATTACCGTTTGTTGCTATTGTTGCGGTGCTCGGGTTATCATTTAGTACTACGTGATATTCTGGGAATACATACGCCGCCATGGCAGATTGCGTGCTCGTTCCTACTGTAATGCCAGCGGTTTGCGAACCTGCAGCGGCTATGGTGCATATGGCAGCAATAGAAGATGTGATTGTGCTGTTGACATCCTGCTCTGTGGTGCATCCAGCAGGGAAAGATGTAGCTGTTATTTTGCTGCCTGCGGAATCAGCGAGAAGAACCACAAAACTATTGCTTGTGAGCGTTGTGAATGCAAGGCTCGGTGCCGTGGTGGTGTTGGTCTTGCTTGTGAAAATTACCCCGTTGTTAGCTAATATAACATTTGCACCTACGCCAGCGAGGGAAATATTATAAGAAGTTGCGCCTCCGACAAGGAATACGCTTGCAGTGTCGTTTGTCGTATGGCCTATTATCGAGGAATTGGAGTTTCGGCCAGCTGGCTTCCCTCCAGTGACGAGCTCCTGTATGATTACATCTTCGTTCACGTTAAATGATGGCGTCGCGCCGTTAACGCCACCCTCTTCTGCTCCTGTACCAAAGAAATATGCAGGATACCCAGAAGCCAGAGTGAGTGTGGTGCTGTTAGTGGTTGCTGTGGCGCCGCCAGTTACAAATCCAACTGCATATGTCGAAAGGGAGTTCGATACTGCAGAGTAGGTATAATAGGTCGCGCTTCTCCCTACAAAAGATGTCGGCAATGCCCGCCATCCATTATTATAATACTTGAAAAGCCTTATGTTGCCGTTTCCAGTGTGCTGAGCAGTTACCCACGATCGAGTAACATTGAAAGTATATATGACGTTGGATATGTTCCTATCCAGATTTGCTGGCTCGGTTATTTTTATGTACCTGTAAACACCACTGGGAACCGGAACTCCTTCTGGATTGTTTGTGCTTGTATTAACCACTATGTTGGCAGCCATTCCTGATTTCATACTTATGTCTATACTGTCAAGTAATGTTGAATTGAATGGTATTTTTTGCGAAAGGGCATTGTTTAGATATATGCTCGCTGGCAATCTTTCACCTTGCCGAATGGTTGTTGTAGGCGTTACGATGGAGGTTGTGGTGCTCTTAGATGTGGTAGATATGGAAGTCGTAGTCGAAGTAGAAACAGCGTTATAGGTCACTGAATTTGACGCTATCACTGCTTTTGAGTCCTCGATTGCTGCTTTGACTACGAATATCCCACTGCCCCATAAGGTGTTCTGCGTGAACGAGAGCGTATTTGACGTTGAATTTACTTCGGTATATAATGTATTTGCGACTTCAGTGTTTGAACTATTGTATATGGTAAAATTATACGAGTACGGTGGCACTCCGCCTATAACATTTGCTGTAAGAATTTCATTGCTTCCGGAGTAAAGCACGTTAGCACTAAGGTCAAGATGCACTGTAAACGCCGGACTATTGGGTTCCTGGAATGTTGCTTGAGTAGGGCTCAATATCTGCTGAGCTGGCACTGCAAGGACTAAAGCTAGCATCGTAAAAAACAGCATCTTCGACGCGAAATTTGGTTTCATCGTATCATTCGGATATTGAAAGCAAAACATTATTTATTTATGGGAACTGGGCTAATGCCTACGTCTGCCGCCGAACAGCAGGGAAAGCAAGCCGCGCCTGCGCATCGTCGGCACTTTCGAGCCAGGCACAGCATAATATGTCTTTGCCAGCTTATCTATTCCCTTCGAAAAGTTACATCTCCTGCTGTATAAATATGCAGGTATGTGATCCTCTATGCTGAGAGGTACGATGTCGTCTTCTGGCAGTTTCCCGGTAATCCTGTTCTCATACATCTCTTCTATTTCCTTATCATGGAGTTCATAGCGCTTGCCCTTTACCTTGTTGAGCACGAGCTTGTGCTCCAGGTGCATCCTGTCGAACCATGCCGTGAGCCTTACTATATTGGCTACGCTAGCCATCTCCGGAGTGGATACAAGCAGCGCTTCGTTATAATACTTCCCCATATGTTCTACAGCATAGCCAGGGGCGGTATCCACTATAACGAAGTCGTAATTGCTGTTCTTCACGATAGCAGTGAACCTTTGCATCATTTCGTTGTTTACTATGTACTCTTCCTGCGTGAGCACACCCGGAACAACATGCAGTCCGGAAGGCGCATGCGCCACCCTTGCATTGACCAGCTTCACCTTGCCCATAAGCAGCTCTTTGACACCTGTATTCGAGTCCTCAATACCTAGGTGAAATCCAACGGATGGATTTACTGTGTCACCATCGATGAGTAGTACTTGATATCCGCTGCACTGCAAGGCTATGGATAAGTTAACGGCTACGGTGGTTTTCCCTACGCCGCCCTTTTGCGATGACACTCTTATCAGGTATGGCATTCTATCAACATCTCATAACGGGACTCAATGTATAAGTATGGGGTTAATATCTGAATGGCGAGCACTCGGACTTTGTTGAACGGTGTTCAATGCCTGTTTATCTTCACGAAAACCATCTGATGCCGGTTAGAACATTACTTAGTTCTTCTCATAGCCTCGCGGAGCCGTTTCAGCTTTGCGGCCCTTTGTGAGCTGTACTTTGGCTTGTTCATCGATTTTGCAACTGCAATACTAATTATAATAATAACTAAAAATATTATACCATACACTCCGTACACCCCGTAGGCTATCAACGGCGCCTTGTGTGCCTGCTGTGTTGCAGGTATGGTAGTTGTCGTAACAGGTGGCTTAGCAAGCACCATCAGAGGTATCTCATAGCTCAGGTTTGCACCGATAGTCCCGATGTGCATGTTCATTATTGTAGTGCCTGCTGAACTAGGCTTGACTGCGAAGTTCTCTACGAATACGCTGTTTGGGGTGGCATTTACACGCTGCGTTGAATTGTATATTATTACGTCTGAAGGACCTGTTAGGTATGCGATCACGCTTTGCGGCACTATGCCACTGTAAAAGGCTGTAAGTGCTATGGTATTCTCTGTGCCTGCATAAAAAGTCGGTGCGCTTATGGATAAAACTCTCAATATGCTTGACGGAATGGCAGTTGAAGGTGCGGCTATTACTTCAGCAACGTGCGCCAGCGAGGGATAGTTCATCATATTTGCCAGAGTGAAGTATGCATATGTACTGGAATTCTTAGGCAGCGCTCCTATATACCAATTTATGACGTAACTTCCGTTAACAGTGCTTATAAAATGGGGAAGGCCGTATGCGCTTATATGCGAGCTGTTTTTCACAACACTACTAGGTATTATGGTCTTCACTACAACATTTGTCAGGTTTTTTGTTGTTGGATTGTTTATAATCACGACACCAGTGGCATTGTTTGTATTGTTCACAAGCGTTATGCTATGCACTGCGGAAGCAAACATGGGATGGGATACCTCAAGAGTCACATAAAGCGTTTCTTTTGTGACAGTTTGTCCTATGCCTACTGTTACATTCACAGGTATTATGTACTGCCCCTGCGATAAGGTATTTGCCGCTGACACAACAGTGCTGATCCCTACTGTTTGTTTCGGTTCTATCGAGAGGTTTGTTGCAGATAAGCCCAACATACTTGAGTATACTGGGGCGACAGCGAAATCCACATATTCTGTGGCATTGCCATCGTTTCTTATACTCACAATCTCGGATTTGGAACTGCCAGTGAACAGCGAGACCAAGAACGGGAAGGCTAGCAAGGAAAACTTTGGTATTTGTATAAACGGTTCCGAAACCGGTTGACTGGTCCGCGGTGCAGAGACTGTATAGTTTATGCTGGCATATTTGCTTTGCGGAATTTTGTTAACTAAATATGTTATGTTAAGGATTGCGCGATACTTACCTGGCAATCGCGTAGAGTTGTATGATGTGACTGTAAAGCTATGGGTTTGCGAGGGAAGCAGCGAATAGTTAGATGGTATTATTATTACTGAATCCACCGGTCCTGTAATGCGTATACGCACGTTTATAGAATTTGCTAAGGCGTAACTGCCCGTGTTATTGATTGTGAAGTAAAAATATTGAGGACTGCGCTGCATGATGTTCTGGCTCGTGTTGAAGCTCGTTATATTAATGTTTGCCTGTTTGTATACGCGTATTGTGGCATTTTGCGTATTTGTAAAGTTAGCATATGAGAACAATAGCTTAGCTGTGTAATTGCCTGCAGGAACAGTGCTTGCGTCGAACTTGAAATTATATGGTACTGGGTTTTCGCTAACGTTTATGCTGCTGATTGGAAGAGTATATACCGAAGTGCCGTTGGATTCCAAGATAGAAAAATAGCCATTCATGTCATGTATAGTGCAATTGTAAGACGTGTATATTGTAAAGTTGCCAATCTGGTTAGAACTGGATGTATATACCGGATGAGCGCCTAGCCTGAGTATGAAAGGGCACTGCACTGTAACTCCTGCATTGAGCCCTGTTTGGTTTGAGCCATAAGCAAAACTGGAGATAGCGAGCAAACCCAATACTAACACTGCCAATGATGTATGCATTGCATCAACCTACTATTCAAGCGAAAAAACTAAAACGATATATACGGCGCAAAAATGCCATATGCTACGTTGCATATGTCCTGTGGCAATGGGGATAATATCTTGAAAGGCAATACCTTCCTAAAGCATTGATGGCATTACGCTCTACCAGAATATGGGAGATGAACTCCACCTCCAACAATTATAATGGGAAAGACTAAGAACGTTGAAGGTGATAGATGATTATTGACTGCACAACGGCTAGCTTGTCGTTAAGAAGTTAACATAACGGGATGTCCTTGTACATGAATAGCGCTCCGGTGTTTTGTTGATAGAGGTCAGCTCTGGGTTCATAAGTGGACTATACGCTTCGGTTTATGGCTATCTCCTGCACTATATGCCGCAGCTGTTTGCTAACGTCCTTTCATTCATAATAGCATTTGCGGTATTCGCTGTGCTCCTTGCAATACTAATAGTGCTGTTCGTCTATATGTTCGGCTGGGGCGAAAGGAAGATAATGGGCCGCATGCAGTCCAGGCACGGGCCGACTTACACTGGCCCTTTCGGCATACTCCAGAATATGGCAGACGTGCTCAAGCTCCTTACAAAAGAGAATATAGTGCCGAAAAACGCAGACATGCCGTTATTCGGTATGATACTTCCGATAGTATATGCGTTTTTCGTTTTCGCTTTGGCCTTCATACCTTTAACAGGCACATTCGTTGGCATAAACACCTCGCTGGCACTTATAGCCGTGTTTCTGGTATTATCATTCATACCAATACTGATTTTCCTTGCAGGGTGGACAAGCGGCAACAAATTCGGTTCTATAAGCGCTCAAAGGTCGGTCATAATGCTGGTTAGCTACGAACTCCCTCTGATATTGGTTGTGGCTTCCGTGGCAATCGCAGCCCACAGTTTTTCATTCATAAACATAGTTTCTTCACAGTCGCACATATGGTATGCCATAGCTCTGCCCATAGGATTTGTTCTGTTTTTCGTAATAATGCTGGCCGAGCTGGAAAGGCCACCATTTGACATCAGAGAAGCAGACAATGAGCTTATAGCAGGGTGGCTTACCGATGTCAGCGCGCCATATTACGGACTCGCCCTTTTCCTTGATTATACGCGCATGTTTACCGGAACGCTTCTCATAACCATACTGTTCCTTGGCGGTTGGAACGGTCCGATACTTCCGCCCTTCGCATGGACCATGATAAAGGTAATAATATTAACGGTGTTCATCATAGTGATAAGGGCTACAACAGTGAGGATGACGCTGAGAAGGCTCTTGAAAATAGGGTGGCTTTACCTTCTGCCGCTTGCAGTAATAAACATTTTGGCTTCATATATAATATTTGTGTGGTTCTGATGACCGTTATAAAAGGGATTTACGAGGTGGGAAAGCAGCTTCTTAAAAAACCGTCCACTTTGGAATATCCTGAGAAAAAGGAAAACCTTGCGGACAACTACAGGGGCATACACAAGCTCGATATGGAAACGTGTATAAGCTGCGCTGCGTGTGCAAGGATATGCCCCAACCAGACGATAGACATGGTAGATACCGAAACTGCCAAGGGGACGAAAAAGATGCCGCAGATAAACCTCGAACGCTGCCTTTTCTGCGCGTTGTGCGAAGAGGTCTGCCCACCTCAATGCCTAATACTCACGAAAGACTACGAATACGAAGCATATGACAGGAGGGACTACGTGCGCCGCCCTGAGGATCTGCAATGAGGCCTTGAGTTGTACGATATAACGATATACATACTTGCGATAACCGCAATATTCGAATTCGCAGCGATAGCGTTCGTATTCATATCCAAAAGCCTGCTGCATTCCGTCATAAGCCTTACCCTCGCGTTTATTGTAAACTCCGCGCTATTTTTGGTAATGGGGCAACCCTTTCTTGCCATAATACAGTTATTCATATTTGTCGGAGGCATTTCAACATATGCGCTGGTCGGGGTGGCATCCTCAAGCTTTTCCAAGTTTCCGCATACCAACAAGGCGGCGTTCGTAGCGGTTTTTGTCATATTCCTGGCTGTGATATCCTATCCGTTACTCACTGCGAATATTTCAAGCATTGGAACGAGCGCCTTTACCCCATTGCAGGTAAAAATCGGCATAACGAATTATATGGGACTTTTCTATCTCATAACCGCGATGCTTTTTGGGGTGGCAATCTCAGCCATAATACTGTTCAAGTCGTTAGGGCGGTTGAAATGATAGAGCAGCTTTTCATAATAATAAGTTTTGCCGTATTCGCCCTTGGGGTAGCTGGCATAGTGTCGAGCCGCAATATAGTTATAATGCTGCTGTCTACGGAAGTCATACTCTTATCGGCGACGCTTCTTGCTGTTGTATTCTTCAATTTTAATGCAGGAGGAGAGATACTGCCATTGCTGTTCACAATATGGGCCATAGCAGCAGCCGAGGCGATAATGGTGATAGTGTTCTACAGGTATCTGGTTTCAAGCAAGTCGAGCCTTGACATAAAGGTGCTTTCCAAACTGAGGGAATGAAATGCTGACATTGCTCATAATATTGCCGCTTCTTGCAGCCTCTTTCCTAGTACTGCTCACGTACGGAAGGGAGAAGTACACCGGTCCGTTAGTCCTTGCGGGAAGCCTCATCACATCGCTGATGATACTTTACGCTTCTATGAGCTCCTTCGGCAAAATACAGGAGCTTAACTGGTTCGGCATATCTGGATACACCATACACATAACCACGCAGCTGCTCCCGTTAAACGTAATACTGTCGCTTCTTATAGGGCTCATAACGCCTCTCATAATGTTCTACTCCATGGGTTACATGGAATACAAGACCGAAAGGCCGAGGTTCTTCTTCGAAATGGGGATATTTGCTTCGTCAATGCTGCTGTTCGCGATTGCCGGAAACTTCATAACAATGTTCATAGCGTGGGAAATGCTCGGTATAACAAGCTATCTATTGATAGGCTTCTGGTACAAAAGGGAAAACGCACCGTATGCCGCCAGGAAGTCAATATCCACTATAATAATAGGGGATTTTGCTATGCTTGCGGCAATGCTCATCATATGGTCATCATACCATACCTTCAGCTTCGCCTCTATACTTGCCTCTCCGTCGTCGTTGTATCTCTCCATAGCCATGTTCATGGTACTGATCGCATGCTTCACGAAATCTGCGCAGTTCCCATTCCACGAATGGCTTTCGGACGCAATGGAAGGCCCAACTCCAGTTTCTGCATTCCTACACTCATCCACGATGGTGAAGGCTGGTGTATTTCTTGTTCTCGTGCTGTTCCCGCTTTTCATGAAAGCCGGTTTGTCCGAACTGATACTGGCAATAGGTATAATATCCGCGGTTTTGGGCGCATCCAATGCTATATCCTCGCACCATGTCAAGAAGATACTTGCATACTCTACCATAGAAGACCTTGGCCTGATGTTCGTTGCCATAGGGCTGCATGCCATAGTCGCTGCTGTTTTGTTCTTCATAGTTCAGGCATTCTACAAGGCTCTGCTCTTCATGTCAGCCGGATCGATAATGCGCGCCAACAACGAGGAAGAGGACATATACAAGCTTTATGGCTCGGCAAAAAGGAAACTCCTCTACATACCCACGGTTATAGGGGTTTTGTCCATAGCCGGGATATTCCCCTTAAGCGGCTTCTTCGGAAAGGCGGCGATAGATACAGCTGCGGCATCAAATGCGTATGCCTACATTATCCTTGTCATAATAGATTTTGCAACTAGCGCTTACATATTCCGTTGGTTATTCATACATTCCAGAAAGCCCTCAAAATCTGCAGCGGTTGACTATTCAAAAATACCGAAGAGCATGGTTTATGCCGGAGTTATAGCATCAATATTGGTTGTATTGGCAGCGTTCGCTTTTTTTGACATGGGCAGCGTCCAATCATATTCGGATTATTCATTGTCTATTTCGATAAGCGTTATCGATTCCATAATAGAGACTGCGGCTGTCGCTTTCGGGCTTGTGGTATCATATCTGCTGTTTATGAAGGCTAAACCCACTGGCGAGATAAGGACAAAGGCTTACTATATACTGTTCAACAGCGTAGCGATCAATGCCGCATATCTGTACATATCAAAAGCGGTGATGTATTTCGCTGAGGGAATCAGCGTAATAGACGAACTGATTTATGGGTTCTTCGCTTCAGGTGGCGAGGGGCTCCTTGCCATATCTGACAAGTTGAGGAAAATAGTCACAGGGGATTCTAACAATTACCTTATAGCGTTTGTAGCAGGTATAATACTGATAATATTGCTGCTGTTGGTGTAACCATGTTCCCTGTATTCTTTATCATGCTCGCCATTCTCGGCATCGCAGGCATAGCGTCTGCGTTGTCCAACAGTTATAAACAAGCCAAGGACATAGCCATAGTCTTAAGCGGCATCGTTCTTCTTCTTGCACTGTATTCCGTTTTTCTGGCGCTATCGGTGAAAGGCTTCATCGGAAGCACGGAATCCATGGCGTACATAAGCCAATTCGGAATATACCTATCGTTTTCCGCCACGCAGTTCGGCATAATACTGGCGCTTCTCGCATCCATAGTTTCTTTCTTAGCATCGATTGCAGTATCAAGCAAGTTTGAAAACAGCAAGAATCTTTATCCTCTTATAATGCTGTTCGAATTTTCCGCGATAGGCCTATTCGTATCAGCAAACCTTTTCATATTCTACGTGTTCTGGGACATAGGCGTTGCAGCATCATATTTCCTGATAAGCTCTTTTGGAAAGGGCGAAAACAAGCATGCAGCCAACACCTTCCTGATATACTCCATATTCGCTAGTGCCGTGCTGCTGTTCGGAATAATGCTGATATATTTCTACACTCCGGTGCACTCCTTTGATATAAGCTACATCACATCTCACAGTTATCTCATACCAACTGCGCTACAAGGAACAATATTCATACTTTTATTCATAGCTTTCATGGTAAAGATGCCGATATTCCCGTTCCATTCCTGGATGGCAAACGCATATTCAGAGGCCCCAACGCAGGGATCGATGCTGATATCTGGAGTGTTGTCAAAATTCGGTGCATACGGGATGCTTCTGCTGTTTTCCATGCTGACCTTCTCTTACGGGTTTGCCAAATACGCCTTTGTCCTGGGTTCGGTATCAGCCTTCTATGCGGCTTTCGTTGTCATGCGCCACAAGGATCTAAAACGCATAATAGCATATTCAAGCATGCTTGAGTCCGGGATAATTCTTGTCGGGATATCATCGCTCAACGCCTTTGGCACAGCCGGTGCGGTTTACCTGATGCTCGCCCACGGGCTCGTCATGGCGCTAATGTTCGCTGTAATAGGCGGTATAGAAATATCATACGGCAACCGGAATATAACCGTATTAAAGGGCATAGTAAAAGATTCGGTGGGTTCCGCATACTCCTTCCTCATAGGCACATTTGCCTCTACGGGCATACCTTTGACTGCGGGGTTCATAGCTGATGTCCTTGTGTTCATAGGTGCGATAAACGCCTACGGCCTTTATGGTGCCATACCCATCTTCAGCATAATGCTGTTGGGCTTCTACCTGTATTATGCCATAAACAAGTCATTCCTTTCGACAAGGGAATCTTCGGAGAGCATAGCGAGGCTTCCGAGGCAGATGGCAGTAACATACGCCTTGGCGATTCTTGCAATATTCGCATTTGGCATATTCCCGTATGTAATAATTTCGCTGTTCGGTCTATGAGTGATGTATATGCTTGCAATCTTTAACCTGGCTGTTCCGGTTCTTCTTGTGGCGCTGATAGTTTCTGGCCTTGCCGCTACAATGCATAAGTCAAAGAAGCTTTCATTCGCAACAAATAATGCAATATTCCTTCTGCTTCTGGCGTTAGGCATATATTATTCCGTATACGGTTCCTCGTTCAACGTACTGTCGCTTTACCACATATATCCGTTTTCGTCGTTCACGCTCGTACTATTCCCTCTCGCGCTGCTGCTTGTCAATATCGCGGCTTATTACGTCGAAGATTCATACATAAAGTTCGGCATAATGCTGCCGATAATTTCTGTGGGTGTGCTCTCCGTAGGGCTTGCTTCTTCGCTCCTTACCATACTGGTAGCCATAGAACTGATGACCATACCCACGATAATACTCATAGCCCTTAACGGAAAGCAATACGCCGAACCTGCCGCAAAGCTCTTCCTCATGGCTGCAATATCCGTTGCGGTTTTTGCCTTTTCCATAGCTCTGGCATTCCCATATGATTCCTCGTTATCGCTCGTCCGTGCGGCCTCGGGCTCAACAGGCACATTGTATTTTCTTATACTCTCAATGGTGCTCCTTGTGGCTTCGCTCGGAACAGAGGCAGCGCTCTTTCCGTTTGATTTATGGATCCCAGACGTATACCAGGGCTCCCCCAACAGCATAAGCCCTATGCTCGCAGGAATAAACAAGAAGGTCGCCTTTATTGCCATTATAGAAATAACCTTCATAGTTTTCATCGGGCAAAAAGCCAGCTTAACTTTGATATTCGGTGCGCTCGCGATACTCACGATGTTTTTTGGCAACCTTGGTGCAATGGTGCAGACAAACGTAAAGCGCATGCTTGCGTATTCGTCGATATCCCAAGCAGGGTACATAATGGTGGGTCTGGCAGCAGTAAGCGCGTTCGGTCTCCAAGCTGCGCTTTTCCAGATATTCGCGCATTCGTTCATGATAATAGGCGCGTTTATAATCGCAGGGTTTCTTGCCATGGAGGGCTTCATGAGCATAAGCGATTATTCCGGGCTGTATAAAAGGAGCCGCTTCCTGGCGTTTTCCCTAACGGTAATAATGCTTTCAATGGCAGGTATACCTGGGCTCATAGGTTTCGTGGGAAAATTCCTCCTCTTCTCAAGCGCAATAAGCTCGGGCCTTATCGCCCTCGCATTCATAGGGATAATAAACAGTTTCATATCGATATATTACTATGCGCGCCTGATAAGCAACATATATTCGAGCAGGGACCACAAGAGCATGCATGTGCCGCGCGAGATATACTTTACCGTGCTTTTGGTCGTGGCCATTGTCGTGTTCTTCGGTCTGTATCCTGCGCCATTAATGGCTCTTGCATCTGCCGCATCTTCCTCGATATTTTCCATCATTTAGACATGCCGCGAAGGAAGAAGCGCTTGAGCATAAGCGACGGGCTGTCCATATCACCATAACGTGAAAAGAAACCCTCTGCGCCGAGCGCCTTCGCGATGCCTATGAATCTTTGCATGTGCTTTTCTTCCATCATGGAATAATATCTGTGCAGTGCTGCGTGCATTTTCAGGTCTGTGCCATAAGAGCGTCTCCAATCCTTCTCGTAAAGCCCAAGTTTTCTTCCTTTGCTAATGTTCAGGTAAATATCTCTGGCAGCAACCTTTGCACAAGCTATTCCAAATATTATCCCCCCTCCTGTCGTGGCTTTGGTCTGCCCTGCAGCATCTCCTACCAGCAATACATTGCCCTTAACCGTCTTCTTCCTGCTCGAAACCGGTATTATGCTCGCATGCCCATCTATGAGCTCTGCGTTTCCAAGCCTTTTTTCCATTTCCTCAATTTTTACGAAACTCTGGAATGCAGACATACTGTGCCTTTTTACTGTGTCCGTTATCCCTATCCCTATCTCGGCTATTGATTCTGTGTACGGCGCCACCCAACCGAAGAACCCCTGTGCATATGCTTTGGAAAAATACAAGTCGACGATTCCCCTGTTTTCCGTTTTTACATTCTTGTATTCCGCTTTGTATGTGAGCACGAAATTGCTTATACTGGGGAAGGCGAACGCCCTGGCGACGCTCGAAACCGCGCCGTCGGCTCCAACTATCACGGTATTGCCGTCATCAAAATCCTTTATATCATCTATCCCGAGCCTCTTCCCGAGCTCAATTTTTACTCCTGAATCCGTGGCGGCTTCATAGTTCTCTCTTGCAAGGCTTCCTCTGTCGAGTATATAAGCCTGTATCCTATCAGTCCTTATTCTCATAGATTGGTTCCCGAAATGAAGTACTGCCCCATACAGCGTGTTCACTATCGAATCCTTGTACTGTATGCCGCTGAGTTCAAGGCCCCTTTTCGACAATATTC
This sequence comes from Microcaldota archaeon, assembly GCA_021797495.1. Lineage (GTDB taxonomy): Archaea > Micrarchaeota > Micrarchaeia > Micrarchaeales > Micrarchaeaceae > Micrarchaeum_A. Next base: position 30,572 of record JAJZZO010000001.1, read on the forward strand.
CTGATGCCTTTTTCGAGCCCTCTTCCACGCTGCGTTTCCCGTCATAAACTGTCACGTCTATGCCGTATTTCGCAATCTCTTTGGCTACGGCGAGTCCTATTATACCTGCACCGATTACTACCGCCCTTTTCAATCCAAAACGCCTCCGCAGTATTTATAACTTTCTATTTAAATTTATTATAGTTAACTACGGTGGTTTAACGGCAAACAAAAAAGACGCAAAAAAAAGCATCAAAAGCACTAAAAAGAGCGAAGTGAAGCCTACCGGTTCACACGAAGGGAACCTGGAATCCCCGAAGATATCGATTTATAACATAGTTGTTAGTGCAGATCTGCATGCTACCGTGGATTTATACACCCTTTCGAAAGAGGTCAAGGCCGTAGACTATGAGCCTGAGCAGTTTCCCGGGGCGATATTCAAGATTTCCGAATCCAGAACCGTAATACTCTTCAAGAACGGAAAGATGATATGCACTGGCGCCAGGACGGAACCGGAAGTAAAAAGCATATTGGAGTATGTTGCGAAAGTAATGGCCAAATACGTAATATCGCTGAATCCTCCTGAGAAAGAAAAAAGCTGAGCGCATAAGCTCAGGCTTCGGCTACGGCTTTTAAGTATTTGTCGAATTCCCTGAAGAAATGTTCCCAAGAGTAGTTTTTCATAACGCGTTCCCTTCCTAATTTTCCCATGTTTTTCGTCAATTTTTCATTATTTGCTACTCTGAGCATGGCATTGCTCATCGAATGTGCATCTTTTACCAAGAATCCGGTCTTTCCGTCGATTATGGTTTCCCTTGGCCCGCCTTGGTCCAACGCTATTACTGGCTTCGAACTCGCCATGGCCTCCAAAGGCACCAGGCCGTAATCCTCGTCCAACGGCGGGTACAGCACGGCTGTCGCTTTGGAATAGGCATTACGAAACTCTTTTTCGCTGACATTTGTCATTATGCTTATATCCCTATTGCGTTTCGCCATCTCCTTTATGCGGTTATAATAATCGCTGTAAAATTTATCCTTTGATACCGCCCCTATTATCAGAAGCTTGTAGCCTTTCTTGTGCTTGCTGAATTCCTCGAATGCTCGTATTGCCATCTCCTGGTTTTTGTTCGGCGATATTCTGGAAGGGTATACAAAATACGAATGATCGCCAAGATTCCTGTAAAGCTCGTAGTCTATGCCACCTCCAAGTACTTTTGCGTCATTTCTCCCCAAGTATTTTTCTATCCTTGCCTTGGTGTTCGCGCTGTTTGCCACTATGCCCTCTATGTTCTTCACGACCTTCCTATCGAGATATTTCACGGCTTTTATGCCAAGGAAGTGCACAGGCTTTTGGTAAAACTTCTTCATCGACATGCGGAACCTGTACATGTCGTACGCGTCTCTAAGCGGTGTATGGCAATACCATAACACGCGCTTGTTGTTGTTTCGTATCCAGTGGCTCGGGGCTATGTGCGCATTTATTACGTCATAATCGCTGTCGACGTGCATATTGTAAAATCCCAAGCCGTACTTGAGCCCCTGGAAAACCCTGCCGTAAGCCGGAAAGCCTGTCCTATTGCCCCCTATTACTTCTACATCGAGTTTTCCGAACTCCGGAAACGTGTTTTCCGGATCATACTCTGCTGTTATTATTTTTGCACGGTAGTGTTGCGCTATCTTGAGCACCACTTTCTCCGCTCCGCCTTTCAACGTAAGGTTTGCCTGCGCCATCAGCACTTTCAAGGAAATCACTATAATAAAAACTATTACAAATTTAATAACATGTGCACAACGTGCAGCATAAGGTTAAATTAATAAACATAAAACAACTAATTACAATACTTGAGAGCTGTTTTTATGGATTTGGGAGAAGGCATAAGGAAGGCAATGGCTAAACTGTCGCGAGCCACCATAATAGACGCAAAAACCATAAAGGAGTTCAACAAGGAGCTTCAAAAGACGCTCATAAGCAACGACGTGGACGTGGCGCTAGTACTGAAACTAACGAACAGCATAGAAAGCAAGGCACTAAAGTCAAACCCGCCTGCCGGGGTGTCTCCTCACGATTATATAACGGACATAGTATACAACGAACTCGTATCCTTCATGGGGAGTACATACGAGCCGGAGCTCAGACCAAAAAGGATAATGCTCCTAGGGTTATACGGCTCAGGAAAGACCACAACGGCGGCCAAGCTCGCAAAATATTACCAGGACAGGGGTTTGAGCGCAGGCCTCATATGTTGCGACGTTACAAGGCCTTCGGCATACGAGCAATTGGAAACCCTCGCATCGCAGGCAAACGTGGCTTTCTTTGGCGTTAAGGGAAGCACCGACGCAAGCAATATAGCGAAAGCTGGCATGGAAGCCCTTAAAGGTAAGCAGGTGGTGATATGCGACACAAGCGGCAGGAATTCGATAAACGAGCAACTGATAAAGGAACTCAAGGACATAAACAGGGAATTCAAGCCAGACGAGACCATACTGGTCCTCAGCGCTGACATAGGCCAGGTGGCTGGGCGCCTTGCCAACGAGTTCAGCGAGGCTGTGGGAATAAGCGGTTTGATAATAACCAAGATGGATGGTTCAGGCAAGGGAGGAGGTGCACTAAGCGCCGCCAATGCAGCCAATGCAAAAGTCATGTTCATAGGTAGCGGCGAAAAACTCTCCGATATCGAACCGTATAACTCCGAAAGGTTCATAGGTTCGCTACTTGGAATGCCGGACATAGCCAACTTGTTGGAGAAAGTGCAAAGCGCGGTAGCCGCGGAGAATATAAATCCGGAAGAGGTGGAAGTGGAAAAGCTGAATTTCGAGAGCTTTTACGCACAGCTTAAAGCCTTGAACAGGATGGGTCCGCTCAAGAACGTTTTTGGAATGCTGGGCGCTTCCGACATGCCGAAAGACGTCGTGGAAAAGGGTGAGGAGAAGCTTAGCAAGTACAAGGTGATAATATCATCAATGACTAAAGCGGAGCGCCATGACGAAAAGCTTTTGCATCAGGATGGCCGCATAAGGAGGATAGCGTTGGGAAGCGGCACTTCGGAAAAAGAGGTTAGGGAATTGCTGGCAGACTTTGCAAAGATGAAAAAGTCTTTCAACATGCTCAAGAACGACAGGAATATGAAGAGATTCATGTCCAAGTTTTCGTGAATAAAAAAGAAAAAAAAGAAAAAGAGCAAATAAGGTAACAACCTTATCTCTTTTTCTTAGAAGACTTTGACTTTGATTTCGGCTTCGCTTTCTTTGAGCTTTTCTTCGAAGCCTTCTTTTTTGCTGCCTTTGCCATTTATCTCACTTTTAAATCTATCATACTACAAAAGTAATCTATAAAAAATGTACTTAATAAAATAAAGTATAAAGTGGATTAAATTTTATCTAGATATATAAAATTTACTAAAATAAATGAAATTTATCAGTGTAACAATGGACAAGAAAGAGATTGCAAGCCAAAGGCTGGAAGAGCTTGAAGAAGAGCTTTCGAAAACAAAAGACAACAAGGCCACCAACAAGCACCTCGCAAAGCTGCGTTCCAAGGTCGCCGAAGCCAAGCGCGACCTTGTAGAAGCCGGAAAACGCCAGCACGGCAAGGGATTTTTCATAAAGAAAACCGGGGACGCCACGGTTTCCCTGCTCGGCTTTCCAAGTGCGGGAAAGTCGTCCCTATTGAACATGCTTACCAATTCCAGGTCAAAAACGGCAGCCTACGCCTTTACGACGACCACCATAATACCAGGGACAATGCTTTATAACGGGGCGCACATACAGATCCTTGACATGCCAGGCATAATCGAAGATGCCCATCTGGGCAAGGGCGGTGGCAAAGCCGTGATAGCGCAGATGCGCGTATCCAATCTTGTGGTGTTTGTAATAGACGCTACGAACACATGGCAGCTCGATTCATTGATGGATGAGCTAAAAGGACTGAACATACACATAAACGAGGAAAAACCAAGGATTTCGGTAATAGAAAGAAAGGAGGCAAACGGCATAATGGTCGAAGTCAACAAATCAGGTATGTCTGCGGACGATATAAAGGAGATACTTAATGCATTCGGGATATACAAGGCAATCGTAAAGATATGGGATAAGGTAAGCGAGGATGACATGATTGCGATAATATCAGAAAAGGCGTACTACATGCGCGGCATAATAGCCCTGAACAAGGTTGATCTGGTAGCTGATGGCAACGCCCTTGCAATGGAGCTCTCAAAACGTTATGGTATGCACTCTTTTCCGATAAGTGCTACAACAGGGCACGGGGTAAGCGCACTAAAGAATGGCATATATGAAAATTTGGGCATAATGAGGATATTCCTCAAACCAAAAGTGGGTGGTAACTCCGAACCGATAATAATACGCAAGGGTGCAAGCGTCGGTGAACTTGCGTCAAAGATACATACATCAATAATAGATGAGCTCAAATGCGCGTTCGTAGAAGGCCCCAGCGTCAAATTCAGGAACCAAAGAGTGGGCATAAAGCACGCATTAAAGGATGGTGACACGGTTACATTCATAAAGGAACGCTGAATCTTTCCGGAACACGCTCTGAATGATAAGAATATATACTTTTTATCCTATAAATGGATTGGCGTTTGTATGGCTATAAAATATTGGGAATTCGAAGACGCTCCGTTCAAAGAGAAGGTCAAAAATCCTAAAGTAGCCGAAATCGCACGCATATTCTTTGACAACGAAACGGAAGCATACCGCTTTGCCACTTTGCTGGGCTTGGCAAAGAAAAGCGGCTTAAGGCTGAAGGATGTCCCGGATAATATACCGATAGCTACAGCGAAGAGATACCTTGACTATGCTGTCCAGATAGGTTTGCTAAAGCACGAAAATTCGGTATACGAGCTCACGGACAGGTATACAAAACCATTGCGCAACATAGCAGCATACATAAAGGCGTGGATGGATTCCAATTCCGAAGAAGACCTCGCCATAGAGTTTGTAAATGCAAAACAGGAAAAGCAAAACAAGCGCGGCGGCAGGAATGCCAACGCAGACACGGATACGGGCCCGGCGGGAATATCATAGGCTTAGCGATTGCCAATTCCATATTTTGAACCCGCGACCGTCAGCTTAGAAGGCTGCTGCTCTGTCCAAGCTGAGCTACGGGCCCTTAAATCCGTCGAATTAGATTGTGTACGCTAATATTAAAGAACCTTTTTGTATTGTCCGCAATCGCCACGGCGCAGCTCTCAAAATCCATACCTTTTGCTTTCGCTATGAGCATTACCGATTTGTCTATGTCATAAATATGCATGCCTGCAGTTGGAGAATCGGTTTCTGCCATTATGTTCGCTATCGGAAGCGCTGTAATCGCATCCATTCTTTTAGCGGAATGCATAGGCGGTATCGATACCATAAAACCAAGGCTTTCAACGCGTTTTGCCTGTTTGGCATTCCCTTCAAAAAAATGTATGTGCGCCTTTTTTATGCCTGTGTTTTCAAGTATGTCCAGAACGTCGTCAATCGCTTCGCGCGAATGCACGCTTACGGGTTTGTCGAGCTCTATTGCCAGTTCCACGAACCTCTTAAAAAGCTCTTTTTGCTTGTTCTTTTCGTTTTCGTCTTTTGCAAACGCATAATCAAGGCCTATTTCCCCTATGGCTTTCACGCTCTTGCTGTTGGCCTTTATCAGGTTTATATTATACTCTATTTCCTCCTTGTTTATCTTTGCGGCGTTTTCCGGGTGTATCCCCAACGCCGGAAATATCCCAGTCCTGTTGTTCAATCCCAATACGGACATGTTCGAGGCGGTATCAACGCCATTTACAACCAGTGCTGTGACTCCGCGCGCCATCGCCGTGTCAAGCTCTTCATCGCTAAGCATATCTGCATGGCAGTGCGCATCTAGGAGCTCCAGCCTCTGCTTATACTTCATCTCGTCTTTTTTGGTGCTTATCTGTGCGAACGCCATGGTGCTAACCCCGCTACTATAATAAACCAAGATTACTATGTTAAAAAATACCCGGTTAAAGGCATAAATATATTTATCTCAAAATATTAATAATAAGTGTTCTGGTATGCATAACACAAACCGGGTTTTTCAAGAGAGGTCTAAAAATGGCACGTAGAAGCAGCAGCGCAAAGGTAAAGTCGCTTGTAAGGCAGAAAAATTATTACAAGGCAAGCACAATAATACTTTTAATTATTGTACTGGTCCTTGCTCTGGCGTTAATCAATCCGTTCAAGCCGCAAAAGCTCAACTTCGGCTCAAGGCTGACCAATATAGATGCGCCATTCAGCCAGCAGTATCTATCAATAATAAACAATGCACCCAATTCATATTTTAACACTGCAGCTTTGAAGCTCCTAAACGGTTCTCTTACTGATGAAATACTGGATACTCCTCCAACCGCTCTTGCAAACAAACCGTTCACTGTAAACGGAAAGCCGAGCGTGATATATATAGGTGCGATATCCTGCGTGTTCTGCGGTGAAAACAGATGGGCGATGGCTCTGGCTCTATCGCGCTTTGGCAATTTCTCAAATCTTTACGAAGGCTACAGCAGCTTCGGTGATCATGACCTGCCAACCATATATTGGATCAAGGACAATTACACAACTCCAGAAGGCGTAGGTTTTGGAAATTCCTACAACAGCAAATACATAAATTTCATATCTGCGGATTATGAATCTCCGATAGTTGACGGGTTCGAGGTGCAGCCGTTATCCTATTTTGTAAGCCAGGCACCCAATTCTACTTATAGGTCGGCAATGTCATTTATGAATTCGACCAACGATTTCCAGGGGACGCCGTTCACCCTATGGGGCAATGTCATAGTCCCTGGGGCAACAGGCATAGTTTTCGGGAATACCACTCCGACAACACCCACACTCCCATTGACAAACGAAACCCACGCACAGGTTTTGTTGCAACTCAAGAACTTCAATGATCAATTCGCGTGGGGCGAGTATGCCGCAGCGGATGTATACATAGCGTACCTATGCCCTACGCTGAACAATACCCCTTCGGTTTGCCAGCTCCCAGGGATAAAAGCGCTGGAAGCCAAAATGGGTCTTTGAATGAGCGTTTTCAAAACATTTGAATCCATATACATAAAAAAGCCCAGATATATCGCCTTGAATGCGATAGCGTTAGTTGCTTATTATTTCATAATGCGCAGCCTTGTGCTGTTAAACAACAAGATAATACTTTTCAACGGTGCAATATCGCAATATGCCTTTTACAGCATAGCTATCACCTCTTCGGTGTTGGTCACGATTGCTGTATTTTCTGCATTCAACACAAGGAACAACAAGGCCAAAGTTTCCGCATCTGCCTCAGGCAGCGCAATAGCCGTAGCCGGGAGCTTCGCGGTTAGCTGCGGGTGCAGCTTCTCAATGCTTTCGTACCTCGCAGTGCTTGGAATAAGTTCAGGGTCTATAATAAGCATTGACGGCGCAATAGCCACATACCAGACGCCATTGATACTGGCTGCACTGCTTTTGAATGTCATAATAATAGCGTACTATTTCAACAAGCTTTCAAAGCCCATATGTTCAATAAAATCTGCAAGACGCAGAAAACAAAATAAGAGACGCAGTAAATAAATCGCCCATATCTATGGGGGTGTTCCACGGTCTGGACAATGCAGCATAACAACAATTTTGTCGACAACCATACGTTTGCCTCACTGCAAGGTGATTAGACGAAGACAAGAAAAGCCAAAAGCGATCCAATAAATGCAAAGAAGCGCAAAAAGGCAAACTCTAAAGCAGGTTCCACAAATCCTAAAGCGAAGTCAGGTTTAAAACAGTCTAAAAAAGCGAAGAGACACGTTAAAAAACAACCGTTGGCCAAGCGCAAGCAGCATCCCAAAATTCCAAAAGCAAAAAAAGTACAAAAGCAAATGCCACAATTCTATCCTGATGCACCAGAGTCGTATTATCACGCCTTGGTAAAAACCCTGTCTTCCGAAGTGCAACCGCGTGAGGGTTCTGTATCTGCAGAATCAATAATGTTCTCAAAGCTTCTGGCGCTCTCAGCCATAAGGGACGAAGAACAATACAAAGCGGGTTTCAGGATTGGAAAGCTCTACTACGCTAAAGCATACAAGCCCGCGAAGTACAAGTGGTACGAGGACGCCATCCCGATTCTAATGTCACTTTTACAGCATTTGGGATATAAAGCAACATACCGGATGTCGAGCTTGGGCAATCCCATTATAACCTTAAAACAGTCGCACAGCATATACCTGGGTTACGATATGCATTCCTTCGAATCCGGAATCATCTCTGGTTTTCTAAGCAGGGCAAAAAACTCATACGTGCGCATGTACGAACGCGAATGTTCCTGCAATGGTTACGAGGAATGCGTTTTCGGGCCCGGAGTGCAATCAAGGCAGACCATGGATTCTGCAATTCTGCTAAAGCGCTTTGCATTGCATCTGCAAGGATCACACTTAAAAGCAGTACACAACGATTTCTCTCCGGCATACAACGCCGTCATACTCGCTCCCATAAAACACGCAAAAGTCCAGTACAGCAGCATGTATCTGCTTGGTGAATATGTGCAAAATGAATTCGGCTTTCTTAATACCAACACACTTCCAGTACGCATGATTATGGAGATTATAAAGAAAGTATCGGCATATGAAAGCTTAGAAAGTTCCGAAGGTTCGGTAAGCATGGTGTTTGACCCGCTGAATTCAGATTCTAGCTATATAGAATCCCTTTCCCAGTTCATAAAAGGGCTCACAGGCAATATCGCAACCGTGTCGCAAGGGCTTTCGGATTCTGGGCTCAACTACACACTCACCATCGACTTCGGCGCAAAGCTTTTAAAACTGAAGAATAAATAACCTAAAATGCAGGCGTTTCAGTCTAAACAAGGCTGCAAATGATATTTACTGGGCATTAGGTGCGGTTGCCCATGCCCGAATGTCTGGGATAAATCAGAACATAAAACGGAGGTAATAATGACACTTGAATTCATGGACAAGATAGCTCCATACATACCAACGATACGCGGTCCTAAAAAGCCGCTTTCGTTAAGGGAAAAGATGTATTGGACTGGTGGCATAATGGCCATCTATTTTGTCCTGTATAACGCTTATGCTATAGGGGTAAGCCCAACGGCAGTGACACAGCCTGTGCTTCAGCTCATAAGCATAATATTCGCCGCAAAGATAGGCAGCCTGATAACCGTCGGGATAGGTCCGATAGTGCTTTCGAGCATAATATTACAGCTGCTCAACGGCTCAGGCCTTTTGAAAATGGACATGAACGACACCACCCAGAAATCAAGGTTTCAGGCTATGCAGAAACTGGCAGCAATGTCTATAGCCATAATAGAATCTGCGGTGTTCGTAATAAGCGGCTATGTCCCTGTGATAAGCTCAGCGCAGATAGGCATAGTCATACTACAGCTTGCTATAGGCGCCCTGATAATCATATTCCTTGACGAAATAATGACAAAATACGGCATAACCTCGGGGATAAACATGTTCATAGCAGGCGGCGTATCCTTCGCCATAGTTGCCGGAACTATAAAGATACTTATACCAGAAGCGATAGCTGCGATACAGGCAGGTGGTGCGGCGGCGCTATCCAATGCGATAATGGCGTTCGGCCCTCTGTTCTTTGCAATAATAATATTCCTGATAAGCATATACGCCTACGGCATGAAGATAGAGCTCCCGCTAAGCTTCGAGCAGCTAAGGGGCGTAGGTGGCAGGCTTCCCATACCGTTCCTTTACGTCAGCGTGCTTCCCGTGATACTCGCCACGGCGCTGGAAGAGAGTTTAAGCGTGTGGTTCAAGCCATTGCTCTACAATGTAGGGGGGTCTATCGGCAACGTGGCCAAGTTCATAGGCCTTTATCAGAACATAGGCGGCACTGTAACGCTGAACGGCGGCCTGCTATACTTGATATCTCCAAATTTCCCGCTTCCATATGCCGCACCATACGGTATAGGCAACTACGCGACATATTTCACATACATAGTTACGCACACCACGCAGCTCTTCCTTCCTTGGGGTGGTGTCGTCCTGGTTCCCGAATGGATGCACATGATAATATACGTGCTCGTTTTCGTGGTATTGTGCGTGATATTCGGCAAGTTCTGGGTAGAGATGACAGGACAGTCGCCAAAGAATATGGCGCAACAGCTCGGCGAAATGGGTTGGCAGATCCCAGGTTTTAGGCGCGATCCGAGAATAGTGGAGAATGTCCTGAACAAGTACATACCCACGATAACCGTACTCGGCAGCATATTTGTTGGGCTTTTGGCAGCGGTAGCAAACCTTACAGGAGCCATAGGCACAGGGATAGGGATACTCCTTACTGTAGGAATAATATACATGCTTTACCAGCAGCTGGAGCAGGAAAGCCTTTTTGAGACATACCCGCTGCTGGACAAGATTACAAAATAGTAAATAGCATACAAAACAATAAAAAAGCAAAAAAAGCTTGCCGGAACTTCCGGCATAAAGGAAAAGAGATGTTGCAAAACTAGGAGAAGCTCAAAGCTCTCCTACCCTGCGCTTCTGTGCTCTTTTCAAGCGCTTGCGCCTTTTCTTCTTCCATTTCCAGCGCATGCGGCCTTTCTTCTTCCATTTTCTAGGGATGCTTCCCAAATTAACACCTTTGAACATCTCTGCGTCTAGGTTGTCGCAGCGTATAGTATTTAGCCATTAGCCTTTAAATAAGTTCTGCATTATATAATGTAAACGGGAAAGAACATTATCCGAAACCCGCAAATTCATTAGCGGAAAAATTCCGTATATGGTGTTTTATAATATTCCGGTGTCTGAACGCACAAAGGCATAGTAGCATATATCGCGGTAATAATTATAATAATAGCCCTGTGGTACTTCACGCTAGGGCTTAGGTTTCCTACAAAGCTAACAACTTCTTCTACACTTACGAGTACCATAAAGCCCAACTCTACAGCAATAAATAATACCACTTCTACCACTTCGGTTAGCTCAACGATATATTATCTGAGCGATTGCGGGAACCTTGGGATATTCAATTCAACAAGCAACAGCGTAGTGACGGACTACTGCCTGTGGCACGGCGGACTTTTGGGCGTGTGGGTTGCATCAGGAGATACAAAAAGTATAAGCTATTCTATAAGAGGGCTCAAGAACAACATTACGTATGTAAACGGCTCTTCGACATATTCGTGCGTAACGTTTCTACAAAACGTATCGCTTCCAGCGCAAACCTACAATGTTACGCTTAGGACAGGCCTTCCAGGCGGCAACTGCACCGACAAGTACGCATTTCTGAAGTTAAATACCACCACCACAGCTCCATCAAATGCATTATACTCCCAGGTATACAATGGCAATTTCAGTACAGGCGAATATAACGGCTGGACGCTCAGCGGTCCAGGGTTCGGTACTGCGCCCTTAAGCATAGCCAAAGCTGACGCCGAGGGTTGCTACCAGTCGGCCCCATGGGCGGGCTATAACGGCAGCTATTTCGCCACAACATTCAACTGCGGCCTTAGCAATTCCCCTGGCAACATAACGTCGAGCCTTTTCACCGTAAACAAGCCGTTCCTCAATTTCAAGATAATAAGCCCTGAAGACGCGAGCCTCTACGTTGAGGTATTGTACAACAACACACCTGCAGTTATAGCGCATTACAACACCTACAACATATCGCAGTTTGGCGCTACCGCTCCATACACTTTCAGGAACGCAAGCCTTCCTCTGATATCGCTAGCGGGAAAACCGGTGCAGATAAGGGTCGTGGCTACGACGTTGAAGCACCATAGCTATATTGCAGTTACGGGATTCCATATGTCAAACACACCATCCTCAACCCCTGGCATACTGGTAAATCTCACTACCAGCTGAACCAAGGCGCCACTGTTTATTGAATGCTCTTGCAAACATTGCTGTAAATATATCTTTGGGATTCTTCATAACCGACATAAGAAATCCAAGTTTAACGCAACAACCAAAATGCGCGGAATTTACCGCTCACAGGGTTAAATAACTTGATGCCGAATTATTATCATGCAAAGAGTAAGCATATTGCCATTGCACGGCGGCCATGCCCCAAAATGGCTTTTCCCGAGAATGGTGAAGCTGTCCAAGCTCATAAGCGACGTGATAATAAGAGACTACGGGGAAAAGGAGCTTATATCAAGGCTCGCCAATCCCTACTGGTTCCAGGCCCTTTCCTGTGCGATAGGCTATGACTGGCACAGCAGCGGCACTACTACCGTGACAATGGGTGCGCTCAAGGAGGCATTGAACTACAACTCAAGTATATTCATAGCAGGAGGCAAGGGAAGGCAGGGCACATCCACGCCAGAGCAGATAATACAAGGGCTAGAATACCTGTCAAAGCAGTCTCGGGCTGAAGAATACATAAGGATGAGCAAGCTAGCGGCAAAGATAGACTCTGCGCTAGTTTACGACGATATAGGCATATATCACCATACCTTTGCATTTGCAAGCAACGGGGACTGGTGCGTGGTACAGCAGGCTATGCAGGGCTCGACATCAAACGCCATAAGGTTCCAGATATACTCGAAGGAGATAAACAAAAGCGACATAACAAACGAAACCAACAACGGCGTGAGCGCAAGCAAAAGCACGGAGACGATGGATCTAACGTTCGAAAAAAACAAGGATATCAAAAGCGCCAGCCTGAATGCGGTCAACGAGGACATAAGTGCGGTGATGAACATAGACAGGAACATTTACAAGCTGCCGCATAGGCATGCGATACTGGAAAATATCGACATGTCGAAGAGGGCTCTAGAGACGCTCAAGTATGCGAGCGAGATGAAGCCCGAAAGTTACGAACAGCTTTTGTCCATAAAAGGCATGGGAAGAAAAACGCTGCGATCCCTGGCATTGGTGTCGTCGCTAATATACGACAAGGAAGCCTCGTACAGGGATCCGGTAATGTATTCATACAATGTGGGAGGCAAGGATGGGATACCATATCCTATAAACCTAAAGGAGTACGATGCTGTGATAAGCGCACTTTCAGAGGAGATAAAATCATCCGAAATGGGCTCAGACGATTCGAGGAAAGCCCTGCAGAGGCTGTCGAGCGACCTAAGCCGGCAATACAGGCTCGCCGGCGCAAATGACTCATAACTCATGACTCATGCGGCATGCTGGTCGTCGTCATTCTTTCCGAGGAACTTCTTCCCCACTTCTGCGCGCGTATCCAAAGTCTTGCTCAGCGAGTCTATCTCCTCAGGTTTCATGACATGCTCAAGTATGTATTTCGAGTACGTAACGGAGATCTGCGAAAGCTCAAGAAGCAGGCTCTGCATTTCAGCCGTGGTGAAGTGCATCTCCTTCTCCGGCCTTAGGACTTCCACACCTGCAGGAGCGTAGTTAAACGCTACCCCTATGAGTGGGAAAAAGCTGTCGAAGAGCACTGTGATCATTGCGCTTGTCGTGTATACACCGTCTTTCTCAAGCGGTTCCTCTATGCTCCCGTAGCAATAGACTACGCCTTTCTCCTTCATCAACCTTTCGTTTATCAAATCAGCCATGAGGGGCTGCAGCTTATCCTTTTCCTTGTGCTGCATATCAAAATAGAATTTGACCAAAATCCCTCCCTTAGCCACTTTTTCATCTGTTAGCTTTTCAACGTCAGACTTTCCCATAAAATTACCTGAATAATATAATCTATCCTTAAAAACTATAAATCATTTCGACATCTGCTTTATCGCTTCTTCCACGCTGAGCTCCTTTTCCTCACCGCTCTCCATGTCCCTGAGTTTTACCGTTTTGTTTTTCTGTTCGGTATCCCCTACTATTATTGAATACGGTATTTTAAGCGAAGATGCGTACGATAGTTGGTTGGATATGTTCCTGCTAGCTTGGTTGAGGTCCACGCATATGCCGGAATCTCTTATCCGGTTAGCCACGGATAAGGCATAACTGTAATTCTGCTCCTTTATGTATGCGACAAAAGCCCTTGCGTATGTGCGCCTCTCGCTTTTCTCGAAACCAAGGACTTCGAGAACTCTGTCTATGCCTATGCTCATGCCGACTCCCGGGAGTTTGCTTTCGCTGAATCGCGATACAAGGTTGTCATACCTTCCCCCTGAGCATATGGAGGATGTGCCGCCCTTGCCGCTGTTGTCAAGTGTCTCGACAACTATCCCTGTATAATAGTCTATGCCCCTCACTATAGACGGGTCTACTTTTATCTTGCCTTTTATGCCGTACTGGCTTAAAAGCTCCATGGTGCCTGATATCTCCGCGCAAGCCTCCTGGCTTCCGACCATGTCGTTTATCGCCTTTATCCTTTCGTCGTTTGTTCCTGAAACTCCGACAAAAGCGTTTATCTGGTCTATCTCATCGCTGCCTAGCCCTATGCTTTCAAGCTCTTTGCTCACGCCATCCTTGCCTATCTTGTCGGTTTTGTCCATGGTTCTCATTATCTTCTGCGTGTGCTTTGTAAGGCCGATTTTTTCCATGAACATGTCCACCGTGCGCCTGCTGTTGAGCCTTATTGTATAATCGAGCCCGAGCGCATCCATTGCCTTGCATACCACGGCTATCGCTTCTGCGTTTGCCTTTATCGGGTCACCGCCAAGTATGTCGACGTCAGCCTGTGCGAATTCCCTGAGCCTCATGCGCTGCGGCTCGTCCATCCTCCACACCATGCCTATCGCGTATCTCTTGAACGGCAGTGGCATGCTGTTGTGCATGCTTATGTATCTCGCGAGCCCGACAGTGTGGTCATATCGCAACCCGTTGTTCTGCTCCTTCAATTCGAAAATGAGCTTGTTCTCCTCGCCTATGACGTCCTTGGCCTTGAGCACGTCCAGGCTTTCCATGTACGGTGTGTATATTGGCAGGAAGCCGAAGCTCCTGTATACCTGTTCAATCTTCTCTATGGCCTCGTTCCTTGCTATCGCTTCGTTCGGCATCAGGTCCCTTACTCCGCGTGGGAACGGTATCTCGCTCATGTAAACACATCAAAAGCCCATTCCTGGGCTTGAACACAGGTATTCTGTAAGGAAAAGAATAAAAAGAAGCGCAATCAGAGGTTCTTTTCTATCCATTTCTTGAGCACTTCCTTCGGCACTGCGCCAACGCTCTGGGCCTTTACCTTGCCGTTCTCTATAAGCAAAGTAGTTGGTATGCTCATTACGCCGTATTTTGCTGCTATGTTCTCGTTTTCGTCGGCGTCCACCTTAACGAACTTTACCTTGCCCTCATAGTCGTTCGATACCTCGTCAACTATCGGGGAGTACATCCTGCATGGTCCGCACCATGTAGCCCAAACGTCCACTAAGACTGGGGTCTTGGATTTCAGTACCTCTTCTTCAAAGTCCTTTTCATTTACATCCTTAACACTCACTCTATCACCAATTTCATATATATTCTTTTTTATATGTTATTTAAATTTATCGTAAATTAGCTCATATGCCAATAAAAGAAAAGTGCATGCGCTACATCCTTTATCGCTTCGCATAAATATACTTCCGCTATAACCGCATTGCGCATATTTTTATATGTTGAATTGCTATAAATATGCAGTGATGACGAAAGCGCACTGAGCAATAGCTGTGATGTGGATCTTGAGTGCTGATTGTGTGGTTGTATGGGGATATCCATTGCATCTGTCAAAAAACTGGTCAGGGAGAGATACGGCATAAAAATAGACGATGAGGCTGCGCAGGAGATGGCCAAAATGCTGGAAGACAAGGCTTCGGAGATAGCCAAATACGCTGTGGAGCATGCAAAATCGTGCAAAAACAGCAAGGTTACTGCTGAGGACATAGATGCTTACAAGGTAAATTCCGGTAATTGAATGGTTTCTGGCAACATATCGGAAAGCCCCGACCACAAGGTAAAGTTGGAGTACGAAGCTGAAGACGGCACCGTTGTGGTGCTGTGGGAACCTAAGGAGGGCAAATACCTGCTCCAGACGAGCTTTGACGGCAGTGGTGCCATACTGGACCAGAGGCTCCTAAAGCTCGAATCTCATTCACAGAACGAGGTGATAGAAGCCTTCCTGGAATCCAACGGCATAGAGCCGAAGGAGAGCGTTTACGAATCCATAGAATTCAACGGCTCATGCCCCTCGTGCAGCACGCCGGCGCTTGTCAGGTACGCGTCCATAGAGGAAAAGGCCTCGAAAATACCCATAATGCCCATATACACCTGCAAAAATTGCGGGACGAAAGCTTACCACCTTACCGACAAATATCTGAAAAAGCTCGTTGCTTCAAACAAAGGGCTCTTTGAAAACGTCGATATGCAGGAATTTGCGGCGGACGAGCAAAAGTTTATAAATGAGCTAGAAGCCTATATAATAAGGATATTTGCCTCAAAGCACATACTTAAGGTAAAATAAGGTTTTGATATGGTATTACTCTCGGATATGTATGGGAAGCAGATAATAAGCAACGATGGAAAGAGGCTCGGCAGTGTGGAAGACCTGATACTCGATTTCGAGGAGGGCAAGGTGGTGAGCATGCTTACCACTAAGATAGACAACCTCATAAAAAGCGAGCACACCTCGCAAATGCTTAAGAAGAACAGTGTGAGCTATGACCGCGTAAAGAACGTATCAGAAACGGTAATAGTTGGCGCTTCAGAGCAGAAGCGCTGAAACACAATTCAAAGCCTGGAGGATCAGTCTGTTGGAACTTCCCTAGGTATGCTTGGCCTTTTCTTCAAGAGCCTGCGTCCTCCGCAGTACGGGCATCTGACGAAGCCCTCTATTTGCTCTACTTCCCTGTTGCAGTTCATGCATACATAGCTCATTTTGACACCTTGAAAATAAACATGCGATAAGATTTACCAAAGCCTATTATTTATTGCTTTCTTTTGCCGGCTTGCTGTTGCTTTTCAGCCACTTGATGAAATCGCTGTGCAGTGCTGACCTGCTCGTGTCTATAACGCGTATCTTCATGCTTCCGTTGTAGTGCTCGTCGTTCAGCTCCAATACCTCCTTGTAATCCGCCATGTCGGCGTAGTGCACTTCCATCCAGTGTATCTTGCCGTTCAGGTAGTCGTCGAGCACGCGCTTGTTCATCGGCACCGAGGAAAAGCTGAACACAAGTCCGTTGCACCAGTACAGCGGCATGGTCCCAGATGGCGTTATTCTCTCCCTGAGCAAATCGTCCATCCCAACTTTGACGACCTCGTGAACAACGAGCTCGGTTATCGGCGAAAAGCTTATTTTTACCATTTGAATATCACTTTTTTTCTTTGCTCATGGCTTCTATCTGCCTTTTTGCCACTTCTCCCGCTGCCGTTGTCATGGTGTACGCACCTCCCGCATAAATGGTTCCGCAGTGCCTGCATCTCCATATGCTTGTGCTTATCCTTTTCACCGCGACAACTCCGCATTCCTCGCATTTGTAAAGTGCTATCTTCTCGGCTTTGACAGCCTTCTGCCTCTTCCTTATCCTGGCTCCATACCTTATATTCGGGCTTGCCATAATATCATCTCTTTGCGCTCTCTATGTGCTTGATAAACTCCTTGTGCTTTTCAAGCGCTATGTTTACCAGCTCTTCCACTTCATTCAATGTAAAACTTCCGCTCAAGCCCTTCTGCATGGCCCTCACCACTTTTCCGTCCGTGGCTACTGTGAGCCTTGCGTCCGTCGCGGCTTCCTCAGCGCCGCTTGGGTCTATGACTATGGAGTTGCCTATCTTCGCAAAGGTTGACGAAGCTACGATGCTGTTTATCTCAAGCTTCTTGCTCCTGTCATTGTAATCCGCGGAACCATCCTTGTAAGTTGGCAGCCTAGCGTTTGCGATCGCAGCCATTGCCGCAAGCGTGCTCGCATCGAAAAGGTTTCCGTCATAGTTAAGCACGTATACGTCGACATATATGGTCCAGGCCTTTCCCTCTTCCAGGAAAAGATCCTCGAGCTTGACGCAGTTGCCTGCCCTTATGCCCCTGTCCACGACTCTTGCGAGCTCTATCGCTTCAGGGCTCGGCGGCCCTGTCTCGTATTCCGCAGCAGCAAGAGGCAGCAGTTCGGCAGATATGACTATATTGCCCTGATCCGGGGTATCGGAATGTACGTCGTCCACCACTATCTTAGCGCCGGCGAGCACCCTGGTATTGCCCATGTCAACCTGTGCGGATCCCTCGGCATGGTCTATTACGTCAGTTTTTACCGCTATATTCCTGTAGTCCATTGCCTTGCGCCCGTCTTCGCGTTCGCCCTTTGCAATAATTTCTCTTATATAATCGCTTTTTATAATCTCTATCGCGCCCATGCAATCACCTGCTTTCATATATTGCCTTCAAGGCATCCCTTTGCACCTTAGATATGGTCTTTCCGGCATCTATTACCATGTCCATGCCCTCCTTGAGCTGTTTTTTGTCAAGCCCTCCATCCATCTGAAGGAGCAATATCTCGTTGCTTTTCGGTGATATCGCCATAGGCATGTCGGCATCGGAGTAGTTGTCCTCTATCATGTTAACGTCGAGTACTACGTGTTCTCCTATCCTTCCAGCGCTTACAGCATATACCAAGTCCTTCATCTTTATTCCGGCGTTTGCCAATGCAACAGCCGCAGCTGTGATGCCTGCAGCGCGCGTGCCTCCGTCGCTCTGTAGTATCTCTATGAATATATCTATCTCGCTTCCGGGGAATTCGTTGAGAAATATCACATTCTCAAAGACCTCCTTCGTGACCTTCGATATCTCTATTGCCCTTCTGTTCGGGCCGCTCCTTCCGTGTTCGCCAAGCCCCGAAAAAGGAGCCATGGAATACCTGCATTTAATAACAGCCTTCGTGGGGTCAGCGGTATGCTTTGGCATGGCCTCTTTTGGGCCGTATACCGCTGCCAATACTCTGTTGTTGCCCCATTCCAGGTATGCCGAACCCTGTGCGTTCTTGAGCACGTTGGCCTCTATCTTCAAGGGCCTAAGCTCGCCAAAGCTGCGTCCATCCAGCCTTTTGCCGTTTACTATAAGTTCTGGTTTGTTTAACGAAGAAGCCATAAAACCACTTCAGAATCGAAAAATCACAAAAATCTGCATATCTTTTTCAACACAATAATATAATAAGCTTTTTAGCCGTTTTTTATGCCAGCTTCGGCTTCAAGCATACCCTTTA
Source organism: Microcaldota archaeon (assembly GCA_021797495.1). Taxonomy (GTDB): domain Archaea; phylum Micrarchaeota; class Micrarchaeia; order Micrarchaeales; family Micrarchaeaceae; genus Micrarchaeum_A. The sequence goes on from JAJZZO010000001.1 coordinate 49,590, forward strand.
TCCTCTCTGTAAGGCCGCTGGTATGGGCTTCCCTTTCCACCGTCTTAATTGCCTCTATCGCTAGCGCCACGTCGCCGCCGTTGAGCCATATTATGCCGTTCCTGCCTATTATTATCCTTGAGCCTGTAAGCCTGGAAATCTGGTTTACCATAGTCTCGCTTTTGCCTATTATGCGCGGTATCCTCACCGGCTTCACATATATGGTCTGCCCCAGGGCGAGCTTCCTCGGCCTCTCCAGTATCGCCAGCCTTTTTCTTTCGACGTCGGCAACAGTTGCCTCTATTATGTCATTGGCTGCGAAGCTTGGCCCAGAGTCGAACTTGCTGGTGATTATAAGCCCCTGCGCGAACTCCGTGAGCATCACGTTGTATATTCCAGCTCTTGTGGGCCTTTCGACCACGCCTATGACGCTGTCCCCTATCCTGGGTTTCCACATCCCCTCGAGCGGCACGATGTCTTTTCTTTCAGTATCATAAAACCCCATTATGTTGGAATAAGCTTTCCCGTTGTAAACTGCGACGTACTCGTTGCGCTTGGCCTCTTTAGGGAGTTCTTCACCTGGTGTTATAAACTGTCTCATGCGATCATTTGCCTTCTATTATTTTCGTCTCCACCCTTCCCTGCGTCGCCTTGTTGAGCTTGTCGTAAAATTCATTCTGCATGCCTGCAGGGAATTCGACGAGGGCTTTCAAGCTGCCGTTGTTCATCCATTCCTCGGACTTGAGCCCGAATTGTTTAAGGGTGTTGTAGCACCTGTTCACCGAATCTGCTGGTATGACAACCTCTATGCGTATGTTGGTGAATTTTATCGGGAGTATAATGCTTATTTTCTTTACTACGTCCTCGACCTGTTCGTTCGCATTCTTGAACGGGTCTATGGAAACCTTCGCCTCTTTCATTGCATTTTCCACGCGCATTGCCGTGGCGGGGGCGTTGGTCCTGGGATCTATGGAGTTTCTCGCTATTATGTCGATTATCTGTTTCCTTTTCTCTTCAAGCATTTTCGCTTTTTGTTCTGTTGTTATTGGCAGATCGCCCTTTTTGAGTATCTGATCCACAACCGAAGCCAAATCCGTAGTGCCGAACACCTTCTTAAGTTTGTCATCGCTCTGGCGCTCTCCCTTCCGCGCATCCTTGAATACCTGTTCCGCTTCAAGCACCGAAAGTACTTCCTTCCTTTTTCCAGTGACGTATTCGTACGCCATGTCCGCGTCTACGAGAATCTCAAAGCTGTCTTTGCCGTTTTCATATTTTGCTATCACAGTCTTTGACATCAAACCACTCAAAGGTACGAGTTTATGTCTTTTATGTCGAATTGCTTGTAGCCCTTAGCCTTTGTTACCGTTGATATGTCTAAATTCTCCGGAGAAAGCTTCTTCTCGTTTATTTTCTTAAGTATGCCTACCCCGAGGTTTATGGCATCGTTGAGCTTCATTCCTTCCCTGTATTCTTTTACCAATACCTCTTCTGCTACCTTTTTGCCTATTCCTATGGCATCAGCCTTGTATCCCGAGAATGAGGCTCCGGGCTCCACCTCGTAAAGCCTGTAATCGGTATCGAGCCCTCCGATAAGCAAAGAGATTGCGTAAGGCCTCAAGCCGCCATATTGCGTAGCCATCTGCATTTCCTCAGATATTTCCCTTGCAACGGTCTCTACGGATTCAGTTTCATCGTAAACCATCCTGTGCGTTTGGGTCTTCGTGCGCATCATACCTACAACGTGCAGTCCGTCTGATACGAGCCCGCTGTATGTGGTCCCTATGAACGAATCCACCTTGAAGATTTTCTGCACCGTGCTCGGTATTATAAGCGGTTCGACTATATTCTTGTGCGCTATGAGTACAACTCCGTCATCTGCTATTATCCCTATGGATGTCGCTCCCTTCCTTACTGCTTCCTTTGCGTACTCTACCTGGAACAGCCTTCCGTCAGGGCTGAACATCACTCCTCTGTCATAAGCTTGTATGTTCGGGTACATCTATTCACCAATTAAAACCTTTTCTTATCTATTTTAGATTACTGCTTTTTAAACATGACACTTAAAAAATTTTATCTTCCTGCGCACACACAAAACGGAAATGGGCTTTGTATCTTAAAACTAAGTCACATACCCTAAAATACAGTTGGTATTATAAATTTTTAACTGTTTGCGGAGTAAGGCCCAAACATGCATTAATCCTGGTAACTCAATCCTGATAGCTTATGTATCCTATCCTTGAGCCCTTCGTAAGCTATTGCCGCCAGTTCATCGAATGAAGCCGCGTTCGCTGTGGCCATTTTCGTCTCCTTCAGGATGTCAGAAAAATTCTTATATATTTTTTCCGCTTCTTGCCCTATCCTTTTTACCGATTCGCCTTTGTCCGCCACGCTTTTCATGTATGTTTTGTACAGGTTTGATATTTCTGCTTCAAAAACAAGCTTTATGTAATTTGTGTAAAGCGACTCCTCGTTGCTCAGTATTCTCTTAGCTACGCTCTCAGGTACCCCTAATCTGGCCATGCTACTGCCAAAACTGGAATTCAAATCTGCAAATTCTTCTTCAAGCCTGGGCCTGAACTCCTCCAGAAGCCTAGTTTTTTCCTTATAAATGGCAATATCTTCGGGGTTCATAGCCGTTCCGTAAGTCCTTCCTCTAATCATTATGCTTACGTTTTCGTCAACGCTACGCTCATCTTTAGATTTTGAACGATCCAAGCAAAAACCTACGAGAAGCCTGTATCATTGTAATGACGCGAATAAATATATAAAATATCCTGAAACAGGCATATGCCAAAAACTGGACGATTCTCGCAATTTTACCTGATTCCCTTAATTTCAAATGAATTTTTAAAAACAAACAGGTAAGAAAACTAGTATGCAGGAAATAAGATTCGAAGAAGCCATAGAAGCAGCACGGAAGAACGGGACGAAGATAGTCTGGCTCGGGTCCGAACCTGTGGACTACATAAACAGTCTGCTGGAACTTGAAGCAGGCATCATAAAAGCCGCAAACCCTATGGAGATGCTCAACGCGCCGAAAGAGGAGGCGCTGGAATACCAAGGCACGATACTGATGTGCTACCACGGCAATACTTCGGCTTTCGTTTCGGAGATGCTGAAAGACAAGCACGGCGTGGAAACATTCAACCTAAAAGGAGGCATAACCTCTGTTGTCGGGGAGATTTTCTAGCGGTCTATTTCAACAGCGCTTTCAATGTACCCGAGCTTTTCAGCGTATAAATCCCAGTCTCCATGCTTCCAAGCCTTTTTATCAGTGAGAAGACAAGCAGCATTCTCTTGTAGCCCCTTAACCTGCACCTCATTACGATATGGTTCTTGTCAACAACGCTTATGAGCTTGGGCGATATATCGTAATATCCGAGCTGACCCACTAAAGAGAGCACGGCCTGTTTCACCAACCGCTCAAGCTCTTCCTTTTCCACCACGATATCTGCCGTAGTCTCAAGCAGCATGTAGCGTTTCTTATCTCTTATCACTTGAATTACCTTTTCCCACGACTATGTGCTTGTTCGAAGAGACCGCTTTCCTTGCCTCGTCCTCTTCCAATCCTAAGGCTTCACCTATGGCAATCAGCTGTACTGCCGCAAGGTTCTCAATGCTGCTTTTTGCAAGGGTAGCCAAGCATATGTTTACATTTCTTTTTATCATCAACTCCGTGCATTCGGCCATTTTTCCCATGAGCAGTGCCCTGTACGTGCCATAAGCCATTTCTATGATCGAAGCGTCTATCACGAATGCCGTACCGTAATCCACCATGTCGCGCACGTATTTCTGAAGCTCCTTGACAGATTCCAAATCCTGCGGCGCTATTGCCCGTATGCCGTTTTTGAGGTACGGTCCGGCCCCCTCCTTTTGCGAGGAATAAAGCATCACGTTTCCGTTTGCCGTCCCAGGGTCCCTGGAAAAATAGAAATCCTTTCCCTCGACAAAAATAGATTTGAAACCCAGACGCTTTGCAAGGCTTTCGTCCATGCCAGTGCTTGTCCGCACCAAGTCGTAATAATCCAACGAAGCACCTACCCGACGCCTGCGGCGTCTTCCTTCTTATCCATCGGGCCGTTCAATCCGAATATGTTCCTTTCGAGCACAGCCCTTGTCTTCTGCGTCGGGTACAAAAGCTTTATCAGCTTGGTGTGCCCGCGTATGCCCTTGCTCGAATCGAATGATGCGATGAGCCCCTGCATCTCCAGCTCGGATATGTAGTTCCTGTACCAGCGCTCGCTTTTCGGCACCCTTTTCAGGCTTTCAGATATCGATTTGTACCTATTGTAGACCTCGCCGCTGAAAAGATAAGTATCTATCCCGTCAGTCAGTTTCTTGTAGGAACCTCCGCTCTGCGCAAGCAGTACTATCGAATACAAGACGAGCTTCTGATGCTCCGGAAGCGACGATATGAGCTCGTACACTATCTCGCTTTCCGCTATCTTCACCGCTTCCTCGGCCTCTTCCATCGTTATCCTATCCTTGCCATGCTCCTCTGCAATCTCTCCGGATTTCGAAAGTATCTTCAGCGAAAGCCTTGCGTCCCCTCCCTCTTTTGCCGCAGACGCCGCAATGAAATGGAGTATGTCCTCTGTAACTGTTCCGTTCTTGAAGCCCTTCATGGCCCTGTCTTTCAGTATCGCATAAATCTCATCCGAATAATACGATGGGAAAACGAGCTCGCTTTCGTAAAGCGCAGACAGGCTTCTTGGATCAAGCTCCTCCTTGAACGACACCTTGTTGGATATGCCTATCATCGCTACGCCTCCGGCCCTTATGTCGCTGTTTATCCTTGTCATCGTGTAGACAAGGTCGTCAAGGTCTTTTACCATGTCTATCTCGTCAAGCACCAGAACAAGTATCTTGTTGTCCTCTTCTATCCAGTTGGTCAGTTTTTCATACAGGTCAACGGTGCCGTAGCCCCTTCTGGCATAGTTTGGCATGTGTTCCGCTATAACCTTGTTGAGAACCCTGAAGCGCGTGTTGTACATCCTGCAGTTAACGTAAGAAACCCTGGCTTTGGTATTCGGTATTTCTTTTATCTCTGTTATGACGTATTTAGTGCATGTGGTCTTGCCTGTGCCCGTTCTTCCGTATATGAAAAGGTTCCTGCCCTTCTCCCCTTCTAGAGCTGGCTTTATCGCCTTCTCGATGTTGTTTATCTCCTTCTCCCTGAATATGAGCTTTTCCGGGGTATAATGCGGTGACAATACCTCACGCTGGGCAAATATCTTTGATTCGCCTATAAGGTCCTTCAAGGTCTGCATGTTATACCCCCGTTTCAAGCATGCATCATGTGCATCGGATGCTTAACTTATCATGTTCATGCTCTTAAGCTTGCCTATGTCCATAAGGCTGTAGCGCCAGACTATGTCCCCCCTTTCGTTAGCCTGAACGCTCCACGGCTTTACAAGCACCACGTCGTTTTCCTTTATCCAAAACCTCCTCCTGAGCCTCCCAGGTATTATGCAGAGCCTCTGGTTTCCGTCACTGCAATCCACCATGAACCTTGTGGCTCCGACGAGTTTCAACACCCTGCCGACGACCTCGCCGTTCTGCGGCATCTTCGTCTGGTAGGATATAGGAGCGCCCCTCCTGCTGTCATGAGTCCTTCCTTCGTTTTTTCCCATATTAAACCATCAATAGTTCTTCAATCCGTATCTCGCGCCGCACGCCTCGCATACAAGCATAAGCATGCCTCTTCCGGCATTCTCCAGATGCGTATCGGGCTTGTGGCATTCCCTGCATATGACGTAGGTCTCGAAATACTTGTGCACCTCCTTGTCGAGCTGTTCCTGTGCGAACCTGCCCGTAAGCACGAGCCTCTGGTCCTCCATGCTCGTCGGCACTCCGAACTCTTTGCTTAAATACCTGGCTATGTCGGTCACTTCCCTCCTTGCCTTGTCAGCTATGCTCGCTATGTTTCTTATCATCGTCTTGTTTCCCTGCACTATGGACTCTACTGAAGGTATGACAAAATCCGATTTTTCGGCTTCAAGCGTAGGGAGTTTTGAAAACGCCCTATCGAGCAATTCCGAGTATTCCTTGTCATCTATTTGAATCACCAATTACTATATTTTCAAGAATAAAATATTTAGCATATGCCATCTTAACATATACCTATTCTTATTTCCGCAAACCTATTTATAACTCTTTATTGAATATTAGCCTTGGCGGATAGGCTGGGGAGCTAAGGGTTTCCCGCTCGCAAATCCCTTTCTGGCGGGCCAATGCCGGTTGCGTTATGCGCGCTGTCGCTGCGCCCACACAGAAGCTTTGAAGTCTTGCCCTAGGTGGTAGCCTAGTGCGTGAACCAGGCCAGGCCGGAAGGAGCAACCTTAAGCACATTTAGACTACGCTCCAAGGATACGGGGCTGAGCTGAAGTATGGTCTACGTGGCTATAGCGTGCATGGCAACGCCGGCTTCCGCCGCTAAGGTTTAAAAATGTCCGAAGCATAAATGAATAGCATGCCGGGGTCGCCTAGAGGTATGCGCAAGCACTCTAAAGGGCGGCAGCCTGCTAAGCTGTTTGGCCGTATAAGCCTTCGTGGGTTCGATTCCCACCCCCGGCGCTTTTCAATATGCCTAACCTGTTTTTGCATAAACGCATGCGTAATCCGTCCCCAGAGCGTTTCCGCTGTACGCATATGACCTTGCCCTGCTTCCGCCGCAGTTTACCGAAAATTCGCATTTGCCGCAACTCCCGTCAAATTTCCTATTGCGTATGTTTTTCAGGATCTCGTTTTCCCTGTATACTGCAACAATATCGTCTTTCCTGACGTTACCTAATTTTATCGGCAGGAACCCTCCGGGATATATGTCTCCTACGTCAGATACGAATATTATTCCGTCTCCGTCAAGCGTGCCCCTGCTTCCAATGCTGTTTTGTTTTGTCGGGGTTCCGCACAATTCCAATAAACGATCGCGCATATCCTTGTATAACTCCGAGCCTGGAGGTTTTTCGCCCCTGGATCTAAGCAATGCCACGCGCCTTATGAACGGCGCTTCCACGCTTCTTATAACCGTCCCGTATCCGGCAGCGTCGTAAAGGAAGTTGCATGCTACTTCATACTCTTCTGGGCTCATATCATATTGCTCCTTACTCCTGCCTGTTACGATTAGGAAAAATACCTCCCATGTTTTGACCCCTAAACTCCTTATAAGGTCAAACAGTTCCGGGAGTTCTCTTTCATTTTGCTTCATAACTGTGCTGTTTACCTGCACATTAAGCCCTATGTCAACCGCAGCCTTTATCGCCGCTAGGGTCTTATCATACGTGCCTTTTATCTGTCTTATCCTGTCATGGACTTCTGCGCTCGGGCTATCCAAGCTTATCGAAATAGAAGAGACCCCAAGTGCCTTCAACGTGCGCAGTTTTTCTCTTGTTAGGTTTTCCGAAACTGCAGGCGATATTGCAACAGACACTCCCTCGGAACGCGCATAAGCTACGAGTTCTTCCAAATCCGTTCGCATCAACGGATCTCCGCCTGTCATAATCAATACTGGAGCTGGCTTTCCAAATCCTGCTACTTGCTTTATCAACCTAAATCCCTCAGTAGTACTGAGCTCGCCCCCACGCGGCTTTGTCATGGCTTCCGCCCTGCAGTGTATGCAGCTAAGCCCGCATGCCTTTGTAAGCTCCCAGAAAACCAGCACGGGCTTATTGTCGAAGTTCATGGAAACCACAGCTACATTATCACAGCAATTACTGTTATTGCCACCATTATCGTGAGATTTGTGTAAGAAACGATATTGCTTTTTCTCCTAACCTTTTTCAAACCGTTGATGTCTTTTTCTTTAGCCAATTTCGCTATCTGCCTCCCATAATGCCTTCCCGGTCCATAGAGCATCGTTATCAAAGCGATAGTAAGTGCAATCATCGCGTATGTAAGGTAAAGCCTAGCGCTGCCGCCAGCCGTACCCGGTGCAACATACCAAGTTGCGTTTATCGCTCCTGTTATTATCAAAGTAACCAACAACATCCATGTGAGCCTTGCAAATCGTTTTGAAATCCTTGCAACCAAGGCGGTTCTTTCGGCCTCGTTTCCAATGGCTTCCTTCGTGGCGGGAACCAATACCAGCCACATAAAAAACGAACCTCCTATGAAAAGTATTGCGCTGAACAAGTGCAGCCAAAGAAAAAAGTATTTCAGCAGATATATTGTTGCAGGGTAATTCGTCATAACCAAAACCGCAAGTGTCTAAATCTATCGCTCATTAGTGAAGCATTTCAAGCGTTTCGCTTGTTTTTCTTACCAGTCCTATCATCGGGAATATATTTTTCACGCTTGATTCATGCTCCTCTTTTGTCATGGCGCTCATTGCATCCTCAACGAATATCTGGTTGTAGCCGTTCTGATAAGCCTCTCTTGCTGTTGACTCAACACCTATGTTGGTTGATATTCCGCAAAGTACTATGTTTTTTACTTTCCTCCTGCGCAGCTGCAGATCCAGTTCGGTTCCGTGAAAAGCTCCCCAATGCCTTTTTGTTATTATTATGTCGTCCTTACGCATAGCTAATTCAGGGACAAATTCGTCCCAATCGCTGCTTCTTTCTCCGCCCCACTGCGGTGCATTGTCGACTATTGGGTTGAGCATGTCCTTGCCGTCTATAGACGAAACATGCACCAAACAAACAGGTGCACTAGCTTCCCTGAATTTTTCTGCGAGTTTTGCAGTATTTGATATCACTTCAGAAACTGAATGCGGTTCCGTTTTCCTTCCCTGGGCAGCTATTCCTTTCTGCAAATCTATAACAACAAGCGCGGTGTCTTTAAATTCAAAATTTTTTTCCTGAACTTCTGCCATAAAATCACAAGCTATTTTACGGTTAAACTATTTACGGATATCGTAAACGCTAACGTTATCTGCAAAAATGGCGGGCTCGGAGGGATTTGGACCCTCGACTTAGAGGTTAAAAGCCTCCCACTCTGGCCAAACTGAGTTACGAGCCCAAAAAGACAGAATATTTTACCCTGAAATATATAAAAGCCTTAATACTTATTTTTTACAATACTCATTAAAGGAATATTACTGGAAAGCGTCTTATTCATGAGGAAGATATTACTTATCGGTGGCTATGGTTTTTTGGGCAGCAACGTATACAATGCCCTTTCTAATGAATATTCTGTCGAAGTAATGTCAAGGTTCAAGCACGGCGGTACAAACATACAAGGCAAGGATTGGATAGAAGGCGATATCACATCAAAAGCCGATATGGAGAGGGTGATGGGTCGCGGCTACGACTATGTGTTTGATTTCGTTGGCCTAATAAACGAGAAAGAGCAGAAACATTACGATGTCAATGTTAAAGGCATGCAAAACATAATCGATGCGATAAACGCCACAGGCACAGATCCAAGAGTGGTATACGTATCTGCTATAAATGCCGAGAACGGTACAACTGCTTATTTTATTGCGAAGTACGAAGCCGAAAAGATACTTAATAGATATAGCAAACACACGATAATAAGGCCTTCTATACTGTATGGCAAATACGATTTCCTTACTATGCAATTTTACGAACTGCTAAAGAGGCGCATACCAGTTTTCCCTAAGTCAGGTTTAATGTATCCTGTATATGTCGGGGATGCGGTAAAAGTCATAAAGGAGGAGATGCACAAGGATGGTGCTTTCAATATCTGCAGCGATGAAAAACTAAGGTTCGGAGACATGTTCAATATGTTCGGTAAAAAATTCGGCAAGAAGAAAATAAGACAAGCCCCGATAAAAATTTTCAAGATGTTGGCACCAATTCTTGAACGCGCAGGCGCAATAACTTCTGAACAGATCAAGATGCTCGAATACGATTTTTATAGGGACGACAGCGTCCTAAAAAACGTGGTTGGTAATCCAATGCATTATTCAGAATTTGTAGGTTCGCTGGAACTACGAAGCTAGCCAAGGTGCAAACATGATGAAGAATCCGAAAGAGATAATAGATGGCTTCGACGGCCTTCTCACCAAAGAGCAAGCGCTTGCTCTTTATTCAGAATCGCGTTTAGAGGCGATGCCAAAAATGCCGTTGTCTGCTGAATATGTTTCAAGGTTGCTCTCCAATGACGCGAAAGGCATACTAAGCGGTTTGGCAAAAGAAAAAATAGACCTGCAGGATGAAGTGTACCGTGTGTTCAATCCATCGACGAAAAACTTCGGCGAAAGCGAAACCTTTTCCAGAACGGTTGTCTTGGGCTCGGAGGGATCAACTGTGAATATTTCCCTAAACAAAAAAACATCTGATATGCTGGATTCATTGAAGATAGAAAGGGGTGATACGATTCTTTTCAAATCCTTAATCATAGACATCAAAACTGCTTCGTTTAAATCCACTCCAGCAACGTCCATAGACAAACTGGCACAGTCGCACAGCGGCATAAACGATTTCTCCAGGATAAAGAGTAATATGAATGCCGTAGACGTGGTCGGCAACGTTATCGAGGTAGATTCCATAAGGCATGTAAGCAGAGCCAATGGCTCGTCAATCCCGGCAGTCAAGATTGTATTAAGTGACGGCAAGACGACGCTAAATGTGGCGTGTTGGGGCCAATCTGCATTGGTTGCTGCATCGCTGCCGCTTAATCTAAAAGTGAAGCTGGAATTCTGCAAGGCAATAGATAGAAGCGGCATCATTGAGATGCGCGCCGACGAATTATCAAGGCTGCTTGTCCTTTGAATTATAATTACCTTTGACCATATTTCGCGTAGAAAGATAAGTACTGGCTCATAACTACATCAGGAGCCGACGGTTTCGTTGTCTTTATTATATTCTGCAAATCATCTGTCGTTATCACGGACTCGCGACCGCTTTTTAACGTGCGTTGCATCGCCCTTGTCTTTGCCTCCCTGCATATGCTTGCGATGTCGGCGCCCGTATAATTCTTTGTCATTTCCGCCAAAAGCCTGAAGTCTATACTGCTGTCCTTCGGCGCTTTTTCAAGATATTCTTCAAATATCTTCGCGCGCGCATCTTCGTCCGGAGGTTTTATGAATATTAGTTTATCGAATCTTCCGGGCCTCAATATTGCAGGATCAAGGATGTCCGGCCTGTTTGTTGCGCCTACAACTATGACATTGTTCATTTGTTTGAGGCCGTCCATGTCTTTGAGCATTTCTGTGGTGATCTGTGCGCTTATCTCACTGGCGTTTTGCCTGTTTATTATTATCCCGTCTATCTCGTCTATAAATATTATGGCGGGCTTGTTTTCTATTGCCCTGTAAAATATGGACTTCAGTTTTGTATTCGCATTTTCTATTCCTTCATTTTGCAGCGTCGGTGCGTCTATTTCAAGCATGGTTACTCCTTTAAGTTCGTTTGCAACAGCGCGCATCAGCATTGTTTTTCCGGTTCCCGGCGGTCCGAAAAGCAACATTCCATTTATGGTTTTTATGTCATATTTTTCCAGCAAGTCAGGATGCATCAAAGGTATCTGTATGGCTTCTACTATGGCCTTTTTCGCCGTTTCCAAACCAATAACCTTATCAAGGCTTAGTTCATCGTCGTTTTTCGATGTCGTGTCATTTCCCATGCGTCGTTCGAAATCCACCTTGAAAGTATTGTATCTTTCTATCTGGGCTAGTGTCGTAGAGGGTTTTGTAGATTTTATAACGCTCAATATGTCATCCATGGTTATTTCAAGTATCTTGTGTTCGTTGGCAGCTTCCTGGGCAACCATTTGCGCTACGCTTTGGCATACTGCCTTTATGTCTGCTCCGCTATATCGTGGCGTTTTTTCAGCCAACGTGTCTAAATCCATGTCTCCAGAAATCGGCAGTTTTTTAAGATAAATTTCGAATATTTTCTTCCTGCCATTGAAGTCTGGCAGTTGCATATATATCGCCCTGTCTATTCTTCCGGGTCGCATCAAGGCCGGATCTAGTTTGTCTGGTGTGTTCGTCGCGCCAACGACGATCACGTGTTCCAGTTTCTGGAAACCGTCAAGCTCCTGTAGGAGTTGGGAGAGTATGTGCTTATGTACCTCATCGGTTTCGGAATCCCTGCCTGTGGCTATGGAGTCTATTTCGTCTATGAACAGCACGCAAGGAGTGTTCTTGTTTGCAACGCTGAATACATTGCTCAGTATCTTCTCTGATTCCCCTGTGTACGAAGATATTATGTTTGTTCCTTTCACATAGAAAAAGTTCGCGTGTATCTCATTCGCTAGAGCTCGCATCATCATTGTTTTTCCGGTTCCCGGCGGTCCGAAAAATATTATCCCCTTTAATGGCTTTATATTATAAGCTCTTGATATGCCTTTTTGTTCAAGAGGCGCTATTATTGCTTCTTTTAGCTCGGATTTTGTATTCTCGTAGTTCCCTATGTCATCGAACGTCTCTGTCACATTGCCCTGCTGCAAATCTTCAAACGCCTCCCCAAATTTCATGCGCGTGTCCTGCTTCTTTACATCCAATGCCTTTACTACTTTTATATTGTAAAGCTCCATGAAACCGAGCGCTATCGGAGCTACGGCAAAGCTCAGGAACGGATAGACATAATCAAGGCTTATTGGTTGTATATATGCGGTTAATACATACCCTACTGGTATGATTATTCCGAATATGGCGGCTCTGCTTCCTCTCATTTTCGACCTACTGTTTATCGCGAACCTTTCCACAATGAAAGCAGCAAGTACGTAAACAGGTATCACAAGAAGGTAAGCCGACTCTTGGGCAAGCGAACTGGCCATCATGGCAAAGGTAAGGTCTATGCTGCTTATGGCATTATGTGATCCGAATGTTTGCAGAGCTAGAATTGCGTTCTTTGGGAAATTGAACACATTAATTATCTGTAAGTGTTCATAAGTGTAATTCAATTCGCCTCCGAAGGCTGTTGTTGTGAAAGATTGGTGTACCAAATAGCCGTTGTAAGGAACAAGGGCACTGGCGCTAATCCCCATGACTCCAGAAAGCGCAATTATCCCAAAAACTACAAGAAGTAACATAACTGTTGCACGCTTGAATCCTACGGTTAATATAGCAAATATTACAACAGGTATTGCTATTATCGCCCCCAAGACTGAAAAAGCTGAAGCTATCAATATGTATGCAAAAAGTATGGTCCTGTAATGCAGGTAGCCGTATATAAGCGAAAAACTGAATATAAACAGGAATATCCACGCTAAAGCGGGGGTCTGATACATAAGAATTGGCAGCATCAGGAGCATTAACAGTATGAACCCTAAAAATGGGTGGAATTCAGTAGCCGCAAACAAGCCTATCAGTATGAGCAGTATCAAGACATACGGATAAAAGGGAAACGCGAAAACTACAGATAAAAAAGCGGCTACCACCAAAATGGCATCAAGGAAATTCTTGTTGGACCTTATATTCAAAAGCAAATCCTTTATCTTGTAATACCATATGGGCGCGTGCTTGGACTGCTTTAGTATCTTGCGAACCCTTTCGCTTTTTATTTCGTCGCTCTTGGTTCTTGGCATCTAAAATACCTGTGCAGGGCCATTTCCCGTGAAGTCATGCGGGCCGTACATATTCACACCATGCATTAATTCTTATATTTATTAAGCTTTAAACTCTTTTGCAGTTTCTTCTACCACGGAACCTCCTTGAGCTTTAGCCTGTACGCACCAATGTTTGTCAAAAGGTGCATTGCGCCAGTGAGTATTGTTATGAATATCAAGCCATAAACATTCGGGATTCCTACCCTGTAAAAAACGAAAACAAAAGCCAGTGCGAATACGAAAAACCCGTACTGGTCCATTATTGGGAAACTCTTTCCGGATTTTACTCCTAGCTGCCTTTTCACGAAACTGCCGAAAAGGTCCCCTACGTTAGCGCCTATTGTAAGAAGCACGGCAGCAAAAATCATGTAGTGGAAAAATGGGTATTCTATCACTCCAACCGCAATGCCTGCAATAAGGCTAGACACAGTACCGCGCACCGTCTTATGGTTTCCAAATATCCTTCTGCCTCTCAATTTTCTGCCGCGGTCAAGCGGCGTACCTCCGCCGAAAAGCACTGGAGCGCCGTTTGCGGCGTAAGCAGGAAAAATGTAAATTATGGGATATATTATTATCGCATAAATCGCATAGAGCAGCGAGTACATGGTAACACTCAAGTAATTGCATACCTTTTTAGTAGAAAACCCTTATAAATTCAAGGTTTATAAATTAATAAACCGGCGTTGCTTGATTGGTGTTTATCTGGGAGAAATAAAACAGGCTATAATAATAAGATCCAATCTCGAAATGAGTAAGGGCAAGATTGCGGCACAGGCAGCCCATGCGTCTTTGATGAGCTATTTTGAAGCAGAGAGGCAGGATAAGCAAGTGGCTAGGGAATGGCTCGATACCGGGGAAAAGAAGATAGTCTTAAAAGTGAGCGATGAGGACTCACTGGTAAAACTATACAACGCTTTCAAATTCAAGAAGGTCCCATGTGCACTGGTGACGGATGCCGGCCTTACGGAAATACCTCCTGGGAGCAAAACCGCGCTAGGCATAGGGCCATGGAAAAGCGAGGAGATAGACATATTCACCAGACAGCTTAAGCTGCTTTGATTTTCTACGCGGTCGCAGAAGGCAAAGGGGTTATATGCTCGTAAGCCAATCCATATATTCGCTGTCGTTTCCGCTTATTATGTCCCTGTATCTTGTAGCCAGCCTCTTTGTAATCGGCCCTGGCGCGCCGTCTGCTATAATGGTGCCGTCGATATTTGTTATCGGGGTTATTTCTGCCGCAGTGCCGGAGAAAAACACCTCGTCCGCTATGTAGAGCTCTTCCCTATGCAGGCTTGTCTCAACGACTTCCATGCCCTCTTTTCTAGCTATTTTTATCAGGCTGTCCCTTGTTATCCCAAAAAGTATGTCTGATTCTCCTCCAGGGGTCAGAAGCCTCCCGTTTCTCACCACAAATATGTTTTCTCCAGGTCCCTCCGCTATATACCCGTTGTGCGACAGCAATATCGCCTCGTCAAACCCTGCGGCATGCGCTTCGTTCCCTGCTATTATCGAGTTCAGGTAGTTGCCGCTGGCTTTAGCCCTTATGGGCAATATGTCGGAATTTATCCTGCGCCAGGAAGATGTCTTACACCTTATGCCCTTCTCAATCCCGCCTCCAAAATAGGCACCGAAAGGCACTGCGGCAATGAACACGCTCACGTGCTTTCCTGCTGTGTTCATTCCTATCCCATCGTCGCTATAGAAGGCAAAAGGCCTTATGTAGCATGATTCCAGCTTGTTTGTCCTTACCACTTCAACTATTGCCTTTTCCAGTTCTTCCGCTGAAAACCCGAGCTTCATCGAATATATTTTGGCTGTTTCAAAGAAGCGCTTTACATGATCTTTGAGCCTGAATACGGCAACGCCCGAATTCGTCTTGTAAGCCCGTATCCCCTCAAAAATGCCGCTGCCGTACTGCAGAGAATGCGTGAGTATCGGGACCTTTGCTTCGTTATAATTCATCATCTTTCCATCAAGCCATACGCTGAGGTTGCCTGTTTCCATTATCAACACCCAATCTTATTATTAATGAAAAACTAATAACATTATATTGATTGCATGCGTAAAATTATCATGGATTCCGCAATAAGGCGCAAGCTTATCCAAAAAGGCATGACTAATTTCCAGATAAAAGTCCTTGAGGCTACGTCAAAGATACCTAAGGGCCAAGTCCGCACCTATAAGCAGATAGCCATGGCTGCAGGGTTTCCGCACGCGTACAGGGCTGTCGGCACCGTACTCAGGAAAAACCCTTTTCCGATTACAATCCCTTGCCACAGGGTAATAAAGAGCTCCGGCTCATTGGGGAAATACTCCGGGAAATCTTCAAAGCGCAAAGCCGAACTTCTAAAAGCAGAAGGCGTAGCCATATCGTTAGGCAGGGTCTCAAAATAAAAATAAGAAACCCGGCGGAAGACCCGCCGGGCTATTTTCCACCCAAGGCTTAAAACCTGTAAGCTCCAAAACTCTCGTTTTTGGCGTTGTACATCAGGGATACGCTCTCGTATCTGGCCATAAGCTCCTTCTTGCCGTTGTCGACATGCCCAAAGACCTCCGCACCAACGCCTGTAAGCTTTAATGGCTTACCGTGCTCGTCCTTGCTCGCAAAATCAAGGAGCTCTTTCTCCTTGAGCCTGTTGAGCAGGTACCACACAGAGCTTTTTGATATGTTGTAAGTATCGCTTATATACCCAACGAAACTGCTTGCGCTGTCTATGGAATCAAGACCTATCTCCAGTATTACCAACTGCTCACGCTCCGTAAGTCTTAACAAACCCTTCTCTAAACTAACTACCATTTGGCCCACATAAACACCTCAAAAATTTTTTAAAGGGAGTTTACGCAGCCAAATGGTTCAATGGTGTGTACTTAATCATTGAATTATTTGCAATGCAGTCGCTGCCTATAAAGGATGAGACATATCTTCTCCACAGCCCTGCGAATTGCATTATTTCACACCAGTTCCATTTGCCGCTTTTTACTAAAGCACATATTGTGTTATGTTTAAAACAAGGTAACAATATTTAAACCTTATGTACAGCAACGACGATACCTAAACAGTGAAAAACCCAAGTAATAAATATCTGGAGCTGGAAACAAGTGCTTGGATTGTATGGAAGCAAACAAGGAATCGGCGTTTTCCCCAAACGATGGAACGGAAATAAAGTCCCTTGCACGCAAGGACGAAAAGACGCCAAAGAGGGAGTTCATTTCATGGATGCAAGAGCAGGGTTACATAATAAGGGATAAAAACGGCACTCTAAAATCTAATACTAAATGGAACAATAAGGAAGACAGGATAAAAGCAGTAAGAAAGATGGTAGATATTTTAGGCAAATCCCCGTTGTATCTCAAAAATGAGGATTTCTTTAATATGGGGCTTTTTGAAGTTCTTAAAATTTATACAACGAAAAAAGGTTCATTTCCCGCTGTTTTCAATGCATTGAAAGAGGCTTACCCAGAATTGAATGTGAATGTATGGGACATACCGTTACCGAAAAATATCATTTCCAAAAACAAGGAGACCGCTGACGAGGCAACAAGGTGGCTCGTAGCAAACAAAAACGGTATCGTAAAAGAATCCGACTTTTCCGAATCAAGCATAAGTTTCGTACTGTCCTTCTATAAAAATCCATTCGACGCAATAATATTCTCGCGGGCAAATAAAATCGACAAGCAGTCAATAAAAGCGCTCGCCGAGGAATATCTTGACGACCCATTCGTACAAAACGTAAACAAACGACGTGCAGCCATAAAGTTTGTTGCTACAACCAAAGATTCGCTAAAGCAAGTCTCTTATCGGGATTTTGAGGAACTGGGCTTTGCAAAGATAATAGATTTTTATAACAGCAACCCAGTAGCCATGAAACCAGTAATAAAACAAGAGGACGTGAAAAAGGTTCTTACGTGGCTGGCACTCTCTGATATAGTTAAAGATTTCAATGTATGGGAGATGGACAACCCTCCGAAATCGCTTTTTCTTGATAATCAGATTAGGATTAGCTCAACCCTATGGCTATCTAAAGTTACTGGCAAAAGTATCATCAAGTTATCGCGTGTTGATTGGCAACTGCACGGAATATACTGGATACTGAACGAATTCTACAGAGGTTCGGAATACAGCGCTATAAAGGAAGCTGAAGATTCACCAGTATCATGATATTGAAGCAACATTCTTGAACGAGGCAAGTTGCGTTCCAACTTCGTCCGTAGAATTAAAAATTTCTATTTTTAGGTGCATAGATTCAGCCTTTGCAAGCAGCTCCTGAACTGCGGGATCGCCCAACACAGAATCGTTCACTATTATGATGCTAACCCTATAATCTTCTACTGCTTCCTTGACATTTTCTATTCCGTACTTCGATATGCCTGAAGAAAGCCCCTTAAGGAATTCTTCCATTATCGCGAATTCTTTCCTTATGTGCTCGCTGCGGAGAAGATTTTCCACTTCAGGGCTGCGTATTATCTCGTATGTCCCTGAGCGTTCCGTGTTGCTCGCCTGCTGATAAATTATGCGCTTCTCGATCTTCTCCTGCTTGGACTCTATATAAGTTCTTATATCATCTTTCGTGAAGCCAGGCCCAGCGACTATAACGGTATCTACATCCATGCTTTTTACGGTTTTGACAATGTTCTCGTAAAATTTCTTCTGCTGCTCCTGAAAATCCTTTTGCGTCATTCTTTTGCTCAGGTTGCTGTAAATCTCGTTCCTAAATTCTATCCCGTAGCCCAAAAGATATGCTGGGAGCGCCTTTTCGTCATCCACAACAATTATCCCGAGCTTCGGCTTTTTTGTGTCCCCGACGGCGTTCTTTACCACTTCCAACAGGTAGTCAGGCCATGACTGTTTTATTATATCTAGCGTATCGGAAGGAGCTATGTTGAGCGTATGGTAACTGTTAAGGCGTATATACTGCTCCGGTTTTCCTTCCACAATTTTTCCCATTATCCTAAGCCTCAGGGCATTCTTGTCAAGCTCTGTCTTTTCAACACGAAGCGTTATCACCACCTCTTTTAATTCTCCGATATCGCTTTCGCTCGCCTTGAACTTTCTCAGGCTCTTGGATTTTACCAGGTCGTTGGGGAACACTATGCGCTGCACAGTCCAAAGGTCTTCGAGCGTGTCCAGTTTGAGCCTAATGACGCCCTCACCATGGTAAAACTTCACTATGTGCATTGCAAAACCTTACTCTAATGTTGGTTTATTTATATATGCCCGCAATAATAAATATTGCGCTGCGGCACGGGCTATATGTATGGGGAAAAACGTAAACAATGATTCTTCATACTTGTTTATAGCAGTGATAATACTATTGGCTATGGCGTTGGCCGTTTTATCAATTGGTTTTTACCAATCCCAGCATTCTACTGTCACGACTACCACAACAATCACAAAAGCCGTTGGTTCTGCCTCATTGTATGTTAAGATAACCGCCCCTGAATATGTTGTGGAAGAATTCAGGCTAACCTTTTTCGGCCCATCGACTGAAGAATCGGGCTATTTCAGGCTCGGCCCACGTATCTATAATCTTACCGCTACCGGTGTAAACGGTGAATACGCAGTTTCTGGACCTATAACTCTAAATTCAACAACGAAACCAAATAGCACAGTAATAGTTCCAGATAATTCTTCAAGCATATTCTTTTCTGGTTTGGTTCCGGATTCAAATTATACAATAACTATCAACGGCTCAGAATCACCGTACTGTTTTCCAGGCCTTCTGTGCCCTATGTTCATACTCAAGCTTTTCAGGACCTATACTGTGCATACTGGACCGGCAAATTCTACAACAAACATAACCATAAACGTAATTCCAGAACCTCAGTCAAGCAATTCAACAAGCACAAGCTGTAGTGTAAATTTACCTGTTGTCGTAAACGAAAGTTCTTATGTAAAATGCTATGATGGCTCAAGGCTGTTGAATTTTGTGCTTTCCCATGTAAATAATAACGCAACAGTAACAGGGTTTGTTTATCCATACCTGATTAGCATAAATAAAAGCATAAAGCCTTACAAAGAGGTGCTCCATTATGGTCAAGAAGCAAGTTTTTTCTGCAGCGGTTATGTCGCATACCTGAACTCGGCAAACTATACAAACCAGTATGCAGTCTTCAAAGTTACACGGATCCACCCAATACTGTGCCCTGCAGCATAAGCTATAAAAAGTGCTTTCAGCAAAACTTAATCTGTAAACAATCCAACTGATAAATTATGTTTTTCGAATTAGCAATACTTTCAATATTAACTAACGCCTACGGCACGATAAATGCATTGATGGTTGAATATGGTTATTTTGCCATATTCGGCTTGATGCTGCTGGAAGGCTCTTCGCTTCCGGTGCCAAGCGAGGTGGTGCTGCCGCTCGCCGGGGTTCTGGTAGCGCAGCATACGCTGTCATTCGTACCTGCTTATCTAGCAGCATTGCTCGGCAGCATAGGCGGCCTTGCAATAGACTATTACATAGGCTATTTCCTTGGCAAAGACGTGGTGTACAAGCACTTGAAGGTTTTCCGCATTAAGCAGGAACAGCTCGACGCGTTCGACAAGTGGTTTGACGAGAACGGCGTCGCTTCGGTATTCTTCACCAGATTTATACCTGTATTCAGGACAATAATGAGCCTCCCCGCGGGTTTCGCAAAAATGCCCCAGAAAAAGTTTTATGCCTACTCCATACTGGGAACAGGGATTTATGATATTGTGCTCATAGTATTCGGAATGAAGGCGCTAACTACAAACAATGCAGTAGTAACACTAACCGCCATAGGTGTCTTTGCAATAGCGCTATATGTGGTATACAGGTTTGCAATGTCAAAGATTATGCGCAAAAAGGCCTGAATATACCACAAAACCTATTTATAACCTATAATGCAATTCATAGCATATGATGAATGAGGTAATCGCTGAGCTAAGGCTATGACGATAGGTAGGCGGGCTGATATATTGGACGCTTTGCAAAGATTGGGCAAGAAAAGCATTCGCGCGACAGACATAGCGGCGCAGTACTGGTGCGAGAAGCAGATGGAGCTCAATTACTTGAAAGGACCCGAGATTACCAAGGAGATACTAAAAGGCAAGGAGATACATGAGGAACTCGAAAACGAGACCAATATCCCAATAGTACTGCAAACGAAAAGCTATGCGGACTTCATGTACAAAAGTCTGTACACAACCTACAAGGCCCTCGAAACCCTGAAGAAAAACAAGAAATCAAGGGAACTGCTGCTTTATGGCAACCTCGGAAAGTTCAGGGTTGTCGGAAAGATGGACGAATTACTGGTGTCCAACGGTAATGTTGTAATAGTTGAGGACAAGACTAGGGCATCTGACAAAATGCCGTCGGCAGCGCAGACAAAATCCCACAGGGCGCAAGTTATATTATACAAGAAACTTCTACGCGATATGATATCTGGAATATACAATGAGGATCTTTTCTCCAGGGAGTACGGCATCAACAGGCTAAGCGTCACAAAGGAATTTGAAAGGCAGCTTGACGCACTCGGGGTGGAAAAAGGCATACAAACACTGCCTGAAATAACGCTGAAATTCTTCAGGGAGTACAGGAGCATAGGACGCCTCAGCGACACAATGGTCATAAGGTACATAAACCAGTATACCGGAAAAAGGATAGACAACTACAAGTTCAAGGCGAGTGATGAGGAGTTAGACGGAACAATAAGTTTTGCCTTGAAATATTGGAACGGGGAGAGGGAAGCCCTGCCAGTGCCTTACGAGGAAAAATGGAAATGCGAATACTGCATGTTTTTCGGAAAGGAATGCAAGGTGTGGTCGCCGCAGAGAAAACTTTGAGTGGTTGCAATGATAAGAGTTCAGAAGCCCGCAAACTCCTATCCTTCAGATAGGAGTAAGGGCGTGGAGGAAGGTATATAAACATGGAATGCAATATAAAAAGTATGGACTGCGTAAGGGCATACAAGTTCAGGCTATCTCCAGACAAAAAGAGGCAGGATGCGATAGACAATGCGCTCATTCTCTCTCAGCAACTCTACAACAAACTCCTCGAAAAGACGATAGAGGCACATAAAAGGGACCCAGAATCAAAAATATCCCAAAGGACAATAAATCTGTTCATGAATGAGATACTCAATGAGGATAAACGGTATTATGAATTGTATTCGCATGTTCGTGTAGACATACGAAACAGGATGTTGAGAACATACCAGAATTTCTTCAGAAGAGTGAAAGAGAAACACAACGGAAAGAAAATGAAGGCTGGCTTCCCACGATTCAAGTCAAGGGACAAATACAAGTCAATAATGCACATAGAGAACAACAGCTCGTTCTCAATAGAGAAAGACAGATTGAGGATTTCAAAGATAGGAACTATGAAGATAATTCAGCACAGGAATATCGAAGGAACTATAAAGACACTAACCATAAAGAAGGAGGCAGGAAACTATTATGCGATATTCATGACAACAAAGGAGGCTACCCCTCCTGAGATAAAAGACACCAACCCAATCGGCATAGACCTGGGGCTGAACAACTTCATCGCCCTCTCCGACGGGAAGACAATACAGAAACCAAAGTTCTTCAAGAAGAAGGCAAAGAGGATTGCGAGGTGGCAGAGGATAGTCGCAAGGAGGACAAAATGGCAGGGAAGGAAGAAGGCAGAGAAGCAATCAAAGAGGAGGGAAGATGCAAAAGCGCATCTCTCCCAAGAATGGGCAAATGTAACAAACCAATCAAACGACTTTGCGCACAAACTTGCAGACTGGCTCATAAATTCAGGATATACCTCATTCGCGGTAGAGAGACTCGAAATAAACAACATGGTAAAGAACCATAATCTTGCACAATCGATATATAACGCTTCGTGGAGAAAATTCATAGATTTCCTCTTATACAAGGCTGAAAGTGCTGGTATGAGAATGGTAAAGGTGGATCCAATAGACACTACGCAGGAATGCAGCAGTTGTCATAACGTAAAAAGAGGGAAAGAGAAACCGACTCTGAAGGACAGAGTATACAACTGCTTTGTCTGCGGTCTGGTAACGGATAGAGACATAAACACATCAATAAACATACCCAATAGAGCTAGGGAGGGGCACTCCCGAAGTCACGCTCAGGGAGATACGACCTCTGCAGTGCAACATGCACTGAAAAGTCGAGTCGACGAACTGAGAACTGTAAAAAATATCTTTTCTGGTGCAGTCCATGTATGAAAAGAGAAGCTCCCAACCTTCAGTTGGGAGAGGTGTCACTAACAAAGAATCCCTAAGAAAGGAGTTTTCCGAAAAACCGAATCTCTATTACAATACTAAACTTTTCGAGAGCGAGGGTTTTGTCCGCAAACAATGCAGTGGCTGCGGGAAATTTTTCTGGACTGCAGACGAATCAAGAGCTTACTGTGGCGATTCGGAGCACGAAGGCTACAGCTTCATGAAAAAAACGGCGGAAGACATATCGCTTGAAGGTTTCTGGTCAAAGTTTTCAAAATTTTTTGAGGATAACGGCCATACAGTAATCGAAAGGTATCCTGTAGTCAGCAGGTGGCGCCAGGATCTTTATTTCACGATAGCGAGCATACAGGATTTTCAGAGGATAGAAAATGGAACCATGAGCTTTGAGTACAATGCCAACCCGCTGTTGGTGCCGCAGATGTGCTTAAGGTTCAACGATATACCAAATACCGGGGTGACCGGGAGGCATTTCACCTCTTTTGTAATGGTAGGACAGACGGCATTCAACTATCCGAAAGAGGGCTATTGGAGGGACAGGACCATAGAACTTAACTATAATGCGCTTAGAAAGATTGTAGGCGTAAAAAAAGAGAGTATTACGTATGTAGAAGATGTTTGGGCCATGGGCGATTTCTCGGAATTCGGCCCAAGTTTAGAAGCATTTTCAGGCGGTCTTGAAATGGTCAACAACGTATTTACGCAGTTTGAATATTCCAACGGCGCAACTAAAGAGCTTAAGGGGAAGGTAGTCGATGTCGGCTGGGGTCTCGAAAGGCTTGTATGGTTTAAGAGCGGCGCTCAAACAGCATATGATCCTGTATTCAAGGACGCTCTCGCGTATATACATAAAAAGGCTGGAATTAAACCAAATATAGCGCTATACTCCAAGGTCGCCAGCCAGTTCGGTATGGTAGACTTAAGCGAAACAAAGTCATTCGGGGATGTAGAGCTAAAGGCTGTCGAAACCGCAGGGATAAGCCAAAAGGACTACAATGAAATAATAAGGCCAATGCAGGCTTCGTATGCAATAGCTGACCACGTAAAAACGTTGTTATTTGCAATAACCGATGGTGCGCTGCCGAGCAATGTGGGAGGCGGCTATAACCTAAGGATACTGCTGAGGAGAATTTTCGATTTCCAAAACAGATATAAAATCAACTTCGATATGCATGAATTAATGTCGATAATAGCCGAATCCATGAAGCACATGTATCCTGAGCTAAGCAGCAGCATAAGCGAAATGGATATGATAATCGAAGTTGAAAGGAAACGCTATGAAAACACAAGGGCATCTGCGGTAAAGACTATAAACGGCATAATAGAAAGGCACGAAAAGATAACCCCGGAGCGCATGCGCGTGTTGTACGAAAGCAACGGAATAACTCCGGACCTGATAAACGGCGTCGCGGCAACAAAAGGGATAGCCCTTGAGCTTCCTGATAGCTCCTATTTGAGCATAATAAAAGGGGATTTCACAGAAAAAGAGAAGAAAAAGGCGCACGCAAAAATCGACACCTCGGGCATAAAACCTACGTCAAAGCTTTTCTACGATTTCGCGTTGGAATCAGATTCTAAGGTTCTTCTTTGCAGCTCAAACGTGGTTGTACTGGACAAGACCCCTTTCTACGCTGAAAGCGGCGGCCAGGAAGCCGACCACGGTACAATAAACGGAATAAAAGTGCTGGATGTCCAATCTGAAAACGGTGTAATATTGCACACGCTTGAAAAGCCTGCAACATTTAAGCCGGGAGATAAAGTGCATTGCAAAGTTGACGAGAAGAGGAGATTACAACTTATCGCCCATCATACTGCAACGCATCTGATGAGCGCGGCTGCAAGGCAGGTCCTCGGAAAGCACGCATGGCAGGAGGGCGCGCACAAGGGCGTTGCAAAAGCTCACATTGACGTAGCGCACTACGAGAAACTCAGCAACGCGCAAATAAAGGAAATAGAATCGACTGCAAATTCATACCTCCAGAAAGGTATAAAAGTCGTAATGCACGAGATGGACAGGCGCGAGGCGGAATCAAAGTTTGGCTTTTCTATTTATCAGGGTCACGGGGTTCCTGTAAGCAGACCACGCATAGTCGAGATAACCGACATGAACGGGAACCTCATAGACGCAGAAGCATGCGGCGGCATCCACGCAATGGGTCGCGAGTCTATAATAGGTATGATAAAAGTCATAGCAGCGCAGAGGATACACGACGGCATAGACAGGCTTGAATACGTTGCAGGGGAGGCAGCATACAAATACACAAGCGCAATGGAAGAAAAGATAATAAGCGCATCAGCCGCACTGAACACCGATGGCTCAAAGCTCATAGAAACCGCAGAACAGCTTTCAAAGCAGCTAGAACTATACAAAAAGAAACTTCAGCATGCAAAGTCGGATACCGCAGGCAATGAGGCCTCGAAGCTTTCCGCATCCAAAGAAAAGGAAATAATAATGAAGATGGAGTTTGACTTCGGAACGCTTAGGCAGATAGCTACAAACGTAGCTGAGAAATCTCCCGATAAAGTTGTTTTCCTTTACAACGCGGAAGGCAATGCGGTTTGCATAGCAGGCAACGACTCCGGGAAAGATGCAAGCGAGTTCATAAAAGCGCACTTGGCAAAAGCAAAGGCCAAGGCATTCAAGGGCGGCGGCTCAAAGCGCATAGCACAGGGAATGCTGGTGCTCTGAATACAATATACAGGTTTTCCTTCGACCTCATCAATCCTGCTTTTCAGAACAGAACACCTGCAATCAAAGGCACATTCTGGCGAATACCTTTGTATCGGCTACTATGTCTTCAATCTTACAGTACTCGTTGGGCTGATGTGCCATATCTTCCATCTCGGTTCCCCATGCCACTGAAGGGAATCCCTTATGCCTGAAGAAAGCAGCACAAGTACCTCCTCCAACTCCCATGGGCTTAGCATCAATCCCGCGAAGCTCCTTTATGCTACTTAAAAGCAGTTTTACTACTTCAGAATCCATTTTCGTGGGTTCCGCCGGGTCTTCCCTGCTGAATGTCTCTACATCTACCTTTACCTTCGAAAATTCTTCGGAAGCGCACACGGTTTTTACGTCGTTCAACACATCATCGAGTTTATATTTTGGCAAAACCCTACAATCGAAATAAAACACATCAGACCCAGGCACTATATTTACGCTGTCCACGTTCTTTTCCCTTTTTGTGGGCTCGAATGTGGAATATTCTGGCTGGTAAATTGTGTCTGTGGCATTATATTTCCCATGGAGCATATCGTCTATCATAGTTATGAGCTTTGATGCGTATCTGTTCGCATTGACTCCCAGTGCAGGCGTGCTTGCGTGAACCTGCTTTCCATTTACCTTTATCTTAAGCCACAGCGAGCCCTTCTCAGCTATCTCTAACATCGTACCATCCTTGCTAAGGTAGTCAGGCACAACGAACATGTCGTCATTCCCAAATATCCCGCTCTCCTCCAAAAGTTTCTGTATTCCGTACTTGCTGCCAAGTTCCTCGTCAGCCACCAATGCAATCCCGATCGAAAACCTCATCTCTAGTCCAGATTCCTTGAGCGCTTTCAACGCATAAATCGAGGCTATGAGATCCTGGCCGTTGTCGTTTGTTCCTCTTCCATATATCTTTCCGTCCTTTATTTCCGTTTTAAACGGGTCTGTGTTCCATAGCGACAGATCCCCGGGTGCAACCGTATCTATGTGCGCAACGAACCACACCCTCTTCTGGTTATCGCCATATTTTACTATAAGGTTTGGCCTTTTTGTTTTTGTTTCATCTTCATACTCAAATCTGTTTACCTCAAATCCCCAGCTCTTAAGCAATCCCTCCAAAAAATCGGCTCTGGCGCCTTCACCTTTCCCATCGCTCAAAGGGGATATGGACGGTATCGCCACCATCTTTGACATTGTGCCTACCATTTCATCCTTATAACCGTCTATCAAGGCCAACATTTTCCCATTATCCTGATCCATAAAACCACAACCTTATTTCTGAGCCAAAAACTAAATGCATTTTACACTGAAGTGAAAATTATAATGAGTTTCATACTGTGCAGCAGCTTTGCTTAGAAACATCTACAAAGAATGACTGGCATGCAAGCTTAAACGCTTCACTCATGGTTGGGAATACATGTACAGTGTCTATTATGTCCTCAAGCTTCATGTGGAATTTGACTGCAAGTACGCCCTCATGTATAAGGTCAGCAGCTCCATGGCCTAGCATATGCACGCCTAATATCTCATGCGTTTTTGGGTTTATCACTACTTTTACTACTCCGCGCGTATCCGATATTATGCTTGCTTTCGCCACAAGTCCTATTGGTAGCGCATTGCACCCGCATGTCTTAAGTTCTTTTATGACTTGCTCTTCAGTCTTTCCGACCATTGCCGCTTCTGGTTCTGTAAAAACTGCAGAAGGTACCTCATTGATATCTATCCTGCGCTTTTCACTTTTTCCGAAAGCGTTTTGAGTGGCTATGTTGCCTTCTTTCGCTGCCAAAGTTTCTAGCATTGGGTTTCCTGTCACATCGCCAGCGGCATATATGCCTTTTACGTTTGTCTCCATGCTGTTATTTATCTTTATGAATCCTTTGGGAGCTTCTACACCAGCATTTTTCAGATTTAGCCTCTCTGTGTTTGGGGCCCTTCCGGTAGCAAAAAGTATCTTTTCGGCAGAGAATTCAGCACTTTTATCTCCAACCTTAGCATTTAACGTTATCTTATTGTTATTTTTTTCTATTGCTTCAAGTTCTACTCCAGTGGCTATCTTTATTCCATCATCCCTGAAATATTTTTCCAAATGTCTGGCTATACTAGGTTCCCAGTTGGGCAATATTGTATTACTCCTTTGCAGTACAATAACTTTTGTTCCGAACATCGAAAACATCTGTGCAAATTCCAGCCCAAGGGCTCGTCCTCCTACTACAATTAAGCTTTCTGGAAGCTTTTTAAGGGAAAGCGCTTTTTCGTTATCTAGGTAGTCAACGTTTTCTATGCCTTTTATTTCAGGTATCATAGATCGTGCTCCTGTAGCAATCAGTATTTTTGAAGCCTCTATACTTTTTCCTCCCGCGTTTATAACATTTTTATCCTCGAATGAGCCAAATTCGTTTATGTAAGCCACATTCTCCAGTGATGCAATTACATCTTCATATTTGGATTCCTGCAGAGTTTTTACTAGTTCGTCTTTTTCGTTTACTATCTGCTCATATTCTAAGCTTCCAGCATCATAATCGAAGCCCTTGAAACGCTTAAGCCTCAAATCTCTGGCGAACCTCGCAACCGTTATCATTCTCTTGCTCGGAACGCATCCTACGTTTATACATGTGCCTCCCAGTTTTGTTCCTTCTGTTGCGTTCTTTCCTATAATTGCTGTTTTAATACCAATCTCGTTAGCCTTTATTGCAGCTGCAAAAGCTGCCGCTCCCTGCCCTATTATTGCATAGCCGAATTTTTCCATCGTATCACTATTATAATTCGTTAGCCAGAGAACTAATCTCGTATTTTAGCTGCGGCAATGTGGCTGCCAAACTCCCGTCGTTTTCGTACAATATCTTTCCGTTCGGGCCTATCAGATAATATATGTCAAGGTAGCCCTTGCTGTCATAAGCCACCGATAAATTATAACTAGATATCGCATCGTAAAAATTGCCATATTTCGTTGCATTTGGGGCATACTCATTAACGAATGATGATATGGGTGCACCGTTATAACCAAGGTCCTTGTAAAGTTCAACTTCTACAACGTTTATCCCGTGCTTTTGGAAGAAGCTCATATTGTAGTTAAGCTCCTCATTGCCTACTGCGCAGCCGCTACACCATGTGGCTACGAACCATAGCAGTACCGGTTTTCCTTTAAGTGAGGCGACATTAGCCACAGTTCCGTTAGAAGCGTAAATAAATGAATAATTCGGCGCACTGAACCCTATTTTAGGTGCGGAACTATTGGAATTGCTGTTGGAATTAAGTATATAAGCGCCTATGGCAATAATTACCACTATCACTATTGCATATGCTACTTTTCTTGACTTTTTCATTTAATCATTTAACATTTGCATGCATTGTTTTTGATTCTCACAAACGATGTGCGTATCGAATAAGCCATCAGCAATGCTGCGAACATTATAAATAAAGGGCTGAATATCGATAAAACCCCTTGCAATGCTCCTGAAGCCAGAGCTATACCTCCCGAGCCGAAAAACGCAACTGCTATAGACGGTATTACAGGTGTGCAGCACATCGTAGACGGTATTACGCTTATTATTATTGCATATATTCCCTTGCGCTCTTTTGTTTTACTGGTGCTAATTGATTTATTCGCATACAATCCAAGCGCAATTGAAATGCCCGCCAGAACCGCGAGCACACCTGCCGATAGCACTATATAATAAACATAGTAAGCCTCTCCAAAAAGCACAAGACCGAAATGAAAATAACTAAATAGCGCGTAATATGCTGCAAATATCATTGCCGTTAATACAACCAATAATTTTGCCTCTAGCCGCAATACGTCCTTAAACTTTAAGCTTAAGCTTGGTAAATCTGCGTCATAGGGCTGCATAATGGTATGTTGAAACTCATATATTTAATACATTGGGGCTTCGAAATCCATTGCTTTCAGCAGTAGTTTCGAAAGGACTCTCTGTCGGTAAGAATTAGTGGAATTCCAAAACATGACTTATTCATCAATGTTTTCTAATTCCTTTGCCAATGCCTCTACCTTGGCGTGCAAAAGCTCGAGGTTTTTCAACTTCGCTTCCTCGTCCATGCCTTCGAATTTGGGTATGTCCCAATGCTCTGCTTTGTACTCTTTGGGTATAAGCACGCAGTCGTTCGGGTCGCATATCGTTATTACCCTCGTTGCCCTGCGCAGCATTTCTTCCGTAAGCATTTTCGGCTTCTGTCCGCTCATGTCTATGCCATAGGCGTCTTTCAGAAGGGCTATTGCATCTTTGCTTACCTCTTTTGCGGGTTCCGCTCCTGATGCGCTTATTGCAAAGTTCCTTTTCGCCACGCTGTTGAAAAGCGCCTCGGCTATTTGGCTCCTGTATGTATTTTCCTTGCAGATGAAAAGCACTATCACCATATTGAGAAATGGAAGAAAAAGATTATAAAGGAACAGGAATCAGAGCTTCGATTCCTTAAGTTCCTTCATGGCTTCCTCCTTGCTCTCGAATTTCTCGAACTTCATGAACTTGCCTTTCTCAAGCTCCTTGTAGTGCTCGAAGAAGTGCTTTATCTTGTTCTTCATGAACTCGGGTATGTCCGCAGCATCCTTGTACGATGCGTACGCTGGATCCACTTTTTCCACAGGCACCGCTATTACCTTGTTGTCAGAGCCCTCTTCGTCGCTCATCACGGCTATGCCTATGGGCCTCACTTTTATCACCATGCCGCTGGATATCGGCACCTGCGACATTACAAGCACATCGAGCGGGTCGCCGTCTTTTCCTTTTGTGTTTAATACGAATCCATAATTCGTCGGATAGTTCATCGACGTGAAAAGGAATCTGTCAACTACTACTGCTTCTAAGTCCTCCTTAAATTCGTACTTGATGTTGCTCCCCTGCGGTATTTCTATGAATGCATAGAAAGTTTCCGGGAAATCGTCTGTTTGCTTGGAAAAATTCATTCTTACACCTTTGTGGATTGTTTATGTGAAGCAAATTATAAAAAACTTTATCGGAGTGCATATTCTCATGCAGCGCTCACGCTGGATTAAATTAAAAACAAAAATTATTGTAGTCTTGAGGATTTATGCAGGTACCGATGTCTATGGCCCGCACACTTTTATTATCGAGGTGATCTATCCGCAGGTTCCCCTACGGATACCTTGTTATACCTTAGCCCACCTCGCGAAACCTTAGTTCGAAAACGCCATCGGCGCTGCCTCACTAAGACCTCACTTGGGTGGCTTGGTAGGCGGTGTGTGCAAGGAGCAGGGACGTATTCACCGCTCGATAGTGACAAGCGATTACTAGGGATTCCAGCTTCATGAGGGCGAGTTT
>JAJZZO010000011.1 GCA_021797495.1 Microcaldota archaeon
TTCTTCAGGAGGATAAGGGAAAAGAAGAAAGGAAAGAAGATAAAAGTTGGTTTTCCAAGATTCAAATCACAGGATAGATACGATTCACTAACATATCCTCAGGACAACGGTTCATTCAGTATAGAAAAAGACAGACTTAGAGTTTCACGAATCGGAACGATGCGAATAGAACAGCATCGCCCAATAGAGGGAAAAGTAAAGACCATGACAATAAAGAGAGAAGGAAGAGATTCCTACGCAATATTTACCACAATAAACGATGTAAAAGTCTCAGAAATGAAGGACACCAATCCAGTCGGCATAGACTTGGGATTGAACAACTTCATCGCCCTTTCCGACGGAAAGACAATGCAGAAACCGAAGTTCTTCAAGAAGAAGGCAAAGAGAATCGCAAGGTGGCAGAGGATAGTCGCAAGAAGGACAAAATGGGAAGGCAGGAAGAAGGCAGAGAAGCAATCGAAAAGAAGGGAGGATGCAAAAGCGCATCTCTCCCAAGAATGGGCAAATGTAACAAACCAATCAAACGACTTTGCGCATAAACTTGCAGACCATCTTATAAATTCAGGATACACCTCATTCGTAGTGGAGAAACTCAACATAAAGAACATGGTGAAGAACCACAACCTTGCGCAGGCGATACATAACGCTGCATGGAGCCGATCCGTCGACTTCCTTTCATACAAGGCTGAAAGCGCTGGTATGAAAGTAATGAAGATAAATCCAGACAACACGACGCAGGAATGCAGCAGTTGCCATAATGTAAAAAGGGGAAAAGAGAAACTAACCCTGAAGGACAGAGTATACAACTGCTTTGTCTGCGGTCTGGTAATGGACAGGGATGTAAACGCATCAATAAACATACTCAATAGAGCTACCCTCGGACAGAGGGGAAGTCACGCTCAGGGAGAAAAGACCTCTGCGGTGCAGCAGGCACCGAAAAGCCGTCTCGAAGAACTGAGAACCGATAAAACACATCCTTTGCAAGATGCAGTGATTGCATGAACGCAGGGGAAGCCCACGACTTTAGTCGTGGGAGGAGGTCACATCTTATATTCGAGCAGAACCGGGCGCGCTTAGATAGCTACGAAGCGCGCGAACGCGCAAGGCTTAGCGCCGCGACGGTAGTCGCGGCAATAATCACGGAGCAGAACGGCTTCGACCCACGCAGAGCAGCAAAGGATTTGTTGCAGCCGCCTGACAAGACAATAACGCACATAAAGGCGCTTGGTTATGAAGGTGCTGCTGCGAGCTTGGAGAGGGTTAAGGCGTTGGTCAAAAACCAAGCTGATTACAACACTACTCTTAATGCTCTTTTGCGCATCGACCCTGCAGTCTGATTAGGTAATATATTGTTAGAATATCTAATACGTTTTGCGAATATATGTAAAAGACCAGTATTTCGCTTATAACTGCTTGTAGCTGCTTGGCATACAATTGCATGGTTTGCCTTTATTTAATGCGCTACAGCGCAAATAAAGTGGCATGTTTTTCGGCAAAACGCATCAAAAATCCACATTTTATGCATTTTTCACTACTGATTTTTATGCTTCCATATAAATGAAATCATAGATTTTTCTTTCATAATTATGAGCTAAAAAATCCCTCTCGAGAGAAAGGTCATGTTTTACAAACTCCTTTGCCGCGCAATGCCACTTGCTTAACCAGAAAGCCCCGTTTTCCATAAATTCGGAACATGAGCTTTTTCCAAAGCATGTTTTCGTTCCAGAAAGATGGAAAATTAGTTTTTGTCTAATATTTTTCTTAATTTTCCATTTTAACGGAATCAGTCTTATTAGTTAAAATATCCTTAGTATTGATATATAAAATAATAAAATTAGACACAAGGAAATAAATTGCGAGATAAATGGTTAGTATATAAAAAATAGCATAGTCCATTATAACAATCCCAATCATACTGGAAAACGTTAATAATATCACTATGATGGTAGTTTTTATATATGGTAAAATACTATGTATTTCATATCGCAATCTGTCACTTTGTATCTTCCGAAGCTCCTGATTAATTATACTCGTACCCAACAAAAGAAAAGTTGCTACGATTAAAACAGACGTGTCTAAAGTTAGGAAAAAACTACTGTTAATTGCTGCGGTGCTACTAGAATTATAAAATATAAACGGTATTAATAATACTATTGATCCAAAAAAACCACCTACGGCAACATCATATAAATATGTCCAAAAGCCTTTACCAATTCTTTTATCATTTCTAAGTTCCTTAAGTGCATTTCCTATCGCACTTAAGTTGGATAAAATCAATATAGTAACTAAAATAGGTACTGTGTAGTGATTTTTAAAATTTATCAAGTTAGCTGTCATTATTGCAGCAATGAAAATATTATTTATACCTATAAGTGAGATCCAACCTATTTTAAAATACAAACCCATGTTTTTTGTTTTTATATGGCTTATAAATTTCACAATCCAACACTTTCATAGAAATTCTAACACTATCTCACTATCAAACATACCTTTTCTTTATTAATTCTCTTCTAACGAAATTAGTAAATTTACCACCACTTCCAAAACCCTTTATGTTCCATTATTAGACGCTTATTAGTTAATTTAAGTTGACCGAATGATGCAATCTCTTTTTCATCTGAGGTTATTTCCATAAGCACTCCCACAACAAAACATCCTTTGTTTCATGGTTTATAAAAATTTAATAAGGTTATGTAGATCGTTGTCCCATATGGTGGTGTGGCATTTGTACCAAGTCATTTTATTATTTTTGAATATACAAGCTGCAAAAGGGGTTTTAGAAGCTGTCACTCTCTCGACAGAGAAAGGTATAAAATTTTCGTGAACATGCTATTATCCAGCACTTTCATAGAAATTCTAAGATTATTTGTCTTCTTCGGAATTTTTATTTGCTTTCATATGACCCAGTCTGAGGTCGCGTTTGATTCTACTACTGCCCTGGTGTTTTCTTCTAAGCACCACACTCAGAAATAACATCTCTTTTGCTTAACATAAGACATTCATACTTCCTTAATTGCTTATTCGTATATAAAGATTTAAACTTTTACACAGCTGATATTATGGTGATTTGTTGAAGATGCCAGATTGGAATAATATAGAGATTGCTCTCTTAAAGGTCTTAGCTGAATGTGGTGGAGAAGCGCGATGCAAGGAGGCAACCGAGAAAACTATAGAAATATATCCTGATTTGCCGGAAGAATCTAAAGAAAGCAAGCTACGTCGTAGTGGCGACCTCAGAATGCCAAACTTTGTACGCTGGGCTAGAAAGGAGATTAATCCTAAAAGGAGAATTAAATGGAAGCAAACACGGAATATGGATTATTACTTCACTAGGCCGCATGCGCCTAGAAACTGAGGGTCGGAACTGGCAACCTAAATATCACGATTTAAGACCTAAGGGGTGATACTATCGCCTCTGCCTTTTCTTTCTTCATCCTTTTTGCGAGCTTGAAGAACTTATGTTTGTAAGTCTTCAACTGTTTGTACCATACGTTTATCCTATTGTACACCTTCCTGTCCCTTGCTCAAGCATCTTCATGAACAAGCTCTCGTCCTTGATCTGCAGTAGTTCAAACCTTTCTTCGTGCCGATGCAGCGCATCTGCTTACTCGGACAGCTATTGTCACACTTTGTATAATCTACCAAAAAAATCTATTATATAATCAGCCTTCTAATTTATTATATCGGTGTGTTATTTCTATTATTATTTTCCCGATTTCTACAAATTCCTTAACGAATTCACCACCAGGTACGGATCCCATTATAATTCCTATGATGTCGAGTATTTTCACTGAGTGGCGTATATAATCTCTGGCGACTTCTTTTAGATTTTGTGAGGTCTCTTCTTCTTTACCTCTTTGTTGGGCTTCTTGCAGAAGTTTTCTCGATTCATCAAATTTTTCTTTTCTGTACCTAAAAAAATAGGTTTTAAGGCTGAGTTCTGGTCCGGTTAAGCCATGTTTTTTTAATGTATCTTCATTGAAATCTTTGTTGTCATCTATTAACTTTTTCATTCTGGCTTTAACTTGTACCCCGGATTGTATAAATGCATCTCCATACCTCGATATTCTATCTGCTATATAATGCCTGTCATAAGCAACTTTTAATATACTTATATCTTTGGTTAGTGCGTCAATCACTTCTTCGGAATCGTTTATTATACTAATTAGCAACTCCGTATCATTATTGCTGTTCTGGGCCATTTAAGTCTAACCTTTTCTATACATTATCATTGAATATTTTTTGTGTCACATTTGGTGAACTTGTCCAACCGTAGAGCCTCCGAGTCATAGTTCTTGTGATATATCTAACTGACTTCTTTACCTTCCTTAGTTTTGAGCCATTCAATTCGTACACGGTAATTCCCTTTTTGATTGCGTAATTTACTTCTTTTCCAACCCCTGTAGTTATCTTGTTTTTATAGCGTGTGAAAATAACTGTTTCGCACTCATCAATTAACTTAAAATAAAACTCCATCCCCCTAAATAGACTCTGAGAAGTTTGAAACTTGGCAGGGTTTGTTATTTGTGCTTTAGGGATGAACTTCTTTATTTTATATATCTCCTGTTTTTCGATGGAAGTTTTGTATGTAACGATTGCATGGGCATAATACACTTTCATTTAAGTTACCAATTAATTTCGACTATTTTTACTTGTTCTTTACCATTGTCAGTAATAGAACACCGTATTCTTCCATCCCTTTTTCCCAACTCATAAATAGCTTTTAATATTTCAACGTCATTTTTACAGTAGTTTCTAACTTTCTGTTTTTCCCCATTTCTCCAAAGTGTCGGCGCTTCTGAGCCCTTAAGAGTTTTCTGTATATCTAGCTTGTTACTCAGAGCCAGATTATCCAGGCTTATATACTTACCAGTAGCTATTCGTAGTTTCTCCAAAGTATCTACTGTTTTGCTTTTATATCTTGCTGCTACATCCATTTTAGTTGCAGTATTTAAAACAGGGTAATCGAACCTTAAGATATTATGACCTATAATCGTTTTATATGAATCTAATATCTTTATCAATTTAATCTCATCACCTTCATCAAAAAAGTATATTTTTCCATTAGAATCTATTACACACGAGGTAGACATTTGCATTTTTAGCACTATTTCTGACCGCAACGTTTCCTTCTCATCAAACCTAAGTGTAGAATAATTTGGTTGTATGTCATCAAAGCTATATTTTGTTTCCAAATCGAAGAAGCAAACACTAGATCTTGACATATTTAAACCCCTACATTTTATTCAACCACAACCTTAATATCCTTTCCGTCCAAAAATGCAGTGATGGACGGGTGCTTCTCTTCGACGTATCGATGTACGTCTTATGGATTATACTGATTGCACTTACGATCATGTTTACAGTCAGTGTAAAAATCATAAGTCTGATGCCTTATTAGTCCATTGAATTTCATTTTCGTACGCTAATGAGCCAATGCAGTAAGAGGGAGACGGGCCATATAGCTAACACGACTAAGAAAACAGTGAAGTTGCCACCATCAAATGCTCCAAGCACCGCACCTGTCAAAATCAAGACTAAAAGCAGGATCGACCATAAAACCTTATTTTTCGTTCTCCGATATTTGGCTGTAGTGCGTTTCTGTTTGGACTTTGGCTCCCAGATAGCACATTCTATAAGGCCTAGAAGTAAGCCCAAACATCCGACGTAAAAACCTATAATGTCAGGATCACCTTTGCCCTTCATCTCCCTGTAAAGTAACCAAGAAAAGAAAAGGAGCCAGAGTAGTATAAATACCCACATGCCCAATCCTAATCCTAAAGTTTTGATAAAGTAAGATAAAACAAAGGCTATGAGAAAGCCTAAAATAAACCATGACCATGAAATAGAATATGATACCCTCCCTTTCTTTGCTTCCCTCTTTTGATTTGTTTTTTGCAACATAATAAGTCACCCACTGCCAACGTTATCTGAATAATGAAATGTAACTTTCATTCAACCACCTCACACTTTTATAGAAATTCTAACATTATATTATTGATAATTATCCTTTAAGCTTTATTACCTTAAAGCCTTCCTTTTCTGCTATTTCGGATAGAAGTTTGTCTGCTGTTGCAAACCTGCCTGTTTGTATTTTTCTGGCAGTGGCTATCTGTAGGGCATCAGCAATATAGATATGGTGTTTTAGCACTAAATCTATCGAATGGGTAATTATGTCGCTAGACACATCCAAAATACTCAATGACCCGGCAACCAAAAGCTTCATGCTTTCACTAAGCAGCAGTTGTGTGCTTAACTTCGGATCGGTAGTTTTTCTGTGCTTGTCGAAAACTCCTACTGTTTCGCCCAAGTTCCAAATAGAGAAATATAACCTCACATTTCCCATTTCTGCATTTTTATACAATTCGTCTACTTTTTCACTATCCGTTTCAGTCAAATACCTTTTTACGATAGCGCTTGTATCAAGATAAACGTCCTTCTCTCCCATCCCTCATCGCCCTTATGAGTTTTCCTGAATCCTTTCCAGTGCCTCTCTTCCTGGCAATATCTTCAAAGCTCGTATATTTTATTTCGATTCTTATCTCTTTGGAAATATCTTCCAGTCCGTACTTTGTAAAAGACTTAAGGAGTTCCTCGAATGTTGAACTGAGGCTTAATCCTGATTTTATCATGTTTGCTCTTGCCTCTTTCAGTAATTCCTCATCAACAGAAAGGGTCAATTTTAATTTTGACATATATATTTCTATACATAAATAAGTATATAAGGCTTTCTATAACTCCAGCACTCTCATAGAAATTCTAATCTATTTTATTAGTTTCATGACCTCCTCCCACACCTAAAGGCGTGGGTTTCGTCCGCGGTTAATTGAGGCGCCTTTGTCTTGGGTCGTTATCTTCCCTTACGTACCTGCTTACCGTCTCATCGTCGACATCGCTGACCGACCTGTAGAAATAACCGCGGCCCCAGAAGTGTCCTCGCTGATACTGCGACCGGAATTTCGGATGCAATCGAAATAGGTCGTACGAACTCGCGCCCTTCAACAGGTTTATCGCCTTTGACACACTCATTTCCGGCGGCAAAAACACAACCATGTGCACGTGATCTGGCATCACGCCCAATTCTTTTATTACTATCCCATGCCTTTCCGCCGCATTTTTCAACGCATTTTCACAGTCGACATAGTGACTTTCCTTCGACAGGGTTTCATACCTGTACTTTGTCACCCATTGCAGGTGATATTCACTTACTCCGATTGAATGCGCGGCGTGCGCAAACTCTTTATTTTTATAGGTTCCACTATCCATAGTCTCGTGCCTTTGCGGCCTAACGGCCGCATTGGTTACGTTTCTGTGTGAAGGACTAGAAATTTACAGGGCTTTTTCATCCGCATGTCTGAAGGCAAGGGATTTCAAAGCCCGATCACATTATTAAATTCCGCACCCAACTGCTCGGCAACATACCTGCTTTTGTCTAGAGTTACGTATGGGTCATTATCCGAAGCGTATACGTAAAAGCCAGAGCAATTAACCTTTATCTTATCCCCATTGAACTCCTTCTCCACAAAACTACTGTTCAATTTATAAACTAAAGGACAGATATATCGCTAAACTTCTCGAAATCGCCGTCAAATGTTGCTAGCTTTGTTATAGAATTAGTTTTCATCGCCACTATTATGGTGCAGTCTGTAAAGCTAAGGCACGTATTTCGCTGGAATTTGAAAAGGCTCCAGGCTTCATCAAAATCATTCTTGGTTATGCATATGAGCTCGCTTGCTCCAAGCAGGTAGGTACCGATAGTAACCGCTTTGCCAAGGCCCTGCTTCGCAGCTAGGTAGGTAGTCGTCTCGTCGAATATATAGTCAGTTATGTTAACCTCTCCGTACTCGCCGGATGCAATCCTGGGCATCAGCTCCGAAGCCCGCTTATGATTTTTATCACTCGTGTTGTGATATGCGATGAGGAAGCTGGAATCTAACATTATCATAGACGCCCACCGTAAAGGACCTCGTCTATTTCTGTGCTAGAATTCTCTGAGCCTTTGCCCCAATTTGTAGGCTTTATCTTCAAAAGGAGCATAGGATCCTTCTTGCGCTCGCCTTTCTGGGCTAGAAGGTGCTCTATCGCAGCATTCAGAGCATCCCCTACGCTTATGTTCTCTTGTAGTGCAAACGCCTTTAGCCTTTTGTACAATTTGGGATTAAGGTTCCTTACTGATTGTAGTTTTTGTTTCTGCATATGTAATACTTGTATTACAAAAATATATATATAGCTTGCGATTCGGGCGCATGCCTAGCCGCACTGCTCCTTGGCCTTTACTGCTCATTGTTCTCTCAAGCTCCATTCTTACCACTAAGTAAGAAATAATAGGAATAAATATTCATACATTTGCTAGAGGCTGCGATTTAAAATGCAATAATCGGCACTTTCAATAGAAATTTTACTTATTCCTTTAATATAACAAGGCTATTTCCCATAGCGCCGGTTAGCTCCGAGAAGTCTTTTTTATCGTCTGTCACTAACGTTTCGCCATTGGCTATTGCTATCCCAGCTATAAGCAGATCCGCTTCCTTTTTGAGCTTGCCAGCGCCTTTCAGCTCACGATATAGTCTGCCGGCATGCTTCATCGCTATGCTGTCGAGCGGATATATTTTTATACGGCTGAATAGCTCATTCAGTTTAGCCTCCTCTGCAACTCCCACGTAGCCTTTGATGAGCTCGTAACCAGTTACCGCAGTTATTGCGATGCCTTCCGTACCATATTCACTTATCACCGTTGCTGCGCGTTCCTTCCCTCTTAAATAGTCGATTATTATATTCGTGTCAAAAACCGCCATGACTCACGCCTTTCCAAATAGTTCCTCTCTCTCTTTCTTCAGTTTTTTCTTTAGGGTTTCAGCCGTTTTGTCATCCATTTTCCATGCTCCAAAGAGATCGCTTATGTCTGCCTCTTTCTCCTGAAGCAATTCCATTATCACAGCTGTAAATGACTTTGCCTTCTCTCTTTCTTTGAGCTTATTCAGCTTTTCATATGCGATTTCCGATACTACTATTAATTTTGACATAGTATATATTAATATATAAAGATATAAAAATCTTTATTGATTCTGAACTATCAGCCTCGACCTCTCAAGAATCTGGCTATAAAACAGATATATCACTAAACTTTCTAAAATTGCCATCAAATGTTCCATACTTTTGCTGTAGCTCTAATCTTGCTCTTTCATCTTCCTGTGCTTGAATACCTCTACTCATAACTGCCAAATTAGGTTCTCTTGACCTTCTCTTTTGAGCTCTCCTGCCTTCTCAATAGTGCAGAAAATTCATTCATCCGAAGGAGGTATCCGGGAATGGGCCGGTCTGCGTATTGCTCGAGCAGCCCCCTGCCGAGCAGCCTTGCGAATGCCTCCGCTTCCATCTTGGCACCGGTTATCGCCTTGTGAGGTTTCGGCTCAGGCCCTAATCCCACATACTCGAAAATCGTATCGGTTCTAAAGCTTGTCGGAACAGGGATTCCCCTAAGGTTCAGGCTCATAAGGTACCAGTCGGATACGTCTACTGGATGATGGCCTGGGTCCCATGCTATCTGGTACCTTTCAGCAGAATCGATAAGGAAACCGCGGTCGAAGTTGATGTTGCTTCCAGCCAGCTCCCTGTTTCCTTCAATGCCGTGCGTCCAATCTATGAAATCCTCAAGAGCCTCCTTCAACGATGGTTTGGAAGGATCAGCAAGCCATGTCGCACCGTTTACCCGCATTGCCTCCGGGTTGATTATGGCTCCGTCAAACGGCCTGCATTCAACGTAAAAGGTGTTCTTGGGATTCTCGAAGTGTACCGCACCAATGCTCACTATCGAATGACCAAGCCGTGGTTTAAGGCCAGTGGTTTCAACATCTGTTACTATCATTATTTTCACTTTTAAGTTACAGAATGTAAATGTACTTCTTAGATTAGTACCTAAGAAGATATTTTAAATTTAATCTCCGCATTGCGTTGACCTCTTCAGCACTCCGTATTATATATGGTTTAGCAGGTAAGTATACTGACACAGTCACACGGTTGTTTTTTAGTTCTTCTTTATAAGATAAAATACTTTTGTGCCCATCGAGCCTCCATGCTACAAATCCAAACGCCATGTGTTTTCGTTCCGTGTCGGTCTCTTCAAGTTGCTTTTCTAATGGACCTTTTTTAATTACCACTCTTGGTGATTTTGTCTGCTTGAGAAATGATTCAAACTCGCCTCTCGTTAAACGTATAATGCCATCGGTGGTAACCATTTCTCGTAGCTTGGCTTCTACAACTTCTATTCTCTTAGTATCTTTAACTGCCTGCATAAAATCACTTTAATTCTATTTATTATCAAATTATTTATACCTATTTATCCAGCACTCTCATGGAAATTTTAATACTATTTATTACCTTCTTTTATCAGTCTCTTGACTCTCGAGTATATCTTATCTCTTGTCCTGGCCTTGCCTGCATGGGTCATGTGCTCCGGATCATCTACATGCCAATACCTTACTTTACGAGAGTGCCTGGCGTATTCAGGAAGCCATTCCTTCCCTATCATCGATACCACAATGTCGGCTTCATCGAATATCTTTTGCGTGAGTGGCTTTGAAACCCCGTGAGAAACATCAATGCCTATCTCATTCATGCACTCTATTACCAGAGGCTCCAACTCCTTGATGGTTTTGCCGCTTGAATCGCCGGGCTTCACGCCTGCGCTAATCGCCGTTGAATGTCCATCTGCAAGGTGATTGAATATCGCTTCTGCCATCTGACTTCTGGCGACGTTAAGATAACATATGAAAAGGACTTTCATGCAATTACCAATACTTTCTAAAAATTCTAAAATGTTATTGCCTTTATCCCGATCTTCGATGCTACATGAACTAATTGTTTGTCAAAGCTTAGGATATGCGCACCTTTTTTTACGCTTAATGCAAGATAAAGGGAGTCATAAAAGGTTAGCTTTTCCGCCTTTGCAATATGCATTGCATCCTTTGATAATGTTTTTGTAGAAAAAATTTCCAGTTTATTAAATACCTCAGTAACTGAATTTTGGGCAATTTCCAGCTGTTTATCGTCTATATCTTTTTTTAAGGACCTGTGCACCCACAAAACATTAAGAGCTTCTGCAAGAACTATATCAGGGGCGAGCAACGGTTCACCAATCCTTGTCCTAGAATAAATTAGGTGGCTTACCTCTTCGGAATATTGCTCCGTAATTGCAATCTTTATCAATGCACTTGCGTCTATCACCATCATCTTGAATCACGGTAATGACGTATTA
The DNA here is from genome assembly GCA_021797495.1 of Microcaldota archaeon. Classification (GTDB taxonomy): domain Archaea; phylum Micrarchaeota; class Micrarchaeia; order Micrarchaeales; family Micrarchaeaceae; genus Micrarchaeum_A. The sequence continues at coordinate 11,255 of JAJZZO010000011.1, forward strand.
TCTCTGCGCTTGATTCATTAATTTTTATCTTTTTCGCGTTTTTCCGGATTTTTTTAAGCATTGCGTGCAGTTCAAGGGATTTAGACCTGGATTCCAGGTACTCCCTTACTTCCTTGCTTATATCGAGTTTTGCCTTTTTCATTGTAATTTTTATCCTCTTTGGCACCCGTATCGTTATGACTTCAGTGTTTTCAGCCATTCAATCATCATCATTAAATTATCGGATCTGAAAGTATTTATGTATTACGTTTGTATACAAAATGTCTACAATAACGCATTATTTAATCGGAATATGTTTGGCATTGTCTCCATTCTGATCAATTGGAACCTTAATGCACCTTGCCCCATAAATGTGGTTGTGGTGCAGGTATGACATATTTGCAGGAGGAAAGGTTTTAAAGTTTGATTCGTCAACATTGAATATATACTTATCATACAGGACATATGCTAAGGGGTGAAGATGATGAAGCTGCTGTTCAAAAATAGTGATAACATAACCAGGGCAACCTACTTATACAACAGTTTCGGTCCTCCAAATGCAATGCCGCTTGTTGCTAAAAGGGCTCCAGCACTTCTGGGTAAGGATTTTTACGAGACTGTAAAGATCGATTTCAAGATTAGAAACCTTGAAAACGGCTACACATCGATATTCATGTACCTATCTGGCGAGAAGCTCAGCGAGAAAACAAAGGCCGAATGCGAAGAAATAACAAGAAAGCTGGAGAAGGCGATTTACATCCCGAAGGAGTACAACGCAAAGCTGCTCAAAGAGGTAGAGAACAAGTTTAAGGAATTGTATACAGGCATGGAAGCCAGGCTTGCAGATGAGATAAAAGACATGTTCGGTTTCGGGTTGCCTATCTATACCACTATAGCAATTAGTGGTGCATTCTACACTGATGGCAAGCACTGCAGCGGTAGCCATCTTTTTTCTACGCCAGACAATCTATTCATTACCCTAGAAGTGTCTTATAACATTGACATGAAACGTGATATGGATACTTTATTTTCCGTGTTTATCCATGAGCTCCTACACGGTCTTATGGGGCAGAAAGGCCTTCGAATCAAAAGGGACGGCGATTATTTCGAGGAGGCGCTTCTCGACTATTTCGCACCGTATGGGCTTCTGGCGCAGAAACTAGGTTTGGCTAGAGTAGAAAGCGCAGAGAAATGTTACAGCGTAAATATTAGGAATAGACCTTATTCCCGGACAATGGGGCAACGGTTGTTACCGTACATGAAAGAGTATTACAAGGGGCATGATTCAACAGTATGGAGGTATCTGGCTAAGAGAGGCTTCAAGAAATATATCAAGACTGTATTTTAAATTCGGCAGTGAACATAGCTTAGGGTGCTCTCGATATTTGTTACCTTATGCAGGAGTATACTCCAACAGCGCAAGCGTTCATCACTGCATTTCTGAAAGGAATATTAAGGTTGCGGTCGATAGATTGGCAGTGCACGCGTTCCAGGGATAGGGTTGTAAGTCAAGTTACGGACCGCGTTCATAGCCGCAAGAGGCAATGAGATGACGTAATGAGATTCGCGCCGAAACGCATACTTGCAATATCGGCTGTCCAGCTGGTTTACACGGTTGCAGTGCTCTATGTGGCAAGAGCAATGCCGTTTTTCGCATACGCGCTGCCTTTCTCAGATCTTCTATTATTGGACGTGATATTGGGAAATCCGCCGATAAACCGGAAATGGCCCTTGATGCTGTTAGGAGGCGCCGACCTTATAGTCACGTTCTTTACGTTTGGCACGCCCGGCGCGATAATTATTGCTAACGGGGTATTTGAAATAGGGTGGTTCCTGGCGAGCTTTGCCGGACCGCTTATTGGGTTGATCCTTTTGGCTTCGCCATGTCCGAAGGCTTTGAACAAGCGGACAAGGAGAAAAAGCAGAGAAAGACAGGTAGGAAGCTTATTTACGGGAATGTTGCGTTTTATTCTATCCCTATTGCAGCTGTAATGACTGTGGTAGCTATGGTGTTTGGATATCTATCCTTCTGCTCAGGTCATCCGATTACGCACTTATACCTGATTTTCATCATTAGCTCTGCAATTATACTTTTCATCTTTACTGCATACATCGTACGCAAACGCAGATATCCGAAACTTGGAATAATAGCCAGCGGCGTCTTTACAGTCGCAGTTTATTCCCTAGCAATGCTCTTATTCATCTCCATATTGGGATCGATAGGCATTTTCTCATGCCCTTCTGAGCCTGCGACTGTATGCACCTCATCTGCGGGATATATCTGCAGCTTCCCTAACTTCAACAATGGGAATTTTACCGCAACCTTGGGTCAGAGTACAAGCTTACAGTGGTCCAATACAACCTTCTTTTTCGTTCCTAGTGGGATGCAAAGACCCTTGAGCTTGCCGAATGTCAGCAACTGCAGCGCCATACTAGCTACCCCTAAGGGAATCAGCCTTGCAAGCGGAGAAACCAAATTTTTCATTTTTCCATTAAGCAGCGCATGCAATACGATACATACTGCTCCTGGGACGTATGTTTCAGGATTCATTTTTGCCACAAACTCAACTGAAGAACTGCCGCGGCAGTTTGCTTCGGTAGCACTTAGAGAAGGCTAACGGTTTACTTCTGCCTCGTTCACATATTTGAGCTCCGAAAAAGCAGGCAGTACAACTATGGCAAAGCCTGTGTTCCCTGGGTCTTGTGCAGGCCGGGAAAATGTTGATTCATGTTAAGCACACATAAGCAAACGAAGTCTGCGTATCTGTCTTTAGGTCTTGATAAACTTGAATAGTATTACCATCGGCACCTTGCTGTCGCGTTCATATACCTCTGGGTTAACTTTCTTCATACTTTTCGGGGCCTTTGGCTCCAGAAGCGTGTCGAGTACAAATCCTGCAGCTTTAGCACCCTCAAATATCTCAGAAAGGGGTACGTAATGGAAGCGTACAGTATATTTGCCATCGAACCAATGGGTGTGCATTACCCGTTTCGAGAAATAGTCCCCTTTCATTATATACTTGTCGTTCTTTTTTATGTAACCGAACAGCTTTGAATGCTGTCCGTTTCTGTTGCCTTTCTCTGGATCCCTTACAAGTATATCGAGTATCGGATGTGAAGTGGAGAAGATGAAGATGCCATTGCGTGAAAGCAAGCGCGATACGTTTTCCATCAGCTTGTTCATGCTGTTGGCGTAATGAACCGACATGTCAGCGTACACGACATCGAACTTTTTTCTAGGGAACGACAGCTTATCGAGTGGCATCACGCGAAAGTCTATACCCTCGAAATTGCGTTTCGCATACTCAATCATGGCCTTCGATAGGTCAATGCCCACCACTTCAGCTGCCCCCTTGCTCCTGATATAGTCGCATTCTTCTCCGCTGCCGCACCCAAGACATAAGACGCGTTTCCCGGAGAGGTTCTGAAGTAGCGAGTGCATGGCCGGCTTGTCCAGATAAATATGAAAGAGGTCCTCTTTCTCTGCATCCCTGAACATTTGCGCGAAATTCTCCCTTTTGTACACAGTTCCAAGATCCTTAGACATTGTGGCACCCAAACATCAGAAGTACTCTTAAACCCGAATATTTATATGTTTTTTACACAATGTTGCAAATACTGCAATGATGAACAGCATGCCAAAGACAAAAGTCATAAAACTTACCGATAAAAAGTACTGGGAAGAGGGCGTAAAATTCCTTAGGAAAAACGACCCGAAACTTGCAAGGGTAATGTCCAAGGATTATTACAGAAAGATGAAACTTGACACTGACTATTATGGCGCCATAATAGAATCGATAATATTCCAGCAGCTGGCAGGGAAAGCCGCGGAAGCAATATTGAAAAGGTTCAAGGGGCTTTACAAAGGCAGAATACCTAAACCAGAGGAATTCCTTAGTACCGCAGAGCACGTTGTAAGGTCTGCCGGGATATCCCCGCAAAAATACTCATACATAAGCGACCTCTGCAAAAGGCTTGATTCCGGGATTCTTGAATTGGAATCGCTCAGAAACGAGCCAGACGATAAAGTGGTCGAGAAGCTCAGCAAAGTAAGGGGCATAGGCAGGTGGACTGCAGAGATGTTCTTAATATTCAGCTTAGGGCGTACCGATGTCATGCCTGTTGATGACCTTGGCGTCAGAAAAGGCATACAGAAAGCTTATAATCTAAGGAATCTTCCGGACAAGAAGAAGATATTCGCCCTTTCCAAAAAATGGCACCCCTACTGCTCGATAGTAACGCTTTATATGTGGAATTACCTGGACATGGTAACTGTGGGGGATGCAAACTAATTCCTAGATTCCTGAAGTCCTTCCGAATCCCAGCAGTATGATTCCCGCTAATATGGCCATTATAGACGCAAAACCGTACGCGTAAAGTGGTCCTAGCACATAAAGGAATCCCAAAGCCAGGTTAGCAACGAAAAGGCCTACGCTTCTTGATGCGGTAAGTGCACCCATCCCGCTGCCAGAATTCGCTTTACTTTTTACGAGCGATATTATTGTGGGTTCAAGCGTTTCTATAGTACCGACAGCGACGCCTATTAGGAATATGCCAAAGTATGATGCGATTATGCCCAGACCGAAATGGTAAGACAGCCCTATCGCAAGGGAGCCTATGCCCGCAAGGAAATATCCGTAAACCGCAAGGTTGCGAAGGACCCTGCGCGTCAGAGTTCCGGCAACATAGCCGAAGAGCGCAGACACCAGAAGGAAAACTGCGTATGACAAAACTCCGTACAATCCTGTTGACTCCTGAGCTATTGTAAGAACCGGGAAGCTTAAGCTGTAGAAGCTGAGCCCATATATGCCAGTTGCGAGTATCACACCCTTATAAGCACCAGCCTTTGCCTTAAGCCTTTTCGATGCAAGCTCGTGCAACGGCTGTTTTTTCCTGGACGATTTTGCGCGCTTTGGCAAGCCTTTATAACTCACTAGGAAAAGGCATAACGACGATAACAATATTGGTATGGCAGTTACGAGAAATATCAATTTCAGTGCCACTCCGAGATATATGCCTATTGACAGGTAGGTTACTGCGATAACGCCGCCTCCAACGTCAAGGGCGTTTAGGAACCCGTAGACCTTCCCCTTGTCCAGCTTGCTAGATATATCGCCAATCATGGCCCTTCTCGCAGGTGTCCTGAAGTTCCTGGCCCACCATCCTGCCGAAAATATTACCATAGCTTCGGACGCAAGCGATGCAAAACCAGTGAATGAGAGTATCGGTATGAGTATGTTTCCCAGGATTGCAATCTTCTTCTTGCCATGCTTGTCCGCAAGCCTGCCCCCCACATAAGCGAAAACAGAACCTATGCCGTAAGCTAGAGCCATAGCTATTCCGAGGTAGTATACAGGCGCCTTGAGATAAAGCACCAAGAATAACGGAAATCCTGCTATAAGCGCCTGGTATCCGGCATCGGCGAAGAAGGCCGAAAGCGATAAGAGCAGAATGTCCCTTGTTAGCCAGCGTTTCATACATTTAATTTAGGAAAAATCTATTTAATGATAACTGCGTGCCGAGCATACTGATACACAGACTAAAGTGCAGTACTACTTTTTGCGTTTTTTTAATTCGCGGAGCGCAGCGTCCATCATCGTATCATAGTCTGCTTCCTGCCCGGTAAAAAGCTTGAACGCCACCGCTTGGTTATAAACGAGAAGCTCCAGGCCGTTTATTGTTGTACAACCCTTGGCTTTGGCATCGCTGATAAGCTTGTTGTCTAACGGCGCATAGTTGGCATCGAAGATTACCATGTCGCTTTTTAAAACGCCTTTGTCTACAGGCGAAAACTTCTTGTTTTCCAGTGTTATGTTAGTGGCGTTTATTATATACTCGGAATCTTTTAATGCGCTTATGGATTCTCTGGCACCAAGCTCAAACGATCTGACAGAGATTTTCCCGAAACGCTTTTTCAGGGAGCGCACGAGTTCCGTCGCATGCGTTGCAGTCCTGTTTATTATGGAAAAATCTTTTACCCCTTCGTGCGCCAAGCCGAACGCTATTGCACGTGCTGCGCCGCCTGCGCCGAAAATAGAGTATTTCGCGTTTCTCTCGAGCCCGTACTTTTTTATGGCGTTGACTGCGCCTGGCTCATCAGTGTTGTACCCGTAAAGCGTTCCATTCTTGTTTATTATGGTGTTTACCGCGCCTAGCTCAAGCGCCATCTTGTCTATTTTATCGATATATTTCATGACTGCTTGTTTGTGCGGGCTTGTGAGCACAATTCCCTTTATACCGAACGCTATCTGCCCGTAAACCGCATTCTTCAGTTGCTCTTTGGGAACATCAAACGCAGTGAATATTGCATCTATGCCGTGCTTTTTGAACGCCGCATTTTGTATCGTTGGCGAAAGCGAATGGTGCGCCGGCATGCCTATTATGCAGTACAAGGAGGTATGTCCAGTTATACCTGTTGTAATATCCCTATCAAACGCTTGCATACGATTCAACCAATAGGAACGGTTACGCTTCTGCCGTTGTTGTTTATATAAAACTTTTCGACTTTTATCTTGAAAAACTTGAATTCCGAAGGCCCCGAATAATCACTTTTCTTATAATCTGCGGTTATATCTTTGCCCGTGGACTTTGACTTTATGCGTTCAGCATAAAGCTTTATTACAGCATCAAGATCATCGTCTTTGACTATCGACGCTTTGCCTTCAAGTTTCAGTTCTTTCGTTTCGCCTATCCCCTGTGATGAATCATATATTATAGCTGAAACATTGCCATTAGAGAGGATATTAATCGAATGTTTTGCATCTACGGCAGAAATAAAATACACATTGTAGCTATTGTCATAAGCATAGAATACAACACAGCTCCAGGGCATGCATTTTGAATCCATAGTGGCGAGAGCCATATATTTATTATCAGATAATAAAGAACTTATTCTGCTATCGACAAAGTTCATTTGATCCCCATACTCCGCTGATAATGATTCTGAGGGAGAATTTATAACTGTATAGTACCTGCCCCTCAAATCGCTTTCATGGGCGTGGCCGCTTTCAGGTAACTGCTTTAAATATTTGATTTTTTATATGTACAGTACATAATTTAAGGTAATTTAATGCCAGACGCAAGCACGCAGAGAGAGGTGGACAAAAAACCGTTAAACCTGCTGAGAACGGCTTATCCGAAAGAGGAGAAAAAAGGTGCCGTTGACATTGCGAATACAGTGTATAATTTATACAAAAATGGCGATATTGAATTTGCAAAGGAGATTGCCAGATACCTGACAAGGCTGGATTGGAGAAACAAAAAGCATGACATGATTTACAGAGTAGAGAACGGGATGAAAGCCATAGGCGACGAGGGCTTTAAAACCTTCATCGAAAGCATAAAAAGAGAAAGAAGAGGCAAGCTTCCAATGGATATCGGTGGTGAAGTCGCTGTGGCGTATAAGGACAGATCAAAGAACAGCATCAGGATAACTGTTAGCTTATGGGGTAAAATATTGGCAGAAAGGCTGGACGAACCTGATAACTGGAGGGTGCATTCGCACGCGGATTCCGATAAATGGTATAGCGTCAGGCTGGGTCAAAAGCCTGAATGCACTTGCGAGGATTTCGTATACAGGAAGAACAAAGTTGGAGGCAAATGCAAACACATATACGAAGTCGAAGCGGTAAAAGCAGTATTGAACATAGCAAGCACATGACACTTTCCATAACTAGTACGTCGGAACATTATAAGCAATAGCGCAATATGAAAATTTGCGTAACGCTCCTAATTTATATGCAACGCCTAGTTGCACAAAAAGCATAAATATAACCGCGCGTGCCTTATAAAGAAAGACTCTATCAAGTACTTGTCTGGCGATTTAATGCAGCAATGATTGTATGGACGTTGCAGCCTGTTGTGTTTTTCGAATATCGACTTCAGCAGAAGTGCAATAACTTTTTGCTGAAGCTGCAACTTTTGTGGCCTTTCGAAATTTGATTTCTGAGTATTTATGAAACCTATTGCTTCTGTAGTCAGGGTGTTGAGCTCCTTACCGACGTATCTTACGCGTTCCGCATACTCCCTTTCATATTTCTTTCAATCTGTTTCTGTAGGGGCACCGCATTTCGAATATATATCAGAAAGTGCCTTGAACTCCCCGTAGAACTTCCGGAATCGCCTATTCGTTAACCTTTTGTGCTTTTCCATCATAATATTATTGCATAGAAAGATATTTAAATATATATTTAATATATATTAAGTGATGTTATGAAAAAAGTTACTGTCAATAAGAAAACAGAACTAAAAATCAGCGATATAGTGGGATTTATGATTAAAAAAGTAACACCATTTGGGACTGGTGCGAAAGTAGATTGCCCAAAAGAGTATATAGGAAAGGAGGTTTATTTGGTTGTGACCAACAAGGAAATTGATTGACGACTTTTGTCCCAGAGTCACAAAGGCAAAGCTATACAAAAAGTTTAAATATAATGACCATATCCAAACAATGTAGGTAATTTTATGTCAGACGCAATAAAAGGCATAGACGCACGCAGTCTAGGTGGCAAGCTTGCAAATCTTATCCTTTTAGAACGGTGGCTGCTTTAAAATACCCCCTACTTTTAGTCCGGATTCTGTAGATTATGATAAACTTAGAAAAGACAAACTTTATGCAGTGAGGAGCAGCGCTGCCTTGGAAGACTCGGCAACACGCACGGCTGCAGGAAGGTATAACACAATGTTAGGGGTACAATATTCCCAGCTGAAAGAAGCGGTTGGAATTGTAAATTCAGGGTATCCAAACGGTTCAGTTGCTATACAGGAAGACATTACAGAATCCATGCAATATTCGGGGGTTGTCTACACTAACCTGAACGGCAGAATGGAAATTTCCATAGGTCCTAAAGATTTTGTGCATGATATAGTCAAAGGCATACTTCCTCCGACGAGAGTAAGCATAAACAACAATATTGAAGTAATGGGAGAACCGGTAGCCCAGTCCCTGATAAAAAGTATATGTGAGGAATGCTCAAAGGCCGAAGCGTATTTCGGTACTCCATTAGATATAGAGTTTGCATTTACGAACGAAGGATTTGTTTTTCTGCAAGCTCGGCCCCTGCCTGCTCCTACTGATAAAGCAATCAAGGCGCTGGAGCTCAGAAGAGCAAAAAGCGTGCTTTCGAACACGTACTCGTTGGGTGTTGACGATATCCCTTTAGGCATAGGGAATTACAGAGAGATACTGGGTGATAGCAAAGCAACCGAGCTGAGCATATCGGTATTTAATTACATATTCTCCGGAGACGGCAAAAGCATAATGGGAGCAGTACAGCTTGGAAGGACAGCTTTGGGGTATGACGTAGGAAAAGAGGCATTCCCATGGGTAATCAGCCTTGGTGGAAAGGTATATTATAACTTTATAGCGGATTCACTGCAGTTTAGACCCCAAGGGGTTAGCCTCGAACGATACATAAAGCTCATAAACAAGCATTACATTCCAGAGCTCAAGACAGCACCAGAGAAGCTTAATTACCCGGAGCTTGGACTATACATACAGTTCCAAAATGAGGCCATAGCCGCGGGGCTGGATCCAGAACCGTTCGCAAAAGTGGTAGAAAGCAACAGGAAAGCGGTATCTTCCATAAACGTTCCAAATGAATCCCCATCAGGCGTAAGTATTGAAATCCCTTCCAGCGCAAAAGAGTGCATAGCGATGATAAAGGATACTGCAGACATGATAAGAAAGGGCAGCGCAAAAGATTATGTGATAGCGGCAAGGTTAGCGTTCTTCGCGATGGAGGATGTAAGAAATTATTTAGCCGAAACAAGCGAAAAGAATCCAGCAGCATACGGGAAACTTTGCACTGAGTTTTCAGCAAAAGGGATAGAAAAGCTCAGGAATGCGATATTATATGATGAAAGCATACGAAGCTTTGAGCTGGAGCCCACGGAAAACAACAGGTACATAGGCAGCTTCGAGCTTTCCACCGAAAGGGATTTTCCGCCGAAGAGAAGGTATAAAAGCGGCAGAGGAATAGATGACAAAAAACTTGCGGCGCTGGTGGGGTCTGCAAGGACCGCGCTTGAAAATAGGGAGAAGGTGAAGTTCTACCTTTTCAGGGACTACAACAGCTTAAGGCAAGCGGTTTTGCACCTGGCGGAACTTTCGGGAATCGGAGATAATATGTTCGGGCTTAGATTAGAGGAGCTTGATTTGGTAAATGAGAAACCGATGTTGGCGGAATACAGATATATGCTCAGGAAAAGCATAAAACCTCGCGGAGATGCAATATTTTCAGACCCTCTGTTCCTTAACAGTGCCGAATCCTTGATAAAAGCGAAGGCAAGCCCAAAAACCGAGTTGGTATTCGGTACCCTCAATGACGGAGAGCATAAGTTCATCGATAAATCGTATATTGCCATGATAAAAGAGGTGGATCAGACCAAGGCGTTTCCCGAAGAGTTGACCTTAGTGATTGTGCAGGATAATATAAGACCAGGTTCTCATATATTTACGCAGCTTTCGGATTACGGAGTCCCTGTGATTTCTATGAACAAAGAACTTTTCGATGCGGTTGCTGAAAGCAATGGCTTTACAATTAAAAAAACAGGTGAATCGATTGAAATTGTATGTAATTAGACATGGAAAAACACCATCCAGCTGGGACACACTCCAGTATCCAGAACTGCTTAAGCTGGTAAAATTGGAGAACGACCCAGAACCGGACATGAAGTTCCTGGAAGAGAATCTGGACAGGCAAAAGGCGCTTGAACTCTCCCCGAAGATTATATATGCGTCTCCGCTGAAGAGAGCAGCGGTTACCGCGGAATATATTTCAGGAATAACCGGTTCAGAAGTAATAAAAATAGACGGATTGGAAGAGATATCGTTTGATGCAATACCGAAATCTGTTTATGACAGAGGAAGTGAATCGATAAGAGAATATCTGGTCATGGAAAGCATAAAGCGCAGGAGGAGTTTGGACATGGGTCTTTTTGAGGAAGGGTCTATGCTGTTGACACACGGTTTCTTCATGAGGCATATATACGCGCAGGTATTCGGCGAAAATATAGCTTCGCTCACGAAAAGCGATTTGTTTACAAATTATCTTTCCGGTTTCGATACAAAGAGGGGGGAACGCCTGAGCCTGCTAAAGGCAGTAAAGGTTTGATTAGAACGTTATATGCATGTTCACATGCAGTAAAACGGCAAAGGTTAAGGTTTAAATAACAATAGACAAAAGGGATTACTATGCCTGAAGAACAAAAGAAGAAGGTAAATAATTATTATTACATCATAGCAGGAGCTGTTGTAGCAATAATGATAGTGCTGGCAATATATTTTGTCGCGGGAAGCAGCTCCGCACAGACAGTGGTAGCAGGAGACAATGTTAGCGTTGATTATGTGGGTACATTTACCAACGGAACGGTTTTCAGCAGTAATTTCAATTCTACGCCATTGAATTTCACTGCGGGCTCAAACCAATTAATACCTGGCTTTAGCAATGCTGTAATAGGAATGCACGTTGGCCAGACTAAGAATATCTCATTGCCGCCGAAGGATGCTTATGGATACCCAAACAGCAGCAAGGTGATTACTGTGCCAATCTCAGACTTTGGAAACCGCACGGTAAAGCCAAATACCATAGTTACCTCTGCAAGCGGTCAGCAGGGAATAATAGAATCTGTAAACTCCACTTCCGCAGTAATCAACCTGAATTCACCGCTTGCGGGAAAGACGCTCGACTTTGAGATAAAGCTCCTTACGGTTAAGAAATAAATACGACCGCATTTTTCTTTGTATTTTATTTTCTACTTTTTTGTATTGCCTCTGCGATAGTTAGCCGTTGCTTAATTTTTAGATTGGTTTATAAATATTTCCATAGAATAGTGGAATAAAGGTTAGATACAGAGTTGGATGGGTAATTGTAATGGCTGGAATGAAACTTAAGTCTGGTTCGTTAGGCTTCTGGGGTTTGGTTTTTTACGCTGTTAGCGTTATATTTCCCGCAGGTGCTTTTGCAGTAACAGGAGTTACTGCAATGACATATGCTGGCACAACAGCGCCGCTGGCATTCCTCATAGGAGGTGCTACGCTTTTCTTAGCCATAATAGCGGTATACATATTCAGCTCCAAAGTCTCCAATGCCGGAGGTTACTACAAATATGTGGAATCCAGCGTTAAAAACAAATATCTCTCAAAAAGCATGGGAATGTACCAGCTTTTTTGGGTAATAGGGGACATGATAGCCGCAAGCATAATAGTTGGGTGGTTCCTCTGGACCGGCTTGGTAACCCTTACTGGATATTCACTGCCATTATTCGCAGTGCTGCTCATAGCGTTCATAACCCCTATAATATACCTTGCCGTAGGTTTCTTCTCAATAAAAGTAAGCCAGAAGCTCGCCCTTATATTCGGAATAATACAGATAGCTTTCTTCTTAATTCTCGCCGTAGCACTGATAATAAAAGCGCCGTATAACGGGGTGCAGTACTTCAACATAGGTAATTCGCTCAACGGGCTTTATGGGTTCTTCTTAGCGATGGTTGTCGGTGCGTTCCTGGCCTATGGCGGCTACGGTTCTATAGTATCTTTCGGTGAAGAGGCAAAATTGCCCAAACGCACGTTGAAAAAGGCCATAGTAACCGCATTGCTTATCATGGTCGCATTCGACACTTTTGTAGTGTATGCTCTTGAGGCCAGTGCTGGACCGAACCTTTCAACCGCCCTGCAGTTCTTCGCACCGGGATTATACCTCACTAAGGCGTATTTCGGAATAGCTCTAACGCTCATAGCCTTTGCTATAGTGGAAATAGCCCAGCTCATGTCTCCAGTATTGTTCGGCAACAGCGCTGCCAGGACAATATTTGCTTTATCAAGAGATGGCATGCTACCCAAGATACTCACAAAAGTACATCCTAAGTACGGAAGTCCATATATGTCAGTCATAGCGGTTTTTGCGGTTGTCGTAATCGGAGTTATAGTTACCATGGTCCCATTAGTATATGCTTATGGCGAATCAAACGGGCTGTTCGATTCGTTTGTAATATGGGGTACTGCGATAACAGTATTCACCTTAATATACCATATAGCAGTTAGTGAATCGCTACCGATAATGATGCACAGGCTAAAGCGCCTCAATGCTGTAAGCCACATAATAGCACCTACAGCAGGGTCAATAATAATGGCCGTAGCCATATACTTTTCCCTGCAGGGACTTACCGGACCGCTGGAAGCTGTGCTCGTTATGATACCTGCGTGGATAATCATATCGTTGGTTGTGGTTTATGTTAGGAGAAACAAGATCAAGATGGATCCCCTGATAACGAAATCACACCCGACAAATTGAGGCAATTGAATGGTAGTGCCGGAGTTTAGGGGTTTCCCCTTCACGGTCAGTGGTACTGACCGCTTCTATGTTCTTGCCGGAAAGAAAAGGTATTTGGACTTCTCCGGGTCCGCCATGACTACAGGTTATGATTTCCTGAGCAAGAGCGACCTCGTATCTCCGGTAAGCACACTAGTTTTCAAAAGCGTATGGAACGAAAGGCTCACGCGCAAGCTCAGGTACATATCAAAAATGGAAAACGTAGTTTATTGCACTTCCGGAACCGAGGCGTGCGAAACTATGCTTTCAAGATACGCCACACCAATATTTGCATTGGAAAACGCATACCATGGAAAAGGGTATCTCACATACAGGGCTTCAAACGGCGTAGGGATAGACCCTAAAAATTGCATAATACACCTAAAGGTTCCCCGCAACATCACCGAGGAAAAAAGCGCGGCGTCGTATAACGACGACATTGTAAGGAAGGCTTCGAAGCATTTCGATATAAACGGTTCTACGCTTATAATGGAATTGGTGCAGTCCGATGGCGGAGTCAATGCATTGTCAGATGCATTTATAAAAAGCCTTGTCTCGATAAGCACCGAACATTCAATGCACCTTGCGGTTGACGAGGTCTATACCGGCATGGGACGAAGCGGAGAGCTTTTGCTTTCCAAGAAAAGGCACATGAAACCAGAAATGGTTTGCATAGGCAAGGGCATGGCTGCGGGACTGCCGCTTTCCGCAGTTATGTATGATGGCGATTGGAACATCTCGTATAATGGCGCTTTCGGCATGCAATCCGGGAATATGCTATGCTCAAGGCTTGCGTTGAAAACGATTGCCGGGCTTAACAATAAAAGGTTGGCTTTCGTAAGGAACAGTGGAAAGGCCATAATAAAACGGCTTTCAGCCATAAATAACGAAAAAATACTTTCGGTAAGGGGGATAGGATTCATGATCGGGGTCGAACTTTCGGAAAACAAAAAACCCCTTACGGAATACGCATATAAAGTAAGGTCGGAGCTTTTAAGATCTGGAGTGGTGTGCTCATTGGTCGGTGCAAGCAATAACACGTTAAAGATAACCCCTCCGCCATACATAGATGCTGGTACCCTGGAAAAGGGCATAGGCAAAATAGCAGAAGTTTTAGGTGAGTAAGATGGAGTCAAGGCAAAGCGAAATAAAATCCGAATTTACCATCGGGGATGTTAAAATAAAAAAAGCGTATGTATATAAGGTAAATGCCAAAATGACTGAGCCTTTTTCCATATCCTTAGGCACGCAGTATGATTTTGAGGGTGTTTTTGTCCAGCTTGTGGGCGAATCTGAAAACGGTTATGGGGAATGCAGCACAATACCGGAGATAACCGGAGAGTTCCCGAACGCGGCGCATGATACCGCAGTCATGTTGTTGTCAGCAATGAAGGGCAAGCGTTATGAAAGCATTGAGGATTTCTCCGAACATGTTAGCGGGATGATATATGGCAGTAGCGCAGTTAAGAATGCCATTGAAATGGCCGCGCATGATCTTTACGCAAAAAGCAACGGCGTGCATGTATCAAAACTTCTCGGAGGATCTGTAGAACCCAGAGAGACCAGCGTAACCATAACTCTCGGAAGCGTAAACGACGCAGTAAAGGCGCTAGGAGCCATACAGAAGACCAAAGCTAAGGATATAAAGATGAAGGTAGGAATTAGCGCTGAACTTGACATAAAAAGGATACGAGCGGTTTCCGAAAAGTTGAAAGGAGAAAGGTTTTATGTTGATGCAAACCAGGGGTACTCGCTTCAAGATGCCATAAGAGTAGGGAGAGCACTGAACGATGTCGGAGCCGCATTTTTCGAACAGCCTATGGACAGGCATGATCTGTCAAAAATGGCTTACCTCAGGAAAGAATCAGGAATTCCGATAATGCTTGACGAGAGCATTTCAAGTCCAAGGGACGTTATAGAAGCCATACTTCACGATTCGGCAGATTACGTCAACGTCAAACTTACCAAAAGTGGCGGCGTTAGGCAGGCAATGAAAACCCTGTTCACCGCACAGGCTTATGGCATAAAGGCAATGGTCGGCTGTATGATAGAAAGCAAGCTGGGCATAGCCGCAAGCCTTGCCGTTGCGCTTTCAGCAAAAAACGTAATTTTTTACGACCTTGACGGATTTCAGTTCCTCAAGGAACAACCTTTCGGCTCTGGAGTGGAATACAGCAATGGCATGAATTCATTGGCAAAAGGAACAGGATTCGCATGCAAAAGGCTTTTCTAAATTTTTTCCGTTGTGCCTGATAACAGCATACAAAAGCATTTTAGCTTTGACGTCACGAGAATATGCGTTTTAAAGGGTTAGGTGCCCCTATGAATAAACGCATAATAGCAGTGGACAAAGCGGTAAAGAGCTTCAGGACCTATGAAAACAAGAAGGGTTTCATGAGCTCCTTGAGGAGGAAATCCTACATGAAAAAGGCACTAAAAGGAGTAAGCTTTAGCATAAGCGAATCCGAGATCGTTGCGTTGCTGGGACGCAACGGAAGCGGCAAATCAACAATGATAAAACTCATGAGCGGCATATTATACCCTGATTCCGGCAGCATTTCCGTACTCGGAATGGACCCGTGGAAAGAGCGAACAGATCTTGCTTGGAACATAGGTGTCATATTCGGGTCTACGCACCCGCAGCTATTCTGGGACCTCCCTCCGATAGACACTTTCATATACGTAAAGGAGATCTACAACATAAGCGATGAGGATTATAATTCGCGCTTAAGCTATCTCAAAAAGATACTCGACATAGAAAAGGTTTACAAAAGGCAGACAAGGCAGCTTTCGCTTGGCGAAAGGATGAAATGCGAATTCACCGCCTCGATGTTGCACATGCCGAAGGTGGTTTTCATGGACGAGCCAACAGTAGGGGTAGACCTGCCCTCAAGAATGGCAATAAGCAGGGCGGTATTAGACCTAAGGGAAAAGTTCGGGACCACGTTCGTCCTTACCACGCACGTTGTAGACGATGTTGCAATAGCCGACAGGATAATACTGCTGGACCACGGCCGCAAGCTTTTTGACGGCTCGCAGGAAACGCTCAAGAAAAGGTTCGGAAAGTACGCGATATTGGAACTCTACTTCAATCCCGAGAGCAAGCCAGACATAAGCAAGTATGAGATATTGGGCAAGGTCTTTTCGAAGAAAGACGGATATATCGGATTGAAAGTAAAGCCCGAGATAACAAAGGAAAAGAGTTTTACTGCAATATTCGATGACAAGGACATATTGGACTACAGGCTTTCTGAGCCTGGACTAAGCAGCATACTGGAAAGCACGTACAAGCGCATCGACAAAAACGGCAAGGGCAGTAAAGGCGATTGACGTGAACAAATACCTTTCCGTGTTCAAGATTTTCTCCAAGAATTGCCAGGGGTTGATGAGTTGTGCGCATTTAGTAAAAATAAGCGCGTATTATAATTTTTTATAGCATATGAATATGTTAGATATATATAGCTTACTGTTTGTCTAAACGCCGGTTTGATGACGTTCACATGCGTGCGATTCATATATTTGGGGTTGCTAGGCTCGCCGTGTTTGACCTTGCCTTCTTTGAAAGCAGCAAGGGCATTATCAGCGAAAGTATTATCGTGCCCACCAATACCACAGTATAAAGCTGGTTGTTTATTATCCCTCCCTGCAGCGCAATGGTGGCTATTATTATCCCTACGGCACCCCTGCTACCCAAGATCCCTATGGACTCCCTGCTGCTTATTCTCGAAAGCCTGTTCTTGGCGACGAGGTAGTTGAGTATGCCTCCAACCAAGGCGCTTATGAGAACCATGCTCAAAAGAAGCTCGGAAAAACCAAGCGACGGAACGGCAAAATCAAGTCCGGCAATGCTGAAAAATACAGGTATGAAAAAGCTGTCGTTGAGCCTTCTGAACGTGTTTTCCAGCATGCGTGTTGCATGCGCACCTACCGTAGTCTTATGTATGAGCATGCCGGCAAAAAGGGCGCCAAGCACATAAGTAATCCCTATCAGCTGTAGTATCGCAGCTATAACCAAGCTTAATATTATGACTATCGCGAAAATAACGGCCTCCTCTTTCTCTTTCAGCATGCGTTCGAAAAAGCCGCGGACTTTTACATCGTGGTAGCGCAGGGTTCTGTCTATGTAGAGCAGTACGGCAAGAAATACTATTATGCTTATTACGACCCCTGCAAGATGCGATATCTGCAGCGCCGCCGCCAATACGACAAAAGCGAGTATGTCTGCCATGATTACGCCGCTCAGTATGCGCTTTCCGTCCTCGAGGTTTATCATCGAATACCTGTATACGAGAACCGAAATTATCGATATGGACGGCACGCCTATCGCAACTGCTGTTATCACGCCGGAGGCAAGCCCTAGGTGGAATACAAATATGGCTATGAGGACCATTAGTATTACTGGCATCGCAAAAGACGACGCGGTGAATGTCATTGCGCTTTTGAGGTGGTTTGTCAATACCTCGGTGGTTATCTGCAGGCCTATGAAAAGCAGTATGAAGAATATTGCCACTTCGGCGATGCCGGACAGCACGGTTGATGGTGATACTATGTTGAATACCGCAGGGCTTAGCAGCACTCCGGCTATTATTTGCCCTACTATTTCAGTTATGCCGAGCCTCTCGAACAGCTTTCCCAGTATGGTCGAAAACGAGAGAAGCAACAGCAATGCGATGAGGATTTCCACAGAGAATTTCTAGTAATGAACTTATTTAAACGATGTGTATTAGATGCAGCGCATGCATCGCAATAGCAGCATCGCAAACAATAATATAGTTTAATAGTAAACCGAAATGCAAAAGTGTTATAAAGCTTTATTGGATAATTCATATGCTTTCTACAGGGCATAATATGAGCGAAAAGGAGATAAAAACAACAAAAGACATAGAGGTTCCTGAAAAGTTGATCGACCAAGTGATAGGCCAAAAGGAGGCCATCGCGATAATAAAAAAAGCGGCAAAACAGCGCAGGAACGTTCTTTTGATAGGTGAACCTGGGACCGGAAAGACAATGCTAGCCCAGGCAATGGCTGAGTTGCTCCCTGTAACAGACCTTGAAGACATATTAGTGTATAGGAATGTCAATGACGAAAATGTCCCGATAATAAAAACGGTAAAGACATATGCCAACCAGGAGGATAGGAAAAAACACCTGGACGGGCAGGGAAGGCAGATAGTGCAGAAGGAAAGGGCCAATGCAAGGATGGCTCTCAGCAAAAGCACCTCGCTCGTAACCCCGATAGTATTCATATTGGTAATAGCGCTCCTTGCGCTTTCCCTAAGCGGGCTGATTAAAGGATTTGAGATAATAGTGCTTGCAGCACTCATACTCGGCATAATGATATTCGGCTCAATACTATTGTTCATGAGCGGCCTCACGAGGCGTGTTGGCATGCCAGGAATGGGCGATGGCAACGAACCGAAGCTTATAGTCGATAATACTGGAATGGACCATGCTCCCTTTATGGACGCCACGGGCTCGAAGTCCGGGGCTCTTTTTGGCGACGTGAGGCACGATCCCCTTCAGACGGGAGGTCTTGGAACCCCTGCACATTTGAGGGTGGAAAGCGGCGGCGTGCACAAGGCAAACAAGGGCGTGCTTTTTATCGACGAGATATCAAGCCTCGATCCAAAATCGCAGCAGGAATTGCTGACTGCGATGCAGGAGAAAAAGTACCCGATAACCGGACAGAGCGAGATGAGCTCAGGCGCATTAGTAAAAACAGAGCCGGTTCCATGCGACTTTATCCTTGTAGCTGCCGGAAACCTTCAGGACATACAGCGCATGCATCCTGCATTGAGGTCAAGGATAAGGGGCTACGGTTACGAGGTCTTTATGGAATCTACGATGCCTGACACGCCGCAGAACAGGAAACAGCTTATGCAGTTTGTAGCCCAGGAGATTAAGAAAGACGGCAAGATACCGCCATTCGGAACCGATGCCATCGAAGCGGTGATAGAAGAAGCAAGAAGAAGAGCAGGCAGGAAAGGCATGCTCTCGCTCATACTAAGGGATTTAGGAGGCTTGATAAGGGCAGCCGGAGACATAGCCGTAGAGCATGGCAAAGATGTAGTCACGGCAAAGGATGTAGACGATGCAAAGGTGCTCGCCATGCCCATCGAGGCGCAGGTGATTTCACAACAGATAAACTATAGGAAGGATTACCAAGTGTTTACCAACAAGGGCTACGCAGTTGGCAAGGTGAACGGCTTGGCTGTCGTAGGTGCATCGATAATGACTGCAGGGATTATTGTACCTATTGTAGCAGAGGTTACTCCTGCGAGCTCAAGGAGCGAAGGCAGATTCATACCTACGGGCAAGCTTGGAAAGATAGCCAGCGAGGCTGTGAAGAACGTCAGCGCGATAATAAAGAAGCATATGGGGAAGGACGTGGCCAACTACGACATGCACGTGCAGTTCCTGCAGACTTACGAAGGCATAGAGGGCGACAGCGCAAGCATATCTGTTGCAGTAAGCATAATATCTGCCATGGAATCGCTGCCTGTGGACCAGAGCATAGCCATGACGGGCTCGCTTTCGGTAAGGGGTGCCGTGCTTCCCGTAGGCGGCGTCACCAGTAAGGTGGAGGCAGCCATAAGTGTAGGAATGAGAGCGGTAATAATACCTTATTCTAACAAAGACGACATTTACATAAACAGGGAGCGCATACGCAAGATAAAGATAATACCCGTAAAGAGCTTCGCCGAAGTTCTGAAATACGCTTTGAGGAAGAGCAAAAGGCGCGACGGGATAATAAACGAGCTCCAGAAATACGAAAAGCTTTGAACATGTGATCATAATGCCCAAGAAAGGAGCACAAACAGGGGATTCGAAAGAGGAGGAAGAGCCTGCAAAGAGGCTCGAACGGTTCGGATCCAAGATATTGGGCGATGTCGAGAGGAAGCAGAACCCGTCGTTCAGCGTTACGACCAGGACCAGGTCCAACATAATGTACGATGAGAAAGAGGGGTTCCTCAAGCTCGGCGCCTCTTCGGAGGAACACAATTTCATAAACATCGCGCAGTCCAAGAGGTTCATGCAGACGGTAGCCATAGCCGCAAAGTGCCACGATTTCGTGAAACAGAACCTGCACACGACCATAAGGGGACTGTTTTACCAGCTCAAATATTCGCTCGGTGAGGACATCGACGAGAACATATTCAACGAGCAGAGCGAATCGAATCCCCTCATAGAGGACTTGGAAGTCGCACTGGATATGAAAAGGGAAAACCTCAACCTTAACGCAAACAGGAAAGGCGTCCTTACGGGAAATATGAGGGTTCTGGACAGTTTCGGAAACGAGAAGACCGAGATAGATACCAGCAAAATGGGAAGAAGCGGATGGGCAATCCCTAGCGACGTAGACAACGACATAGAGTTCGTTGACGTCAAGGCCAAATATGTCCTTGTGGTGGAGAAGGACGCCCTGTGGCAAAGGCTTAACGAAGACGGTTTTTGGAAAAAGGAAAACGCGATACTGATAAGCCCGCAGGGCCAAGCAGCAAGAGGGACAAGGAGGATAATAAGGAAGCTTGCGGATATGGGGCTCCCGGTTTACGTTTTCAACGACGGCGATGCGTGGGGCTGGTACATATACTGGACCATAAAAACCGGAAGCATGAACCTCGCTTATATAGGGAGGGACATAGCCACGCCTGAAGCCAGATTCATAGGAGTCACTATGTCTGATTTAGAAAGGTACGAATTCCTCAAGAGCATGACAATGCGGGCCACTGAAGTTGACCTTAAAAGGGCTCAGGAGATGCTTAATTACCCCTGGATAAACCAGCACAAGGAATGGGTCTCGGAGCTCAAGGAGGTCCTTAAAACAAAGAAGAAGCTGGAACAGGACACGTTACAGGGGCCAAGGCTCACTTTTGTGGACGACTACATAAGGGAAAAAATAAAGAACAAGGAGTTCATGCCGTAATCATCAACTGCTTGCCCATGCGGCGTAGAGCTCTTCTTTTATATACGGCGCAGTGTACTCGTTTAACATAAGGTTCTGCATGAGAAGCTTTATCTGCGAGTAGTGCGTGTTTGACATCTTATCGGGATTTTTCCTGGCATAGCGTATCCCGTCGAGCATGCCCGAACCCATGGCATTTAGCAAGGCTTCGTCCTCGCTGAATGAGGCTTCTTTCATCATATCCTCAAACACCACAGCTTTTTTGAATGAATCTGCTCCCTTCTCCGAAATCAATGTGTCGATGGCATAGCTTACCAGTTTGTAAAAATCGTTTTTTGATTTCGATATCCTCTGATCCGAAACCAATGTCCCTAGAGGAGTATTATAGGTTGTGTCTTCTTCCCATTCTCTCGGGCCTAAGTAGGATATGTTTTCACGCCTGTCTAGCAGTTCTTCCAATTCCGAACCTATGCCGCGTTTTTCGAAACGCCTGAGCATGCTTGCTGAAAGTTCAAGCTCGCTTAGCAATGACCCCATAGATTTGGCAAGCTCGCTGTATCCTTTGTCTTCCGCCACTTTTATCATGAAAGCCAGAGTGCTGTAGTTGCTCTCTTCAAGCTTCTTCTCGTTGTTTTTATCCTTATTAACCTTATCTATTATTTTGTCATTGCCCACAATAGCACCTTTGTAAGTAGATATGTGGCTTTAGGAGATATTTATACTTTTTCTGGCACTGCGGCAATACTCTAATCTAAGAACAAGACAGTAATAGCACCACAAGAGGCATATGTGCTGTTTCACACGACGCTTAGCGTGGTTTTTTTCTTTACGGCATTAAGCACATGGCCGTAGTCCCTGTAATGGGATATTGTAGTTATGGCTATCGTATATTCGCCTGGATCCGCGTTGAGCGTATTATATATGTCGAGCCTTGATTCCTTTTCTTCGCCAGGTTTTATCTCACCGAGCCTTAACTCTTTTTGCTTCTGCATCCCCATGCCGTCGAATCCGAGCTGGTTCGGAAGTTCTAGAACAACCGATGTGAGAAGCACCTCCTTTGTGGCGTTCTTTATCTTCAAGAAAAGCGAAACCTGGCTTTTTCTATCCGAATACAGTTTGTAAGGTACAAGTTCGGTGCTTATCCTATAAGGCACGGCTCGCGTAAGCTCCGACGCTGCGTCCTTTTTCCCGAATATATTGAAGAGTGCCATCTGATCGCCTTCCAAATGTTAAAAATATTTCTACGATTATGCTTATATATGTTCTTGTCCAATAGTAAATAAAGTGCAGTATATGCCGATAAAGTACAACATAACAAAATATGATGTCCTTGTTGGTGAAATACATAGGCTAGTACAGAAGTGCAATTCACACCATACGTACAGGTTAGATGGCAGACCCGACGGTGAAGCTTTAGACCTCACCGAAAAAGAATTGCAGCTTAAAGCGGTTGCGGTCATAATAGCATCTTTTTCTTCGGGACATTCATGGCAAACGCACAAATGCCTGCAAAGCGAAGGACAGTTTGACAAGACGGAAGTCAAGCAGGAGTACCTGGAAGCCGAGAATAGCAGATGGAAAAGCGTAACGCTCAACGATGTGGAGGAATTGGCCAGTACTGCCATATCCGATTCCGCTTTTTACAAATGGCTCTTCTACAACGTCGGAAAGGACAAGCAACAGGAGTACAAGAACGCGTGGAACATGCTGAAAACCGAATTCGACAGCACGTGCGACGAACTTGAGCAGAGCAAAAATTAATCGGAACAGCAATATATTCCGCTTTTAGAGGAAATTCCGGAATAGCGGAAGTGCCAATAAAGTATTGGATTGACGACAAGAAAAAATAGCTTTAAAAGAATAGTGGAAGTGTGCGTGCCATTTAGGTATAGGGGCTGCGTATATTGCTTTTTAAACATTCATTCCAAATTATCAATTGCAACAAATTTGCGGGTGCTGAAATGGTGACCAATGTAATAAAAAGGAATGGTGGAAAGGTGGCTTTCGATGAAAGCAAGGTGGTGGGGGCAATATCAAGGGCTTTTTCTGATGTCTATATAAGGCGCGGCGCCGAGGAGAATATGAAAGAGGCTGCGCAGATAGCTAAAGAGGTCATAGAACTTGTCAACAATCTGGGCAAGGATTCCGTGCACGTAGAAGAGATACAGGACATGGTAGAGCAGGTCCTCATGGAAAAGGAGCCTTCGGTGGCTAAGAGCTACATATTATACAGGCACAAGAGGGCAGAGGTAAGGGCTTACAAGGCATCTTTAGGGATATCAGAGGACGACTTGAAGCTTCCGATAAACACCCTGATAGTTTTAGCCGCGAGATACTTATTAAAGGACGAGACTGGCAAGATCATGGAAAGCCCCATGCAGATGTTCAGGCGCGTTTCAAGGGCGATATCAAGCTCGGAAGCTAATTACGACAAGAACGACAAGGAAGTTGAAGATATAGAAAACCAGTTCTACAACGCCATGGTGAACTTCAGGTTCATGCCGAATTCTCCAACGCTTATGAACGCCGGGACAAAGCTTGGCCAGCTCAGCGCTTGCTTTGTGCTGCCGGTAGGCGATTCGATACCTGAGATATTCGATTCCGTCAAGAACGCTGCACTGATACACCAGAGCGGTGGGGGTACGGGGTTCGCGTTCTCAAGGCTGAGGCCCACCAACGACATAGTCAGAAGTACAGGAGGAGTGGCTTCAGGGCCGATATCCTTCATGAAGGTATTCGATTCCGCTACGGAACAGATAAAGCAGGGTGGCAAGAGGAGGGGAGCCAACATGGGTATTTTGAGGATAGACCATCCGGACATACTAGACTTCATAGTTTCCAAAGAGAGTGAGGGAACCCTGAAGAACTTCAACATATCCGTAGGTATAACCGAAAAGTTCATGGATGCGCTCAAGCACAACGCCGAATACAGCCTGATGAACCCGAGGAGCGGAAAGCCAGTTGGGAAACTCAACGCAAGGGCAGTATGGAACCTGATAGTGACAATGGCATGGAAGACCGGAGATCCTGGCTTGGTGTTCCTTGACCGCATGAACTCGACATACTCCAATCCTGTTCCGGAAAGGGGTCCGATAG
This sequence comes from Microcaldota archaeon, assembly GCA_021797495.1. GTDB lineage: Archaea > Micrarchaeota > Micrarchaeia > Micrarchaeales > Micrarchaeaceae > Micrarchaeum_A. Next base: position 35,546 of record JAJZZO010000011.1, read on the forward strand.
AATCCACCAACCCGTGCGGCGAACAACCGCTTTACCCGTACGATTCATGCAACCTCGGGTCGATAAACCTTGCGAAAATGCTAAAACCAGTTGACGGACATTTCGAGGTCGACTGGGAACTGCTCAGGGACACAGTAAGGCTTGGAACAAGATTCCTTGACGATGTTATAGATGCTAACAACTATCCGCTAAAACAGATAGACGAGGTATCAAAGGCGATAAGGAGGATAGGTCTTGGAGTAATGGGCTGGGCCGACATGCTCATAAAACTCGGCATAAAGTACAACAGCAACGAGGCTTTGCTGCTCGCCGAACGCGTGATGTCTTTCATAACGGAGAACGCGAGGCAGATGAGCCACGAGCTTGCGGAAGAGAGAGGCCCGTTCCCTGATTTCGAAAGGAGCATATGGTACAAGCTCGGGTTCAAACCGCTAAGGAACTCCACAGTCACGACGATAGCGCCAACCGGAACTATAAGCATAATATCCGGAGGAGCGTCGCAGGGCATAGAGCCCATATTCTCGGTGGTTTACATGAGGAACGTACACGAAAGCCTCGGGTCGAACCTCATAGAGGTAAACAACGAGTTCGAATGGTACGCGCTGCAGAAGAACTTCTATTCCGATGAACTGATGAAGAAGCTTGCCGGAAGGGTTTCCATACAGGACGTTGAGGAAATCCCGAAAGACGTAAGGGAGCTTTTCGTGACAGCTTACGACATTGCACCTGAGTGGCACGTAAAAATGCAGGCTGCGTTCCAGAAGTACACGGACAATGCAGTTTCCAAGACGATAAACTTCCCAAGCTGGGCTACGCCGCAAGACATAGAGAGGGCTTACACTATCGCTTATGATCTTGGCTGCAAGGGAATAACGGTCTACAGGGACAGCAGCAAGAGCGTGCAGGTATTGCAGGCGGTGAACGCGGACCAGAACCAGAAGACCATAGCGCAGATGAAGGAGAAGCACATGGGCGCCAAGGAGGAATCCAAGGTGACGATGGAGTATATACGAAGCAGCGCCAACAGCTACATTATATCCGCAAAGGAGGAAGTCAAATGCCCAGAATGCGGAAACGCCATGGTGGCGAGCGAGGGCTGCTTCACGTGCCCGAAATGCGGCTATAGCAAGTGTGATTGAGCATATAGCCCCCTCTTTTTTTCTTTTGTTCTTTTTGGTTATCTTTTTATTCTTGTTTTACAAAGCTTAGTTAGAGATTAGCATTGCCTTTCACAGCTTTAAGTGAGTTTTTGCATATTACGAAAAAAAATAACATTGCATTGTACCATAACTTCCTGCTATTTGCGGTAATAACAGCAGCATCAATGCTTACGCTTGATATCCATTCTGTATATGTTTACGCACCTGGCCTGTTGAGCATGATAGCAGACATTGCAGGAATCATTTACATAGTATATGCAACGACATTCGCTTTTTTAAACTCGGATAAACGTTTCAAAAAACCGAGCGGGATTGTTGCTATAATAAGCATAGTGCTGTTGGTTGCTGCACTTTTCAGCATAGGGGGCTTCAACAACGGCGTAATTCTTCTCGCAAACATATACCCGTTGCTGGTCGCATATTCGATAGCCCTACCAGTGATTATCCTCATACTTCTTGCCTTTTACCTGATCCGTAACCACAGTTTCAAGCATTCCGATATAGTAGCCCTTGCACTTTTCATTTTTGCAGTAGCCTTATTTTTCATATATCAGGTTTATATATTCGGATACAAGGGCATAGGCATCGACGACGAGACTGTAATAGCATACCGTGCTTTGAGTGCGATGCTTGCAGGGCATAATCCTTACCTGTTTAATTCGGCAGGCATAATGGCAAACAATATAACAAAATACGGGTTTACAATGCTTACGAATAACACAGTAGTGGGTAGGCTTGATTACCCTGCCCTTTATATGCTCGTTGGGCTCCCATTCTATGCACCTTTTAACGGAAGCGTTGTGAACATAATAGACAACGGCAACGCTTTGGGATATCTAATGATGTTCCTGCTGTCGCTTTTCGTTTTCGGCTTCATAGTGGGAAAGAAAAGCATTGGAGATTTAAAAATATTGGCACCCGCTATTTTTGTATTCATTTTTTACTCGCTTCAGATAGTTTCACCGCAATATTCGATCGCAATCATATTGCTGCTCCTGCTTCTGCGCTATATCGATAACAAGTATATCTTCATCATTTTGGGCATTGCGGCTTCATTGCAGGAGTTGCTATGGGTTCCTGTACTGCTGACATTAGCGTATATATCAAGCACTAGGGGCGTAAAGCATGGCGCAAGGTATGTATTGCTTACCCTCTTGGTATTCCTGCTTATAAACGGATATTTCATCGCCATGGGACCAGGTGTCTTTGTATCGCAAGTGCTGAAGCCGTTGAACGGAAATCTTTTGCCTTTCTATTTGGCCCCTATATCATCGTTAGTGCAGGGAATAACCCCGATCCCTCTGGGTGGCTACGGGATTTTATTTTACATATTATTTGCACTTTCTGTAATAATTACTTTATACAGTGCCAACAAATTGACAATATTCACCGGTATGATTCTCAGTTATTTTGCCTTGAGCCACTCGTTGATAATATACTACTTGATGCCAATAGCTATCATGGCATCAGCATTTGTGATGGACCAGAAGCTTTCGGGAAAAAGCAGGTTTAGGAGCTGGTTGCTAGACCATAAAATAAGCAGAAGAAGCACAGCAATTACAGTTTCGATCTCAGCAGTTTTATTATTTGTTATAATGATTGCATATTTCCATAGTATATACGCAACAGGATTTGGCGTCAGTGTTTACGGGCAAATGGTGGTCAGAAATAATAATGGTACATTTGACAAAGTTAGTGTTTACAGCAGCACAAATACCAGCCAAAATGCTTATATGCTGGGCTTTTATTATCCCAATAATTCCCAGACTGACGAAGAGGGGCTGGCTCTGTTGCAAAACAGCAAAATAACAAATTCAAGCTGCACTGAAAACTGCTCAGTATCTGGATATATGAACTTTAACATTGCAACGCTTCACAAAGGATTGAATCATGTTTATTTCTACGTGCCTAAAAATGCGACGTCCTTCGATTGCAGCTTTTACAGGGGGAAATATTTTTACTTGTGCCCCCCCATATATATTGTAAAATAGCATCAGAGATGTTTGTATATGGGAAAAAGTAGTGAAATGTCAGGCACTCTGATTTTTACTGCAGCTACTGTAATATTCCTGCTATTCATGCTTCTATACTCCTCCAACATCTATTTCTCCGATACACTATCTATATTAGCTGACTCCCTTTCAATCATGTATCTGGTTTTTGCGATATTATTCTCGTTATTTAGGGATAGAAAAAGCACCCTACGATATTATATTGCAATATTTATTGCACAGGTCGTGGTCGTAATAATTTCCTTTTATTATATGATGTCGATACCATTGTTTGTAACTTCTGTTTTAGACGAGACTTTTGGCTTAGGGATAATGCTTGCCGTATCGTTTCCTACACTGGTCATTTCGGTATTTGGATTTTACCTTATAAGGTCAAATGTCATTAAGAATTATTCAAAGCAGATAGGAACCGTATTATTGATAATAGCCATTATCTTTTTCTTTTATTACCAAATTTATGGATTTGGGTATAAGGGCGTTGGAGCAAATGACGAAACAGTAATAGCTTATTATGCATATAACGCAATAGAATCCGGGCATAACCCATATACTATAAATGTAAAAAATGTATTAGAGAACAATGCAACCACATACGGGTTTACACTTAGAACTGACAATCACATAGTGGGTTATTTAGACTATCCAGTGCTTTTTGTCGCAATAATGGCCCCCTTTTACTATATTTACCATGGAACCGCAGGTTACATAATAAGTTCGGGAAACTCTTTAGCATATTTGATATTTTTAGTAACGTCCCTGCTTGTATTTGCAGCTTTGGTAAACAGAGATAGGCTTAAGAATTTTGGTTTGATACTGCCGCCAATGCTGATTTTTATTTTATATTTCGCGCAGATGCTTTCTGTCCAATACCTGTTTATGGTGATAGTTTTAATGCTGATTTTTTACAGCATCGACAAGTGGTACGCATTTCTCTTTATCGGAATTGCAGTTTCCATACAGGAACTTTTATGGATACCCGCATTGCTTGCACTGGTTTACATAGCATCCACAAGAGGCATCGTTAAAGGGGTTAAGAATATAGTAGGCACTGCGCTTATATTTATCTTAATAAACGCATATTTTATTTTACAGTCGCCGATGCTTTTCGTGAGAGACGTCTTTGCCCCGGTAAACGGCATGCTTTTGCCTTTACTCCTTTCACCTGGACCTTCGCTGCTTGCAATGTTTTATCCGATATCCATGCACGGTTTTGAATACATTTTTTATATCTCGATAGTTATATCAATCATCGGTGTATATTTTGCCAGAAACAAGCTTCTCATCGCTTCCATGAGCCTGTTTTCTTATCTTATGCTGTACCATGCAATGGTGGCTTATTTCGCAATGCCTGCAGTATTGATGTTCGTGATAATAGTTATGGAAAAACCCGTTTATGGAAACATAGGTACAATAAAGACCATTAAAAGGCACCGTAAAAACAACGTCAAGGATTTACGCAATAGAAATGCGTTAATCGCTATTTCCGGGGCAATAATCGTATTGTTTCTGCTTATAATATATTTCCATGCTTCATACATCAATAATTTTGGAATACATGTTTCTTATAATGGAACTGCAAGGAATGAAACATACGCAGTGTTAAGGATATCTGACGAGAGTATTTATACGAGAAATGTGAGTATACTCGAGATTTATTCCACTAACGCCATAGAAGAGAACACCGGCGGACTCAGCGTTTCCAATACGAGGTATATAACAAATGCCAGCTATTGCAATCAGCTTTGTATGAATGAGAATTATATCAATTATAACATATTGCATCTCAAATCTAAAAGCACCAATAAGGTACTGCTTTTTATACCGAACGGAACGGAGACCTTGCGCTGTATCATTTACACAAGCAGGTACTATTATGAATGCCCTGCCTTAACGCTTCAATAGCTATAAATAGTTTCAAAGGCATTCTCTGATGTGTTGAAATGAGAAAGGCAATAGACATCATTGACAATGCCAGGATAATAGGCTTTGACGCAAGCGATGGGCTCATGCTTTACGGGATGATTAGGGAACCGAGAAAACGAAAAAAAAGCGCAATATTGCATATACACGGGCTCCAGGGCAACTTTTACGGGAGCAATAGCATATCAGAGATAGCAAAAGAGGCAAACAAGAAAGGCATAGCTTTCATGTCTATCCAGACAAGGGGAAGTTATATTGTTGAAGATTTTTCTTACAAGAACAGCAAGCAAGAACTGCTTGCGGGCGCAGCTCTTGAAAAATTTGAGGACTCTGTATACGATATTGAGGGAGGCATAAATGCCCTTATCTATATGGGCTATAGGCAGATATTTGTAGAGGGCCATAGTACCGGATGTCAGAAGGTACTCTACTACCTGAAATCCAAGAGCTATCAAAAACGCAAAAAGAATATCGCAGGAATAGCGCTCTTAGGGCCCGTAGATGATTACAACTACGACAGGCTTAATCTAGGCACAACAAAATTTGAGAAAATGAAGAGATTGGCAAGAAAGATAAGCGGAAAAACTTTGTTCATGCCGATAGGACCAAATGCCACAGGTAACAATGTAATCGGGATCGATAGATTCCTTAGCACAGCATCGGAGGGTAAGCCTGAAGCAGAAGCCCTTAATTATAGAGGAGACCTGAAGTATATAAAATCAATCGGCATACCTATGCTGGCAGTTTTCGGATCTAATGACGAATACATGATAGATACGAAACCCAAACGGGCATTAGAACTCATCAAGGAAAAATATTCCGGAAAACTTCTCGAGACTCATATGGTAAAAGGCACGGGGCATACGTTCAGAGGCAAGAGAGAGGAGCTTGCAAAGGTTCTGGTGCGCTTTTATTCGAAGTTATGAACGACGGCATTGCGATTACTTCGTAAGCACTTCGCAGCCGTCTTTCGTGACAAGCACCGAAGCTTCAAACTGTGCCACCTGGGAGCCTGAAAGTTCTACCAATACGGGATGCGCTTCTATTATGCCAAGGCGTTCTAGCTCTAAAAGCCCCGAGTAGAGTTCGAATCTGTTCGAAACAGCACTGCCGAGCCACCTGGCTGCGAACGGTTCATAAGCAAAATCCTTTTTTATCATTGACAGCAAGGTCCTGGAATTTGGCATCCTGGGCTGCGCAAAGTCGCCGACAAAACTGAATATCTCTTTTATATCGCCGTTTGCGACCAATCCCCTGCCGCTTGCAAGGGTGGCGAAAGGTTCTATGGCTATTATGGTATTCTCCTCTAGCACTGCCGTATCTCCATTGTCGTAATTCGGTATAAACGGCTCATCATGCAATTCGTGTATGCCGACCCCATGCCCGCCAAGGTTTTTTATAGGCTTGAAACCCTTTTTCCCTATGGTTTCAGCAATGAGCCTGCCTATTTCACGGACTTGTACCCCTGCTTTAACCTTAGATATTGCGTTTTCCAGCGCCTCTTTGGAAGCTTCTGCCGGTGCGCTATAGTCTCCTGACAAATCAACAGTCAAGGCGCAATCACCCAAAACGCCATTCATCGCCGCTCCAAAATCGATCTTAACGAGTCCTTTTTCAGGGAATGTAGAATCGTCCCCAAACGTTGGGGTGTAGTGCGCCGCATTGCCTGCGATGGATATGTTTATCGGGAATGCCGGCGCGAATCCTTCGTCTCTAAGCAATTTTTCCGCCTCTTCTGCAACCTTAAGCAGGCTTTCGCCCTTGCGGACGTTTTTCTCGGCATTCTTGAGCGCAGCATATGATGCAGCGCCGACTTTAAGAGCGGTTTTCCTGAATTCCGCCTCCGACATTTCCTCTTCACCATTTTCGATTGCTTCTTTTGCCATAAAATCATGCCCCTAATTTTTTTTGCTTTCCTAGTCCTTTTATCTCATCTTCACTATAATTAAGCTCCTTTAATATCTTCATCGTTGCAGGCACTACCTGGTTGTTTATGTAGTAGTCCGGGTCGTAATCTTTCGCGAGTTCCAGGAGCTTAGCCTTATCCGATATCGAATCGCCATGCTTCGTAATCACGTAGCTTATTACCGCGTGCTCGACCTCGTCCTTGGTTTTTATCCCGGAAGATACTGCATCCTTCGCCGCGGCGAGCTCCGGTGACTTGGAATCGTAGCCGTCTATGCTCTTCCTTAGCTGCGTGCTTATCGAGAGCTCGGACAACGGCACGTTGCCTTCCCTGAGCTCCTTTATCACGTCTTTCACTATCTGTATTGCTTTCTCGGCGCTGCCCTCCTTGAGTATGGTTTCAAGAACCTTCCTCTGCGTTTCCCTGGCTATTTTTGACCAGTCGCGCCTTACGAGCTCAAAGCCCCTTATCTTTATGTAGCCGGTCTCTGTTATCAGCGCGTATTTTTTCTTTGCACCGGTAATGGTTCCCTTCTCAGTCTTTTTACCTACGAATATCCCCCTTTTATAAAAGTCTTCCAGTTCGAGTTCCATTGACCCGGGAAGCTTTTTGTTGAATTCCGCAACGAATGCTGATGCCTCCTCTTTTGACTTGTTTCCCAAAAGCATCACAATAGAATCGGTGTCTCCGTAGATTACCTTGAATCCTGCAGCTTCGGCCTGTTCTATGGTGTTGTGTATGTACTGCCTGCCGTATGCGGTTACGCTCGAGGCGCACTCCCTGGAATACCACCTTGAACGCGCATAGCCCAGGTAGCCGTAGAACGAGTTCGAGGTTATCTTAAGGGCCTGCGACCTTGAACCTAAAAATATGCTACCCTTGTCCTTCTTGTAAAGTTTTTTCACTTCCGCACGCTGTTTTACCAGCAGGTCAAGTATTGTGGGCATTATCGCTTTCTTTGTCTTGCTGAACTTATCGCCAGTAGGCGATTCGTAATAGTCCGTGCAGTCCCTGCACAACGAAGATGGATCTATATTGTGCGATATTATTATTGACGGATATAGTCCCCTGAAGTCAAATATTGCCATGTTTTCGTATATCCCAGGGTCGGGGGTCTTTACGTAAGCGCCCTCTATCGGATCCATGAGGCGTGCTTTTATCTCCCGTTCCGTTGGCTTGTTTGGTATGAGCTCGTTGAACTCGTGCGCATACCTCATAAGCATGTATTCTACCAGTTGGCCTGTCGTAGATACCGACACGTCGCTTATGCTGTTGCCGGTGGTCCTGGAAAGCTCTATCATTATAGGCACGAACGTCTCGTAGACTTTCCTTAACGACTCGGAGTCGCTCAGGTTGTAATCCGCAAGGAGTTCAAGGCCTTCAGGGCCTGCATCCCAAAGCTCGTTTATGTCCTTCCATTTCTGACCCTTTGTCTTTTCTACGGTAAGCTTTTCGTCCTTGCTTATCGCGTCGTAGACATTTTTCAGCGTATAGCTGTTCAGTTTCAATATGCTTTCAGCGGCTCCGACAACAGCTACGAATTTTACCACAAGGTACATGTCTATATGCACCCTGCCTCCGATTTTTACCTTGTCCACTAGCCCGTGCTTCTCTATCCTTGTTTCTCCGTCGAACCTGCTTATGTTAAAATCTATCTTAAGCGCTTTCGCCCTTTCTATTAGGTAGTTGAAGTCGAAGTTCGCGGAGTTGTACCCCGATATTATGTCTATGTCAAGCTCCAAAACCTTCTTGGCGAAGCTTTCGTAAAGCGCTTTTTCGTCTTCCACGCACTCCACGAACGGCTTGTTTATTTCCTTGAATGTTATAACGCCGTTGCCTCTCTTCCCGTTTGATGAGTAGGAATAGCTGAGCATTATAACGGGATCTCTTTCCGGGCGCGGTATTCCCAATGGGCTGTATGTCTCTATATCAAAGCACATGGTGTTAAGTTCCAGGCCGGTGCCAGGGTCCTCTTTCTTCTCGAAACCTATTATGGCTAACCTGCCTTTGGACTTTTTAAGCTTGAAGACCGCTTTGGTGAGAACCGGGATTTCCTTGTCTATAAGGTACCTTTTTGAGAATGGAATATCGTATTCTAACGTATCACCTATAACCCTTAAACTCTCCGCGGTTTTTGGCACATCAGTAGGGTTCTTGACGTATACCCTGTACGAATCCAAAGGCTTGCCGAATATGCTTCTCGGTTCGTTTATGATTTCGGATATTTGACTGTACGGATCCTTAGGCATCGCCGCTACCCTTTCCAGCGCTGCATCATCTTTCGGGACGAAAAAGAAGTATGGTCTGAATTCCTCGTCTATCGCCTCGTATGCCTTGCCATCCGAGCCCTTTATCGTAAGCCTTATCTTGACGACCTCGTTTATGGTTGTGTAATCGGCCTCCAACAGTATTCCTTCTATATCAAGAAGCTCCTCTGATTCGTCTTTGTCAGTATTCTCTATTGGCTTAGAATCAGGCATGATATCATTTGTATTCGGTAATACTAAATAAATTTGTTACGGAAAACCGTAAAAAAGTAAATTCCGCAGGGTCTATGCCCTGCGATTTGGCATTTACTTCTTCTCTTCTATCTTGGTCCTTGTTATTACAAGTGGTGGTATGAGCCCAAGAGAGTAAGCCACTAGAGTGCCTGTGGCACTGCACCTGAAGTTTAGTCCGTTTATAACCTCTTCTGCTAAATCGACCGGCAGTGTGTGCGATTCGCCCCACTTCTTCAAGACGCTGCTAACGACATCCTTTGACTCGTTCATTTCTATGTTGCCGCTCAGCTTTATCTGGCCTATGGACTTTGCGTCCGCAGTCTCGCTTGCATAATAGTCGGCAACGAATGAGTATGTTATGTTCAGGGTATCGCCCTTTGACGAAACGTCTTCCACGTTGATGTTCAGTTTCGGGAATTTTTGCTGGGCAAGGGCTGAATTATCTGTTATCTTGCCTTCCACGTTGGAGATATTGAATGCTGTTATCATTTAATCACTTAAGAGAGTTTTAAAAACAATATATTTAAATTTTTGCAATTGTTAGAGGGACGCACAAGGAACGCTACACCTTAAAAGGCATGCCAAGACATTGAAAGACCTTCTTTATGTTGGAGTATGCATTTCGGATAAACGGAGCCATGCCAATCAGGCAAACAGGGGCGTGGTCGATGGATTAGATATTGCCCTTATGGCTTAATGCGAGTTATTCGCTTGCCCGTGCGCAGACCGGATTCGAAAGCCTTGAGCGCTTCTTCCATGCTGCCGAATTTAAAATCAGGTTTTGCTGCAAGCAGCGATTTAGCACTGGAGAAGCCGTTAAGCATGGCAGCGGAGCCCATCCCTGCTTTCTTGGCTGCGATGATATCCTCAGGTCTGTCCCCGAAATATATGCACCTGCGCCTGTTGGCTTTGAGCGTTCTTGCTATTATCTCAAGGCCCGTTGGATCCGGCTTTATCCTTTTTATCGATTGAGCGCTCAGTATTACGTCAAAATAATTTAGCGCGTTAAGGTGCTTCATCTCCACGTATACCCTTTTTAGACTTCCGTCGGTGAAAAGCGCTGTAGTCTTACCTGATTTATTGAGTTTTTCCAGGAATTCCCTTGCACCGTTATGGAATCTTGGCTTTAAAAGGGAAAAAAATATATCGGCAAGCTTTACGAACGACGTATTCTCAATATCATCAAAATCTCTCCTTGCCTTTCCGAAAAAGGCGTGCTTCATTGAAGATACAATCTCGTTTTCGCTTGCTGGAAGGTCGTTAATCAAGCCAGATTTTTTGAACATAAGCCAGATAGGGTGGTTGATTATCGTCGGGCTGTTTAATGTCCCGTCCCAGTCGAATATGTAGGTATCGAACCTTTTCAACATGACATTAGCTTCCATCAAGCCCACACCACGTCTATGCTTGGCTTAAGGGTTTCTGCCCTTGAAGCGCGTTTGGAGTCAGATTCCGATTCGGATTCTATATCAATGTTGCATCTTATTTTTAATTCCATGAACTTTTTCGCTTCGGTGAACGCTGTATTCATCTCTTTTTGGGATATCTCAGGCATTGGTTTTATTGAGTTCAAGCCCTTCATGTACTTGGACAGGAACTTCGCAAGCTCCTGCTTTTCTACGCTGGCGAACTCCTTATTCGAAAGCGCCTTTTCCATAGTGCGTTCTTTGCAGAGTGCATTGTAAGCCTTACACTTCCAGTCAGATGCTAGTATTATGCGCACGCTTTTCGGACCATTTTCCGAATCCTTAGGCTTTGTCAGTGATATTGCCCTTGTCACGTCGTCTATTGTCGCTTTTATGGAATCCTCGATTGCCTCTTCCTTTTCGCTTATCATGGAATTATCGCATTCTGGCCATTTTTCGTTAACTGCAAGGCTGTTGTTTCCGAGTTTGTGCCACAGCTCCTCCGACGTATAAGGTATTGCAGGAACGAGCATAAGGAGCACTTTCTGCAGATATTCGGAAACCACGAGCTGGTTTTGCGCACCTCGGTCAATGTACCATTTGAGCTCATTCACGGATTCGTAGAACGCTTCCACATAAGCACTCCTTACCGAAAGTATTTCCATGGCTTTTGTTACCTTTTCTATCTTCGAATTGAGCTTTGAGTACAGCCAGTAATCCATGTGCGTTAGCGGACCGGAGCTCATCGTATCAAGCCCTTCGGCGATGTCGTTGAGGAAGCTTATCTTGGCGTTCACAGAATCTACTGCGCCTGGGCTGAAATCTACGTCGTTGCTTAGGTCTGCAGTAAGGACCTGTATGAACCTTACTGGATCCGCACCGTAGTCTTTTATTGCCTTGAGGAGCGGAATCACGTTCCCAAGGCTTTTGCTCATTTTCTGTCCTTCGTAATTCACCATGCCGTTAAGCACCACCTGTTTTGGCCAGTTGTCGCTGTCGAACATTGCAACGTGGTTGAAAAGGTACATGGTAATATGGCTGGGTATAAGCTCTGATGCCGAATGCCTTGATGTGAACTTATACCAGTATGAGAAGGATTCCCTGCATTTTTTTATTGCTTCTATGTCAAGCTTTGTATGCTCCGCAACCTGTTCCGGTTTTCCGGCACCCCTGTACACGTACTCGAAGAATTCGCCGGTAAGCTGCTCCGGCCTGGCTCCCATGCGCTTTAGTATGTGCACTATCGTGTAGAAAGCCATATATATAGTGGAATCGGAAAGCGATTCTATTATGTGGTCCGGAGCAAACGGGAACCTCGTTCCGAGGCCCTGGGACCTTTCAGCAGCCCTTAAGTCTATCCAGTCTATTGAGGCGTTTAGCGCCCCCTTGAACTTCTCTGGGTATACGTTCACATTCGGCATGTACTCGTGCAGCTTTGCCTTCCACTGCTTGTTGCCATAGTCTATAAACCACTGCTTGTCCAGCAGCTTCACAATAACGCGCTGCCCGCACCTACAGTAGACCGGCTTCTCGTTAGCTATTATGTAAAGGTATGATAGTTTTCCACCTTTTTCCATGTCGGAAGCAATCGCCTCCCTTGCGTTTTGCACAGGCATGCCGGAATATGCGCCTATGAGCATCATGCCGTGCCTCTGCTCGTCCCTGTAAAGTTTCTTTGTTGCGACTTCTATTTCCGAATCAGAAACCTTTGCAATGTCCTTTGCCTCTTTTTTCAGGTATGCAAGCGAAGGAATTTCGGTGTTTTCTTTTTCTGCTCCGACGGCAATGACTTGTGTGTACTCTTCTTTAGGCGCTTTCTGCGCATCGCCCTGTTTAAGCCTCGAGAGCGCCACGTAGTCGAACGGCGCGTGTGCAGGTACTGCCATCACTATTCCAGTACCAAAATCCGGTTTGACGAAATAACCGTCGATGACCGGGATCTCCTTGTTGTCGATAGGGTTTATGGCAGTTTTTTGCAATAGTTCCGAAGGCTCAACTGCCCTTTCGGTAACGATCGAGTATTGCCCTGACATGTTTTCTATTGCCTCTTTTGCAACATAATATTTCTCATCGCCGATTTTCACCAACGCATACTCGCTTTCTTTTTTTATGAATAGGTTAGTTACACCGTACAGCGTTTCCGGCCTGTATGTTGCACACCCTATATACGATTCTTCGCCCTTTACTGCGAATTTCACAAGGTACATCTTTTCTATTTCCGGCTGCACGTCGCTTTTAGTGTCGTGCTGTCCTACTGCATTTTGCTCGTTGCTGCACCAGCCAACCGGGTGCTTCCCCTGTACCAAAAAACCTTCATCCATTAGCTTATGGAACTGCCATTCCACCATCTTGCTGTACAGCGGATCTATTGAAACAAATTCGCGCCTCCAGTCTATGCCCATGCCTGCCTTTTGGAATGCTTCCTTGAATTGCTTGGTAAAAAAGTTGGCGACCTCCAATGGGTCTGTCATTTTGGCGATGTCATCATCGCTCACTCCGAATTCCTTGAGCTCCTTTATCAGGCTTTGGTCCTTGTTCTGCAGCCTTTTAACTATTGCAAGTATTGGCGTGCCTGTATAGTGCCACCCCATCGGAAATATGACATTGTAGCCCCTCATTCGCATGTATTTGGAATAGAAATCCGCAGTGCCGTATGTTCTTAGGTGGCCTATGTGCGGAGGCATATTCACGTAAGGCCATGCTGCCGTTACGAGCAGAGATTTGCGTTCGTTGGGATCGTGCTCGAATGCTTTCGATTCGGACCAAACATGCTGCCACTTTTTTTCTATTTCTGGATAATCCATCATTCTACCACTGCTCAAAGTAGCAATCACTTTCACGATAATTTATACGTAAAAGATAATAAAGAGTCTGTATAAGGCAAAACGATGCACTAACCCCTGAGCATGCTGCTTTCCTGTCCGCTTCTTTGCATATAAGCCAGCTCCGCAGTTGCAGCCCTCAGGTATTCCGCTGAACTCCATATGAGGTCCATCGCCGGTTTTTTACCATTTGAGTCGTTTTCACTCTCCCTTTCAGGATTAAGAAAAACCTCATCTATGGGTTCTTGTTCTGGAAGCCTGAAGCCGTCTTTCGGCACGAGCTTTTCTATTTCTCCGAGTACGTATTTTGCCCTGTTTGTGTCCCCTTCGTTTATGCTTATGCTGGCTTCCAATGCAGCTAGAAGTATCCAACCTGCGCCGCCGAAATACCTGTCCCCATCATAGCGCTTAGGCATGGCGCTCTCGTATACCTTTGTGCCGTCGGTTGACTTGAATATGTGGTTCTCCCTTAACGCTTCCATCGTCCTCATGTATGTTTTTATATCTATAAGATCATGGTTTTTGTCGATCAGCGCAAACAGTATGTATGCTGAAGCGTCAACTTTTGGGTACTCTTCGACATCGGCTCCAAACTCATGCCTGTACTTTCTAAGCACCCCATCTTTTACAAAAAATTCGTTGATGAAGCTTGCAATGCCGTTTTTGCCGTATAACTCGGTGTTTATCTTTTCGGAATCCAGTTTTATCCCAAGGGCTTCGCTTATTTTAAGAGCAGAAAGCAGACCGCCGTATGCAGTTCCAACGCTGTACGAATGAAGCATATGCGGATTCTGTTCCCAAGCGTCTGCGCACGGGCACTTATACACGTTTATGATATAATCCGAAAGTATTGCCAGATTCGCTTCGATTTTTTCCCTTAACCCATTAGGGAGCGCCTCCGCTCCGAAACCTTTTATGAATTCCGATGTTGCATACAATACCAAAGGCACTGAGTCGAACTGCTTTAGCCAAGAGTTGGGGTTCTCAGCCTCTGCAACATCGTTTATGCGCTTATCCTCAAGTACCATATCTGCAAGGCTGCCGTCGCTCGTTATCCTTGCAGGTATGTGGTTCTTTAATTTTTTAAACTCGAAATCCTGCAGCTTCATGGAAACGGTTGATGCGAGTTTAGGTTTGCTTGTATCCAATATTCCCCATTCCTTGTATATGATTTTGAGCGCAGTATCTCTTGCTTTAAATGAGTCTGCCAGCATATCCTTGTCGTCAAGCTTCAAAAATGTCGCAGCGGCTTGAGACAATGCCGAGGAGATCAGGGACGAGTCCCTAAACCACATTAGCTTATACCACGTATAATCAGTGGCAGCCCTGACATAACCGTCGGCAGTTATGCTATCGCATATGTGATCTATTGCAGCCTTTATATTCCTCTTCTTATCCGATATGATTTTATCTGGATTGTATTTGTTTTGAAGGTCATTTGAATCGGCTTCGCCGAAACGTTGCTGGTCCTGGAGCGATACCCCTTTTTCCAACATTACACCTTTACGGATTCCAATACACACTCAAGTTCAAGGTATAAATAGCTTTTCAGCATTTAACCTATATGCGAGTATATGGTTAATCCGCAATAATGTGGGTGCTGGCATAGATCAACGGATACAGAGGATGTAAATGCAACTCCTGGTTTTAAGGATTATAATATTTTTGGCGCTTGCTTTGGCTTATATGCTCTTTGACATATTTAACAATAGGAATGTACCGTCGTATTTTGCTTATGCAAGCCTCGTGGTTGGGGCAGTATTTACTTTGCTGTACCTGAACCTTTCGCAGATTTTTTATAGCACACTCATAGCCATAGCAACGTTGGGCTTCGGCTATGTAGTATACAGAATAGGTCAGCTCGGTGCCGCTGATGTCATAGAGATTGCGGCATTGTCCATGATAATACCTTTCATGGGAAAGCCCCTAATCTATGGCGTGACGCAGTCATACATGCCAGTAGCACTTTCTATAGCGATAAACAGCGGCATAGCCGCATTGATAGTTGTGCCATTGTATTACATCCCAAAGGCATTGCACGTAAAGACTCCAGATTACAGCAAATCTAAAAAACAATCCAACTATTTCAGGATAGCGCTTATAATCACAGTATATGCGTTCTTCGGCGCATTTTTGTTTTCTGTGCTTCATGCTTCATATGCTGCGATTGTCTTATTAGCCATAATAGCGTTAGGTTCCGCATTGGTTCTCGCATTTGAAGATAGAATGATGGCTTATATGTCGCAGTATGTTACATATAAGAATATGGAACCAGGCGACATAATAGCCACCGGCATGATGAAAAAGCGAGAGATAAATGTGTTGGAAAAAAAATTGGTCCATTTTGAGAGGCTTGTCGGCCCAGAACTGTTGAAAGAACTCAAAACAAAACTGCCTTCACACAAGTTCCCAGTATATAAGAAGCCTATACCGTTTGCAGTGCCTATTTTCATAGGGGTTGTGGCAACAATAGCGTTTGGGAATGTGCTCCTGCTTCTACTTCCTGCATACCCCTAACCGTAATTTAGTTACCTTAGTTATTTTTATGGAAGTTTTTTGTTTGAGCTGTTTTAGGAAAGATTTTTAGCCTATTGCATAAAATGAATTAATGTGATTGCTTGAACTACGCCAGAGAGCATATTAAGAGGTATTGGATTTTCGCTTATAGACGAGCGTTAGGTATATCGATGTTCACTTTTGCGATAGCGTTGGCAGTAGGAATGCTTTTTACTTCTATGCTTTCCAACATTTTTTACCTAAGCCCGCTGGCAGGAATACTCTTCTGGGCTGTGTTGGTCTTAATAACAGTACTGACTTTAATGGTTAGTTTCGTGGATGCACATATATCCACTATTAAATTCATGGACGAGGAGGAGCGGAAAACCCACAGTAAATACATAGGAGTATGGATATTCTCGCTAGTGGTTGGAGCCCTTGCATTCATAGTTCCAGCAGTGTATTCGCAAGATTATGCTGCAGAACCCATAATGCTGCTCTTCTCATTTGGTGGCATATTGTGGGTCATATATGCCTCTGTTAGGGTTCTTTTTAAGCACAGTTACTTTGAGATCGCATATGGTGGAAGCGTTCTCTGGATAATATTCGTTATAGGCATTGCATTCTTGAGCGGAGTTCAGGGACCACTGAATACATCACAAGGAGTAGCGGTCCTGTTTGTGGCTATGGCCTCTCTTATAGTGGTCTTCGGGAGCTTGGGCATAACTATGATGTTCAAGTCTACGAAAGAATTTGTAGTAGATTTTGAAAACGTCATGAGGGCCATGGAGGGCAAACCTGGCATACGCATGAGGGATCAGTATAACATAGGTGTTAAAGCAAGAAAACACAAACCAGCAGAGAGGCAATCGCGCAGGACAGGAAAAACCAGAAAACGCTCTTGACTAGGTGCTTTCTTCTGCGAGCTCGTAAAGCTCCTCAGTATCTTCAAGAGAGTATAATTTCCTCTTGCTTATCGTAGGTATCCCGAACAACTTTTTGTGCATCTCTTTCTTAGTAATTATAAATTGGATATCGTCGAATATTGCATTAAAGGCTTTATAGAAATCCGACCATTTTTTAAGCGTCCTGAAGTCGGCCAATTCCGCAAACTCGAACCTCGTCTTGTCTTTGAGAGCTTTCTTGAATGGCTCTTTGTTTATATCAAGCAACGCTATGCCGTGACCAGCAGCCTTGATGTTGTAGTTGTGCTCTAGAGATTGGTTGACTGAGAGTTTGGCCGATAACGCTTTTTCTAATTTTTCAAGATTTAACGGGCTCGCAGAGGTATAGCCGTTTTCATACCTGTATATGCTGTCCACGGAAACTTCCGAAATTTCCGAAAGCTGCTTCCTGCTCATGCCTGACAGTTTCCTTAATCTCTTCAGCTCTCCGCCATTTATTTCGACATTCTCCCTGAAAAACTTCCTTGCCAGCCTGAAACTGCCGTTATACAGCATTATCTCCAAGGTCGAATCGCTTATGCAGCTGATGCCGTGCCTTGTAAATACCTTGCTTTCCTCGAGCTTCGTACCTTTGTACGACTCCCCGACTACATAAGCCTCGGCATCGAAGAAATAGGACAGTTTTGAAAGCGCCTTACCGTCTTCAGGAGTTATCGAATCAATATTTCTTACCGCCTTTAGTATTAGCGACCTGCCGTTCCTCCCGGCTATTATGTCAAACGGTGCGTGGAAATTCTCAACGCTCACGCTTGAGAAGCCCGCTGCGTTTACGGCATCGTTGCATAGTTTAACGCGTTTCTTGGATTTGCTTGAGGCAGATTGCATAGAAATATAAGGCATTCCATAATTCTTAGATTTTTGCTTTGGCTTAACCTAGCTGTGCGAATACCTTTGAAGCGATCTCCTTGCCAAGGAGCGATTCCACCTTCTGCCTGTTCTCACGTATGTCCTTTACGGTGCGTATGCCGTTATCGAACAGCCTGCGCGCCCTCACGCGGCCTATCTGTTCCAGCCTTACCAGGTCGAGAAGCTCAGCTTTTATGCCGTACCTGAGCCTGACCCTGATATCGACTATGCGCCTGGCCGACACGTGCGATAGCTTTGCGAGCTCTATGGCTGAATAAAGTATCCAGTCGGCATTGGAAAGCTTCGCATAAAGCGCTCCGGGCGTTACGTGGTATTTCTTTATTATTGACTCCTCGTCTATTTCGCTGATCCAGTCACGCAGCATCAGGGCGGTGGCAAAAGGCTCTACAGGGTTGTAATAACCATAGGAAAGCTCTTCATATTTGTACAGCAATTCGCTTCCGAACCTGTCCTTGTAAAAAACGTATTCCGCTTCAGCCTCCTCCGTTGGCCTTATGTACGGCCTCATTTCCACAGTATTAGATACTAAATATAATGTTGAAACCTCGTCGGTTGCGCTTCCCATGAACTCAAGCATCCATTTTGCCGATAATGGGTCTATATAGAGCTCGCTTACGCGCTTCCCTATCCTCGTGGCGACAAGCTTACCGTAGTCCTCGTTCAGCAAATCCCATTCGGCCAGTTCCTTAAGTACCTGCCTAACGACGCCTTTTATATGCGAATCATTTCCATATACGAAACCGTAGAAGCTTTTCTTTATGAACGCTTCGATACCTTCTATGGTATTCAGGAAATCCTCAGCAACGAAAGAGAGTATGTGCATCCTTAGCACAGATGCGACGCCTAGGGCCGAGTCTATCGGTTCTGGGGTGCCTATTATATACCTAGCGTATAGCTCTTGCACCTCGTAGCGTTTGCTCGATGCTATCAAAGCCCTGCCTTCTGTATCGTATTTTGGCCTTCCTGCCCTACCGAAAAGCTGTAGCACCTCATTGACGCTTATTCGCTCTGCGGTTACGCCGTTATGCCGCGTGAGGTCTCTTACAAGGACAGTATGAGCGGGAAGGTTTACCCCATACCCCAATGTGGTGGTGGCACATATCACCTTTATCAGCCCTTTCTTGAACGCATCTTCCACCATCGCCCGTTGGACGTTTACAAGCCCGGAGTGGTGGAAAGCGACACCTGAAGAGGCGCATAATGCCAGCTTGGCGCATTGGCTGGTCGGTTTTTCCAATGCGTTCAAAATGGACTGGCTTACTTGGTCCAATAGTTTTTTTTCGTCATCGGAAAGCTTCCCCGAAAGCATAGATGCTATTTTCGACGCCCCGGATTCTGCGTTTCGTCTTGTGGAATAAAATATTATCAACTGCTTATTCTGGGCCAATGTATCTTCTACGAGCCTGAATTCCGGAGTCTTGCTGGATCCTTTCAGAGCAAATTCCCCGATTGCACCATTTTCCCAATGATATATTTTGCTGCCCTCGAGAACGCCTTTTTGCAGCTTTACTGGCCTGTAATCGCTCTTTACGAGCTTTGCCTTAAGCCAGTCCGCCAACTCCTGGTCGTTCCCTATCGTGGCACTCAACGCGACTATCTGCGCGTCGCTTACCTGCATCAGTTTCGTTATCAGCAACTCCAGCGTTGGACCCCTGCTCATATCCGAAAGCATGTGTATTTCGTCGAACACTATGCAGCCCACCGAGTTAAGCCACGGGGCTCCGTGCCTTATCAGACTGTCGAGCTTCTCCGTGGAAACAAAGAGCATTTCGTACTCGCTAAGCCATTGGTCCGAGGAGTCGAGGTCGCCCATGGATATTGCCGACTTTATGTAGGGATACGATGAATGGAATTCCTCGAACTTTTCAGCAACTATGGCCCTCATCGGGGCTATGTATATCGCTTTCCTGCCTTTGGCTATTATGGCGTTGGCACACGCCATTTCCGCTACGAGGGTCTTGCCGCTCGCAGTAGGGGAAGCGACCAGAATATTGGCCCCGTTAAGTAGCCCTGCGCTTATGGAAAGTTCCTGGGGGGGCGTAAGCGTGCTTATCCCCCTTGAGATTATCGACTCCAGTATCTCGTTTGGCAGCCTGCCCTTGAGCTCCATTATTTCCATCTTGCATCAGCCTAATACAGCGATTTGATAAGTACATTGAACTTTACCCAATGCACCAATTAATTATCGAAGGTAATCTTTAATGGAGTACCTGTTGCCGCGCCACGTTATGGTTTTCATGCGGCTGGCAGTTATTAAGTTTGCCAGGTACACGAAGTTTGTCAGAATGTATATGAACCAAAGATCTGCGCTTGCGTTGTTGCCCGCCCTTTTGTATGTCTTTGCAATGCCTATCACGAACGGGATTAGAAAGAGCAGGTATGCGTATGATATTAAAAGCGACATTATTATGGCAGATGCGAGAAGCAGTATTCCTGAAACGTATACCACAATCCCGTAATATAATACCTTCCCGTTACCGCTTATAGAAAGTGCAGTTTGCCTATTCGACCATTCCCAAAATCTCTTGAAATCATCATCGCTGTTTATGACTGCAACCCTTTCCTTTACGCTGTTTATCTTAAGGCCTTTGCGCTTCGAAGCGGTAGTTATTGCGATATCGTCCGAAATCGAATGTTTGAAATTATCGTAAGCCTTGCCAACAAGCAAGTCTTTCCTGAACGCAAGGGAGCCGCCCCATCCAAAGCGCGTCAGCGTTGACTCCATCATGCCGTCCCCCACGAAACCCCAGACCATTTTTACCTTTGACCAAAAACCAGCCTTTGGCTTAAACAGGGGAAAAGTGGTCGATATGCCTATCGCAGGATCAGACAGAGGCATGACAAGCTTGCTTAGCCAGTCTTTTTTGGCTTCAACGTCGGAATCGGCAATCACGTAAACATCATAGCATGTATAGGTTTCGAGAGCCGTAGAAATTGCACGCACCTTTCCGCTGCAATCCTCGCATATTTTTTTTGATATTATGTAATCGACCATATTATCTTTCAGAAGCTGTACTGCAGAGTCTTGGTCATTATCGACAACCCCGATGAGCATGAAATTCTGGTAGTCCTGGGATTTTAAGGATTTTATGTTGGAATCCAGCGTGAGGTCAGCGCCCTTGCAAGGCAATATGATGAGCACTTTGGGTGCATAGCTTTTGTCATATGCCTTGTTCTCTTTTTTGGACTTTAGCCCTGCAATGTTGACCGTCATCAAGCCTAGCCATACCAAGGACATAAAGGCAGTAAATATCTCCAATGGCAAACGCATTCTATGCACTTTTATAGGCCGTTTTTGCTTTTGAAGGTCGCATTTGCTGCTACGCGTTCCAAGGTCTTCTGCAGGGATATCTTTATATCCCCTCGGAAGTTCTCCTTTTTACCGAAGAACGATTTCATCGAGTAATACTGCTCGTAGGTATTTCCCATTGATAAGTTCTCAATAAAACGCTGCAGTATGTGGGTTCCTATGCTGTATTTTTCCATTAACTTTTCCCAGTTTGCGTAAGTCCATGATTCAAGTTCTGCATAAGCACTTGGATTTCCTGAGAGCATGGCAGGTATTACAAACGAGTCCTGAAGCCTCACGTCGTTCGACATGCATATTTGCAAAGCCCTTTTGATCTCTTCCTTGCCTTTGAAGAAGCCAAGAGTCTGGAGAAAACGACGCTTTTCTTCCGGATTGCCCTCGTTTTTATAAAGATTAAGGAATTCATCAAAAAGTTTCTTCCCTGAATTTGAAGCGCAAGAAATGAATACGGATGTCTTGAAGTCCGGATCTATTTTAGCCTTGCCTTTCAGATAGCCATCGAGAATCTTTGTTGCTTTGGAAACTGTATCCTTGTCTCCGAACTGGCCCAGTAACCTTATGGAATGCGAGCGTACAAGCGATTCTATGTTGCTCTCGCCCTTTTTCCTGTGCCATCCCAGCCCGTCCAGTATGTTCCGGGCAAAGTTTATACCGAGCTTTTGGACGGTATCATGCATTATGCTTGTTCCATAGAGCATGAAATCGAGCCATTCTATGTGGCTTAATATTGAAACGTTCGCAGGATAACCTACGTGCATGCAGTAGTTCTGGACGAAATCTAGGTATTTACTAACAGTTATATTACTTGAACGGGCCAGGGAATACAGGTCGTTTTCTACTCCCCAAGCATCCAATCCTGAAAGCTTGCCCTCTTTTATTCCCTTGCCTAAAAGCTCAAGGGTTTTTTCCTTGTACATAACCCTATACAAGTAATCCTGCCCGTAGTTGAGCTTGAAAAAACCGTCCTTGTCGGTTTTTATAGATGTATCCCTTTTATCCATTAATTTTGAGGATACCCTGCCTTTGTTAAGGTATTTCAACGACATAACCCATGTCTGTTTGTCCGAAACCTTTTCCAGAGGTTTTGATATCAGGAATCTTTGCTGCCTGATTTTTACATTAGGCGCAGGGGTTTTTTGTATTATTATAGGATATCCCTCATTGTCGAGCCATTTGTTGGCAAACACCTTTATTTTTTCGTTGTTCGGAGTATTCAATTTTTTTGCTTCTTTGGATATGGAATTCCAAAGGTCGTATTTTGTAGCGTTGCCGTACGAATGGGCTTTAAGATAGTTGTGTAGCCCTCTCCTGAATACTTTTGGTGTTGCAAAATCCTCCAACATGTGCAAAAATGTCCCGCCTTTTTCGTAGCTTATTTCATCAAATATCTCGTTTATCTCTTCGGGCGTTGAAACGTTAACGCTTATCGGGTGTGTATGAACCAAAGAATCTGCAGAAAATGCGGTAGATATAACCTCATCAAAATATTGCATATTGGATTGCCATTCGGGAAACACGGCATTCATGGCCTTGAAACTCATAAAAGTGGCAAAGCTCTCGTTCAGCCACAAGTCGTTCCACCATTCCATCGTTACTAAATCGCCAAACCATTGGTGGGCCAGCTCGTGTGCTACAGTTTCAGCTATTTGCTGCTTTGTAGCTGTTGACGAACTTTTCGCATCGCCAAGCATGGCTGTTTCCCTGAAAGTTATCGCGCCCCAATTTTCCATGGCCCCTGCGGCGAAATCCGGGATTGCGATAAGGTCCACTTTTGGCAGCGGGTATTTTATGCCGAAATAGTTTTCGTAAAACAATATGAACCTCTTTGCATAATCCAATGCAAGGGCGCATAAGGCTTTCTTCCCAGGGGTTGCATAAGCATTGACTTCGAGTCTGCCCAATTTTGAGCTTAATTTTTCGAACTTGCCGACACCCAGAAATAGCAGATACGAAGACATTTTTGGCGTGGTAAAAAATTTGACTGTTTTCCTGTCGTTAGAAACTAGCTCGGATTTTATCGGCATGTTGGAAATGGCGTGCATCTCCTTCGGCACCTCCATCGTTACGTCAAAAGTCGACTTGAACCCCGGCTCGTCAAAGCAGGGAAATGCAGCTCGTGCATCAGCAGCTTCGAACTGTGATGCCAATATGTATTCGCTGTGACCGCCCTGGGCCTTGTATGAACTCCTGTAAAAGCCGTACATCTCGTCGTTGTTCTTGCCAGTAAAATCAATCGATATCGTTGCAGTTCCCGAAACGAGGTTTTTTACATGCAGTTTTACAGTCTTCTTTTTTTGGTTAGGCGAGATTACGCAATCCTGCTCGATTCCTTTTGAAATTATCTTCGCGCGAAGAAACTTTATTTTGTTTGCATTGAGCAGTATCTCTTTTGTGTTTTTCCTTATTTCAACCTTTATCTCTTCTTTTCCAAAATACTCAAAAGTTTTGAAATCAGTATCGAAAAAAAGGTCGTAGTGTATCGGTATCACATTGTACCCAAGCCTGTTATCCCGAGAATCTCTAACCCTGTCTATTTTTATTGAATCTGACATGTATACACCACATATGCGCTTTTTTAGCCGCTTAATCGTACATCCCATTGGATTAAGGTTTCCTGTACTGCGAGCTCCACAGCTTCATCGCTGGAATACCTGTTTTTCCAACCCTTTGCATAAATTTTCTTGGGTGAAAGTTCGGCAACCTTCACATCGCCTTTCCAACCGCCGCCTGTTACTATAATATGTTTGGACTCCATAACAACACATATTATTTAAAAAAAGAAATTATAAAAACTGGTTATAGTTCCAATTTTATCTCCCTGCCCGATTCGAATTCAATGCTTTTAAGCTTTTTGCGATGTTCGTTGAGCAATTCTATCGAATATGTACGGGATTTTATCAGCTCATGCTTGAATTCAACCGCATTTGATATTATCGGAACCTCTAACATGAACGCACCCAGATAACAAAGCCTAGCGTAAGCAGGTAGTTTTTTCTGTTCCTTAAAAATAATATTTATACTAGAAACGAATGTGGCCGTTGCCGCGGAATTAACCCTGTGTCGATTAATAATAATGCTTTCCCGGTTCTTCCCATATAAATCCAATGACGAGTTGAAGTCAGTGTAACTTATTGTTTTTACAAAAACAGTATCTGGATTAACCTTTATCTCATTTTTTTTCACAACGTAGTTTAAGGCGGCGTATCCTGACTCCATGTGCTTAAGCTTATTTACCACATCGTCTTCTTCTACACCTGAAAATATCAGGTCCTCAGCCGCTTTCTTAGCCACATCAGTAGGTTGTTTTAAGTAGAGTTTTGATTGGCAAAGCCTCCTTATATCCTGGTCTATGTCTGTTATGCTATGCACAAGCAGCATCAGGCCGATACCCTGCTTCCTGAAATCCTGTATTCTGGAGCGGATGTCAATTACGGTAGCGGATTTCGGATCGCGAAACAGCAATTGCGCTTCTTCTATACATATGAGCATCCTGAGTTTATCATCGCCTTTTATGTCGAATTTTGAGGCGATAGAGTAAAGCTGATTCAGTATTAATGCATAGAAAAAGCTTTTCATTTGGACGCTGACAGCCGAAACGTCGAATATTACTCCGCTGCTTAAAAATCCCTCGATGTCGTTCTTGCCTTCATCTGAGTATTCAGGAAATTGCAGGATTTCTACCAGGCTCTCGAGTGATGATTTTATATTCTCCCCATGTTTTGTATATTTAACAGCAGTATTGCTCCTGGTTCCATGCAGCTCTATTATGGATTCCTGTATTTCCTTGAACAGTAAAACCGGGTTTATTACGGAATTTGATGAATAGTAACGCCTGAATGCGTTGATAAGGCATTTCTCAAGTGGTTTTTGGTACGGTCCTGATTCAGATGCCGAAGCGAGCAGTATGGCTAAATCCTGATAAAATCTCTTTATATCGACCCCCGCTGGAGGCGAGAAAAAATTTATTGGGAAACCGTCACTGCAAAGCCGTATTACCTTCATCCCCCTATCATGGCCAAAAGTTGACCATTCGGAAGTAGGTGCTATAATTGCTAAATACGGTTTTTCACTTTCCTTGCTTATCTGCGAGATTATCCCCATAGCTTCGCTGGTTTTCCCGGTTCCGGGTAGGCCGCTTATAATCATCCCTAGGTTGAAAAGGCTTTTCTGCATTTTTATCTCCCTAAAATCCCCAGATGACCAATAATTCACTGAGCCTATTTTTATTCCAGACTCTGAAAATGACGGTTTTGAGCTTATCGGATACCGTATTTCGTAATCCCCATAGGGCTTTATCAAACCTTCAGAGAATGCATTGCCAAAGGGTATCGCGTTCACTGAAGCTATGCTTTTTATTATCCCTACGACAGTTGCCTGTTTGATGTAATAATCCTTGAGCATCAGAACCTTCGAGCTTATGTACTCTGAAATCTTTTGCTTATATTCCCGGTCAACCGAATCCAGCAACGCTATCTTGTAGGATAAACCGTTGTTCATTATTGAAAAGTTTATCTGCTCGAGGGCTTCTTTCAAAATCGAGGATTCCTCCGAACGGTCAAAAATTTCGTGCTGAAATGATGTTGAGTCACCCCTCCCAGCGGATAAAAAGCCCCTCAAAGTCGCATTGAACCTGCTTGGCGTTGAGCCTAATATACGTTCAATTTCAGTTTTAGTCTTACCCACATTGGCCAATGGTGTTGGAATAAAAGCTATAGCGAAAAAACCAGACCTTATGCCAATGTTAAATATGTCGGAGAATAGGTTTGGGCTAAGTGATTCGATCGATTTGTAAAATAGTGATATATGGACATTTTCCATATCGATCTCTTTTTTAATATTAGAAAATTCTATGCCGTTGATTATGCTGGATATCGAATTTATTTTGTCGGAAGGATTTTCGCAATTTAGGTATAATAACGTTGAATGCGAGGAAAAATCATAAAAAAGGACGAGTGCACTGTTAGATGCCTGTTCTAAGATAGCTTTTGCATCTAAACCCTTACTCGGCACACCGTCAAATTTAAACAGGCTTATTTCAGGCATAAATAACCACAAAGGATAATTCAAGCATTATTATCGCGGAAAGCATTAGGACTGCATTTCTATCGAAATCGTTTTTCGCCAGAAGATTCCGTAAGTTCAACATTGCGACGGAAAATGATATAGCTATGGGAAAAACCATTAGTTTATTGTGCGTACTTAATGCCATAGTACAAAATAGCCATGAAAGAATGACAGATACAGATAAAGCCATTTTGTTACTTACCCATTTGCTACTTTTCTTCCCGTATAGCTTAGCGATATTTTCGAGCATTCAGGCACCCATCAGAATTACTACACCGACAAGCATTATGGAAAGAGACACAAATAACCCTCTCAAAAGGCGGTTTCCTGTAAAACCATAACCCAAGGAAGCCAGCGATTCTAAAAGGCATAAGAGGTAGAATGATGTGTAAACCACTGTATAGTTAAATTGAAATATCATCTATGACCAACCTGTTTGATTCGAGCAACATCAACGCCAAGGCGTTTTTTCTGGAAAAGCTGCACAGCATCAGGTTTAACTCTGATTTTTCATGGATTTTGCATGTTACTATCGTCAACATTCCAGACTTAGGCAGCATTGATGACAGTTTTTTTGCTGTTTTTATGCGGATAAATGATTCGAAATCCAGCATTGCTGCTTTTGCCATTATTTTTGGCCCTGATTTTTCTGATGGGTATATGCCGGATTTTATGCAGCTTTCATATGCATATCTTGAAACCACGGCCTTTGAAGAACTAGATGATTGGGAAACAAAACCGCCAATCCGGACAAGAGTATTGTCGCTATAGTTGATCGGGCAATACCCTGTTGATGACTCCAGAAGCGCGGTTTCCAGCTCAGTGAGGTATGGTTTATCCAATAAATCGCTTTTTAAGAAGGCACTCATGTTTTTGTTTGCCGTATTTTCCGTAGCTGTTTCTTTATATACGGATTTTTGTTTGTTCAGATGGCTATGATATAAAGTTACCGCATTCATGCTATTGATTTTATATGATGCAAAAAGGAGAAGGAAAAAACCGAAAGCGCCAAATAAAAGATATCCTTGGACCACACCACGCTGAACGAGTATTGTTCCGAATATTAATGAAAGAATTGCATATACTATGACCTCACGGCTAGTTGTGATCATTGTTTTGCACCGACCTGTTGTCCTTGGCCCATCCCACCAAGGACGAATCAATCCCTGTAGACTCACAGAATTTGTTAATTGAGTACTCATCGACCCAATAAAACTTGTCAACAAATTCTAATATCTTCGCATACTTGGAAATTATTTCGTCTTTTTGCCTGTTTTTATCAGCTTCTTTTATGGCGATCCTGGAAAGGGTTATATTGCTGTTTCGAAGCTCTTTCATGAATTCCAGTTGCAACGGGCTTTGATGCTCATGCGTTTCCTTAACCTTTTCCAGATCGCGCAGGGCAGAAATTACCAGAGGGTATAGTGATTCTAACCTAGCCTCATACACGCCTTCCAGATATGTAAGTATGGAAAGGGCAATCATAACCACCTTGTTCAGGCTAGGAAGTGAGTCGTATCTGGACCTAAATTCCATAGTTATAATGTCTTTACCAAAGCTCATGTGCACAGATGAACCATGAACCCCCAAATCTATTTGGAATATGCTACGTGTTCCATCGGAAAGCAATTTAGCATTAGGCATGCAAGACATTACACGCAAGAGCTCCTGCTTTGTGGCAGTCCTTCTCGCGCGTATTTCTATCTCCCTTCTTATAATCTGCAAATCCTCTTTCATTTCAATCCCTGACTTTTGACAATGCTGACCCAATCGAATCTGCGATAAAAAAGTCGTCAACCCCCAATTTTCTAAAGAAGTATATTATTTTTTCCCTGCTGCATTCATTTTTCAAAAGCAATAAAGCTATTTTTTCCATATCTACAGATTTCATATCGCTCTCTATGAGAAAATCGAGTTTTGCCTCTATATCCTTGCCCAATACTGGAGCAGCAATCTCCATTATCGTGCGTTTGGTCATTTTATATTCCATTGTACCACACTTTAAAGTGCAAAAATTAATCGAAAATTTTTGTATGCGTCTGAGGACCGTTTTCTTTACGAGACCGGTTTTATCTAGCATTATCGAGTAGCATGAGCCCTGATTCAACTCCGGAAGAAACTCCAAGTCTTTATCCTCCAAAAGCATCGACAGCTTTAGTGAGCTTATATTCTCCGAACCGTAAATCTTAAAGATTAAAAGAGTCCCGGAATTGTATATTATTTCGTTGTTTATGTCCCCAACTAACTGGGTTGCTACAACCATCCCCACATCGTATTTTCTCCCTTCCCTGAATATTATTGATATATAATTTTTTGTTTTAGAATCATCCAGGAAATGCCACACTTCGTCTATAAATATCGTAGTGTCCTTCATGCGACCCTTTGCAAGCTCTGTGGTTATGAAATTTAGCAAGGAAGCGGAGAATCTCATCCTTTGACCAGTGTTGAATTTTGAAAGATCTATGTACACACCACCAAACCCTGTAGGAAGTTTAGTTTCTGCCAACGTTTCCATACCAAGCGCTTGAGCTATGGTAGAATATTCCCCAGACCAGTCTATTATCACAATTTTGCCGCCATTCGAAGAGAACTTCATTATGAGGTTAAGCATCATGTTTGTTTTCCCGGAACCGGTAGTACCAATTAACGCTATATGTGGATTTATCAATCTTTTTGGTGAATAAAAAACAGGGGCGCGGTATTTCAGGGTCTTGCCCAGATAAAAAGCTTCAGGTTCGACATTTTGGTCTAATGGCTCCGAAGGCTCGAATAGGGCCATCTTCTCAGCCAGGTACTTGCATGGTATTATGTCCTTCATCTTTATCCCTAGTTTATCGCCTTGTAAATCTCCGCATTTTTTAAGATA
Source organism: Microcaldota archaeon (assembly GCA_021797495.1). Taxonomy (GTDB): domain Archaea; phylum Micrarchaeota; class Micrarchaeia; order Micrarchaeales; family Micrarchaeaceae; genus Micrarchaeum_A. The sequence goes on from JAJZZO010000011.1 coordinate 64,841, forward strand.
GTTGATGTGGAACCCAATATGGAATCAAAAAGGCTTGAGATCTGCTTTATTGCAACTTTCGCTGCGTTCTGGGCTTCATATGCGTTCTCCCCGTATTCAGACACAATGAGGTAGTAGTGTACTTTTACTGGTGTCCCTCCAGAGGAAAAATCTTTTATTTCATCACCCAAATAGCTTATCTCTGCCTTAAGCCTTGCCTCAACCGAATTCGCCTTCGGGTTAGAATGATCTAGCCTGGATAACTGGATCTCCATCATCTGTTTTTTTGTAAGCAGTTTCTCAATGAAGCTCTTAGTATTTATTTTCTCTATGGAAACCATGAACTTGAATGGAAAATTGGATTTTGATATTATGCTCTCAATCGCGTCCCCATCCAATTTGACCCCACGGACCGTATTTATCGCAGAAACGGCAATTGCGTTATAACCGTTGCCTGACCTGTTAAGAATGCAAAAGTTATCCGCACCCTTGAGCCCCATTCCAGTATCGTAACCAGGGCCAAGCAGCCGTTCTGAATGCAACAGATTCAGTTTTGTGTCTATGATCAACAAGGCGTATACTGTGCCCAATAGGAACGAAACAAGCCAATACCCGCTTGCAAAAACGACTATCACAATGGCAATGGCAGCTTGGATTAATAAGTTTGTATTCTTTTTAACGAAAATTTTTACGGGCAAATTTACACCTTAAAAGATATCGAACCTTGAGAATGAAACCTCAGTCCCAAAAATTCTGGCAAACTCCCTTGCAGATATGACTGTAAGTATAATGCTGAAAACAGGGAATAGTATAACCTCTACAACGATAATCATAATCTGCCTGAATACGTACAGTATAGAATTTTCTGAAGCTGCCAGTATTGATGATGCGCTAGAAAATAGGGAATTGACGGAAATCTTGTTGTTTTCTATGGACGATTGGTTGTAAGAGGATAGGGAATTTAACCCGGTAGTCATAGAGCTTATAAATTGCGAAGTGGAAGATAGGTTATAGCTTTGTAGCATTGAAGCATTCAGCAGGTATGACATCGGAAGGACTACAAAAAGGCTTATGGCTATTGACATTATGGCACCACCGAGCCTTCTTGTGAAATAGAGAGTACGCAGGACCATCCCTATAGGCAAGAGTACAGGAACAGCGACATACGATATGACTTTTATTACCGAATATTGCATGAATATGCTAAAAACCGATAATGTCAGCAACTCTATCACATCACCAAGCTGCATTAGGAACGGCTTGAAAAGGTTGGTAAACGAGATTGAGGCTATACCTATGCTAAGGTGTATTGATGATATCAGCCCGGCAATGGAATAAAGGCCGGATACTGCCAATAGCGATGCACTTGAGACTTCAAACAGCGACGGATAGTTGTTTCCGTCTATCAAAACGCCAGACGCACCCATGAGGTAGTTTTCCGAGAAACAAATAGCATAGCTATATGAGCCGCTGCATGAATTGCCAGTTACGCCGTATGATATGGAATTTGTTATGCCTGCGATCAAGCCGCCAGGCATAAAAAGTGCCACTAAAACCCCCAGAATAGCAGCGTTTACAAAAGATTCCATCAATTCGTTTCTTCCAAAATCCTTCATGCGCCTGTTGTCTAAGGCAAAACCCAAGCCCAATATTATCCCGCCTATGGCAAGCATTATAGAAACGACGCTTATCCCTATTGCATATCCGTACATTTTGGCACTTCTTCAGGTTGCAGAAACTGAATTTGACAGAAGATGGGAAGACGCTATAGCCAGAGATGTGGATGCCACACTGAGGATGCTTATTATTATCGCACCTATTATTATGTTTATAGCGGCAGTATGAAAATTTGCCCTCTTGTCTGGGGGCATTACTTGCCCCACGGCGTAGAATACACCCGCTACGATGAAAAGGACCGCGCCAAGTATTGGTCCGACCTGTGCGAGCACCGATTTTATATAAGCCAGTTCCGAGACTATTCCGATGGTACTAGATGAATAGACGAAAACCTGCGCACCGTTGCTGATTGTAATAAGGTATACTTGCAACATCAATAGTATCGGCAGCACATATTTTACTCTCGAGATTAATTTTGGCAATTTTTCCCATAGACCAACAGCTTTATACATTAGAACACCTTTTACTTTTATAAAAGTATTTTATACAGATAAATATTTAAATACTTTTATACAAGATTTCTAAAGGGCTTATTGTTAAGATTAAAAAATAAGGATTAGTTGGACTTGTTAAGCGAGTAGTTCGCGTATTCAGAATCTACGTACGAAACTCCTTTCCAGACAAACGAATAGGTATTGGAGATGTATCTTGAAATGTTCATGTACAGATTCGGAACCTTGATTGTGATGTTTTTGTGTCCAATTACTTTGTTTGAAAAAGTGCGCACTATTCCATTGGCTTTCAATGCATTATTCGAAACTATCACGTAGAATAAGCAGCTGTTATTTGAGTAATATCTGTTTTGTACTTTGGAAACATTGAAGAATCGTGCAAAACTATATCTGCTGAAGCCTTTAAGGTAACCTGGATAATCGTTTACGCTTGCGTTGTTTATCGAGTCTAAAAAGTCGGAAGCGTTCCTCAGCTCAAAAAAGCTTGCAGTATTGTTAAAGGAGAAAGAAACATTATAGGTGATGTTGTACCCGGGGGCACAGTACGAGCCCAGTTGATAGTACGGATAGGCATATTGGATTATGCTCTTGCTGCTTTGGATCCGTTTTGATAGGCTTTCTCTTACGTGCCTGTTGATATGACTACCAACGTAGGATATTCCGCGTATACTGTCCTTTGCTGCAAAAGTAGTATTGCTTATTGGAAGGCCCATATGTATGCTGTAATTCGAAAAGTTGTACGGCATGAAGTACAAATATACTTTATAGCCCTTGTTTATTTTGGAATAATTCAACAATAGATCGGCTGAATAATTATACGTGTCGTTTATTTGGTGCAAAGTGGCATTGATTTTCTGGCCGCTTGAATAATAGAACTGTATATTTGAAAGGTTGTATGTGGTATAATTTTGATATTTTTGGTAAGGGATTATTACACTATAATTGAAGTCTGAAGAATTCGTTACTGGCTCTAAGAGGGAATTGTTTATGATTATCTGGGCATTTGGAATTCTTCCGAAGGAAAGCGATTGCCCGGTGGGCCATATAGGCAGGACAAGAAGCAGTACGAAAACAGCTATAGCTACATACTGTATCCTCCGGTCCTTCGAGAGCCTTGATAGAAACTTCTCAAATTTTTGATAGCGTTTGGAATCCTCAGCCGCAATGCTTATGAATATAGATATCACGGCGCTTATAAGCAGGTAATATCCTACTATCGCGGTGTTTATGGAAAAGTTGGCGTTTTTCCAGAAGCCAAGAAAATACATTATGGATCCAACAATTATGAACGATAATGCAGCTATCACCTCATACTCGGTAAGCCTTTTGCTTGCCGAAGCGACTATCCCAAATATTACAAACAATGGAAACGAGTACAGTATGAAGTATGAATTATTGGTGATTATGAAGTACGCAAGAAACAAAACGGCGAGTACAAAAAAAAGAGCAAGTGACGCTAGCATTGTAAGTTTGCCAACATCCGCTTGACGCATTTAGACCAACTGCATATTTACTTAAGCCTTATCGAGTCCAGGTTCATCGGAGCCCTGCCATCAACGTGCACAAGCCTGCCCAATGTCCTCGCAAGGTCTTCGCATTTTGATTCCTCACCGTGCATTGTGAATATATTTTTGGGTTTTGCGCTCAGCTTTTGAACGAAACTCATCAGTTGGTGCCTGTCGCTGTGGCCCGAAAAACCCTCGACGGTCTTTATGTTCATATTTACCTTCACGTTTGCAAGCTTTCCGTTTTCGTCGGGCAATGGCACCTCGCTTATGCCGTTTTGTATGCGCCTTCCCATCGAACCGGCGCTGTTGTAACCCACAAAAATCAGCGTGTTCCTGGAATCGTCGGCAAGCCTCTTGAAGTATTCTACGCTGGCTCCCCCGTTCATCATGCCGCCGCTCGCAAGTATTATAGAAGGACCCTTGTCGAAAACCTCTTCGCGCTCGCCCTTTATCACTTCAAATATGTCGCTCTCGAATGGCGAACGATTGCCCAATATCCTGTTCTTGAGGTTCTCTTTCAGGTATTCAGGGTATGCTGTATGTATGGCGCTCGCCTCCAGTATCATCCCGTCAAGGAACACAGGCACGTCGAGCTTGTACGGGCTGTTGTCGCCTGTAAGGTAGCTTTCCAGAACAAGCTGTAGCTCCTGGCTTCTCCCAACGGCGAACAGCGGAACCAGGACTTTGCCACCGTTGTCTATGGTCCTTTTTATCGTATCCATGAGGTTTTTCTCCGCATCATGCCTGTTCGGGGTTATGTCGCTTGGGCCTCCGTATGTGCTTTCTATGAACAACGAGTCTATGCGCGGGTATCTTGTGGAAGTAGGGTCAAAAAGCCTTGTGAAACCGTACTTCATGTCGCCAGTATGGACTATGTTGTACATACCTTCTCCCACGTGCATATGCACGGTAGAGCTCCCCAGTATGTGCCCCGCGTTGTGATATGTGAGCTTTAGCTCGTCCGTTATGTTGGTTACTTCGTTGTAATCCCTGGTTATCACGTGCGTGAGCATTTTTCTTACGTCCTTCTCGCTGTATAGCGGCGTGGCTCCGCTCCTCTGGACGAGCTTTATGTAGTCGTTAAGCAAAAGCGCTGCGAGATCCCTTGTGGGCGGTGTCATGTAGACCGGGCCCTCGTAGCCGTACTTGAATAGGTAGGGTACGAAACCCATGTGGTCCATGTGCCCGTGTGTTATCACCACGGCATCAAGCTCGTTTATCGAAAAGTTTGCGCTGTCCAGATATGGGAATGCCTTGTTCCCTTCCGAATTGGCATTCGCATCCAGCCCTTTTATCCCGGGCTCAGGGCTTATCCCGCAGTCTATTATGACTTTCGAATGAGGTGTCTCCAGGAGTAAACTGCTCCTGCCGACCTCTCTGAAGCCTCCAAGCGCAGTGGCTTTCAGCCATTCGCTTTTTGTTATAACCCTGTTTATGTTCTTGCCTATCGTACTCAGGAACTTCTTCCTGAAATCCGCTTCGTTGAACATCAGTTGGCGTACTCCCTTTATCGTTTCGCTGTCCATGGTCGGTGTCCTTAGCACTTTAGGAACCCAGTTTGTTTCCGTGGCTATAGATTTTAGAGTCGAGCCGCCCTTGCCTATTACCAGCCCGGGCTTCAGCGCTTCTATGTAAACCTCGGCAAACTCCGGTATGAACCTTATGTTGGTGACGCTGGCCTCTTTAGGTATTAGCTGCTTAACCACTTCCAATGCTTTCTCTGGAGGCATCAGCGACGCATTCTCGCTGCGTATAACCAGCTTCTTCTTTATCGCGGAGGCTATGTCGCGCACCAGGTTCTCGTCCGCGTAAACCGCCTTTATGTTTTTTACAATCACTATTATGTCGGGACCTTCAAATTCGGCCTTGGAGAATCCAGCTTCGCTCGGAAGCAGGGATTGTATCTTCTTGAAAAGCTCCTCTGACCTCTCTTTTGACATGTCTTTTTCTATTTTTTTGTCTTCCAATGAATCACTCCAGTAAAATGAGCTAATTATTTACAGTTAGTAAGCAGAAACCAAACGTATGGCTCATTTCTGAGCCACAGCTTTTTCCAAATCCTTGCCAGTGTATTCCACATAGCCATTCGCTTTAGTCATTACGCCTATCGTTATGTTGTTGCCTGTTGCGGAATCGCGCCTCATCGCTATGCCCAACGCCTTCGCTGCGAGCTTTACGCCATCCTTTACTGTGATGCCAGGCTTGTATGCCTCTTCCAGGTATCCCAGCGCCGTAAGCGAGCCGCTGCCAGTAGACGTGAACTTCTCTTCCGTGAAGCCGCCCAGCGCATCGAGGTTGTAAACGTATCCGTCGTCACCGTCAACCCCAGCTACTATAAGCTGCACGTAGAAGGGCATCATCTTGTTCTCCTGCAGTATTATTGAGAGCAGCGTCGCGGCAGATTTTGGTGACATCGGTCTGTTCTCGTTCATTTTGTATATTTCATTCTGTATTTTTAATATGCGTATTATTTCCTGAGCGTCTCCAACTGCGCCGGCTATTGTCATAGCAAGGTTCTGGTCTATCATCCAAACTTTCCTGGCTTCGGTGCTCGCAATGAAAGTGTCCATAGTGGCCCTTGAATCTGCACCGACTATGACTCCGTCAGAGCACACTATTCCGACCGTCGTGGTTCCCTTCATATACTTCTTTATGTCTTTTTCATCCATAAACTCGCCTTTGTTAGTATTATTAAAAACATGACGCATGCCTCAAATCAACGTGGTAATCTTGTTGAGCACTTGCCATGAAATCAAAATCCACCAAGCATACATCATCCAAAAATTTTAAAAAGCCAAAAATAAGGCTATCAAAAAACTGGCCAATAGGTTTGCATAAGTTAATTATAAAAGGTTTTGCTGTATTGTTTTTTATAGCTCTATAACGCTGCCGTTGCCTATGAATTTCTCGTTAGCACCAGAAAGTTCGGCGTAACCGAATGTCCTGTGCATTTTAGTCAGCTTGACCTTGTATATGTTTCCTATCCTGGTCTTCGCGTGGTTTATAAATATGACAAAATTGCCTATCTTGCCTATCCCCTCACCGCGTGCTCCCTTAGCTTCGACCTTAAGGTCAAATTCCATGCCCTCTTCCAACTCCCTTTCGTCTACCATTTTTCCACCCAGATTCATCCTATGGACGGGTAAAGAGTAACCACTAGGCTGCCAAATTCCCATCCAGTATTAATTAGTGTTAAAGCTTTAAAAGCTTATTCTACAACTTTTTTACTTGACGAATATTCTGTACCATCCTTTAGGTAGAACTCTTTCCTTTCAGCTTTGGTTGAACCTGCTTTGGTTTTTTACCTGCAACATCTTTATAATTTATTATTCTGTACAGCACGTATGCGCTTATGATTGTGAGTACAAGCATTATGTAAAACGAATCGGTCTTGTAGCTGTTGAGGTAGTTTATCTGCTGCTGCGTGTCGTTATACGCTATGCCTAAAAGGGTGTATGCAAGTCCCGGATCCTCCTTCGCTATGCTCTTTGCCTTTGCCACGTAAGAATAGGGCTTGTTGAGGTTGGGGTAGAATACCAGATAACTGCTTTTATTCGCTATGTTCAGCAACGCCTCGGTCTTGTTTATGGTGAGGTTTATGCTGTTGGATGGAGGCGCCTGGGGCTGCAGGCTCAAACCAAGCCTGGAGTTGTAGTATGCGCCATATGATAACAGCAACAACCCAAAAATGAAAAGGGTGAAAGATATTGCTGCTATCGCCCTCTTTGCGTCCATGCTATCATAGGTTTACGTCTATGTTCAGCTGCTCCTTGAGCTCGCGGTACCTGTTCCTTATCGTTACTTCTGTCACTCCTGCCACGTCTGCCACTTCCTTCTGTGTCCTGCGCTCTCCGGCCAATGCACCGGCAATGTAGACTGCGGCTGCGCTTACGCCCGTAGGGCTCCTGCCCGATACGAGCCCTTTCTTCATCGCGTCGTGCAAAAGCACCACAGCTTTTTCCTGGGCCTCGCCGCTGAGCTTCAAAGCGTTCACGTACCTTGGCACATAGCTTATCGGATCTGTAAGAGGTATCTTCAGGCCGAGCTCGTGGGATATTGCCCTGTAAGCCCTTCCTATCTCCTTCTTCGGCAATCCGGATATGTTCGCTATCTCGTCAAGCGTCCTTGGCATGCCGGCCTTCCTGCATGCGGCGTATATGACAGCCTGCACCACAGTCTCTATCGGCCTTCCCCTTATGAGGTTGTTCTGCACGCACTTCCTATACAGAAGCGCAGCGTTCTCCCTTATGTTCTCCGGAAGTCCTAGGTAGCTTGACACCCTGTTAAGCTCCGGGAGCGCTATCAGGTAGTTCCTTTCGCTCGAGCTCGCAATGCTTGCGCGCTTGTGCCACTTCCTCATCCTGTAGAGCTGAGCCTGCCTCTTTGATGGGATTCTTACTCCCCTTATGTCCTTGTTGTAAAGGTCTATCTCGGTCACAAGACCCTTGTTTGGCCTTGTGTATTTCATCGGGGCGCCTGTCCTTGCCCTTGAGTTTCTTTGATCCGAATCGAAAGCCCTCCATTCCGGACCGTTGTCCGTTATGTTTTCTTCTATAACCAGACCGCAGTTGTTGCACACCAGCTCCCCCCTTTCGGTGTCGTATATGAGGTCGGTGCTGCCGCAGCTCGGGCACACTTTGCTTATTTCCGCAATCGATGAGGAACGCTGCGACGTCTGTTGCGACGGTACAATCTGGTTCTTAGCCTTTGCGGAATGTGATTCGCGCTCTCCGCTTTCGACGTTCACTTTATTGTTCATTATTGTTATTTTCTTCACATTCTGGGGTTTCTTTGCACTTCCGGAATTCTTTTCGTTCTTCTTTTTTTTGGCATTTTGCATTGCATTACCTCATTTAAGCATTAATTCGCTTTTTATCTCGAAGGATTGTCCTTCTTTTTGCTTCATCGTGTAAATAGGCTTTTAAAGCTTTCTAAAAAAAGCAATTATTATACTTGGTAAATAGATATTTAAATCTTTCTATATCCGGTTTGTAGCTGCAGCCAAATAGCTGTATGGCATTCGAAGCGCGCTGATAGCGCTTGAAACGGTAAACCTGCAAGGCACTAAGACTGCTCCTAATACCGCAGCTTACAGAAACTATTTAAAGCTTTAATCATGAATGTTATCTGGTGATCAGATGCGCGTTTCGGAAATATACAGCCTTGACATATACAGCGACAACGGGCAATACCTTGGCGAAGTCAGGGATGCGATAGTGGACCTTGAAAAGGGAGAAGTAAGCAGGATATTGATGGAAGAGTGGAAGAACTCTGGCGAGGAAGAAGTCAGGCGGATGCTCCAGCAAAAAAGCATACTTTTCAAAAACATAAAGAACATAGGAGATGTGGTGCTCGTTTCTGCAATCGGCGGTATGCCGAAGAACAACATGAGCTCTTCAAGCGCCGAACTCTCGGATCTGGCAAACAGATAATTTAACAGTTGGGCGCAAAGCCCAATCCGTTCTTATTTTTTATCCTTATTTGTTTCTCATCCCTGCAGCAGCAAGCGTTGTTTTATTCTGGCGATATTATTTTATTACTTGAGGGAGCTTTATACCGCGCTGACCCTTATAGAAACCGGCATAGGTATTCCCGGTCCTGTTCTGCAGCTTTACGAATATGACGTGGGCGAACCTCTGCTTAGGCTTTAGCCTTATGGCATAAGGAGCATTGTTTATAACTTCCAATGTTATGGTACCCTTGAACCCCGCATCTATTATCGTTGGAGGCATCGACAGGCCGTGCCTGGCCCACGTGCTTCTCAGCTCTACGAACCCGGCAACGTCATCAGGAACTTCTATGTACTCCTGAGTAGAAAGCAGAACCTGCTCCTTCGAACCTATCACCATATCCTTGACTTTTGTTTTTAGTTCGAAACATTTCCTTATCTCGGCATCGCTTGAAGTTGGCTCCATTATGAATTCTGAGCCCAAATCTCTGTGGTGCGCTATCTCCGGGGCAAGCCTCATGTCGATGCCGTTCTCGCGCACTATATCTTTGTAAAAAGGCTTTATGACAAGCCTTTTCATCTTTATCATGCCATTTATGTCGTAATCCGAAAGTATCAAGCAAACACCATAGGATATTTTTTAAAAAGGCATATATAATTATGTGCATTAAATAAATCGCTGGGGCTCCCATCGTCTAGCCCGGCCAAGGACACGGGGCTTTCAACCCTGTAACACGGGTTCAAATCCCGTTGGGAGCATTTGCATGTTTCGAGGAAGGTGTGTGCAATTCTCTTACATAAAGACTTAAATACTTTTCTGTTGAATTATTCCTGATTGTATGGCTTATGAAGATCCTAAACCAAGGTTTGAGAAGCTGCTAAATGAAGTACTCAGCGACAAAAAGCTCACAACAAACAGCAAATCCCTTATTAGAGAACATATAGCGTATATGCAGGCCCAGGGCAGAGACACAAAAACTTTGATAAAGCACTTATACTGTCTTAAGGTTTTCATTGGCTTTGCCGAGGGCAAGGTAGATTTCAAGGCGCTCACAAGGAAAAATGTCGAAGGGATAATTGCAGAATTGGAAAGCAGCGATTACAAGCCCGAGACAAAAAGGAATGTAAAATCAATTGCTAAAGGCTTCTGGAAACACGCTTTCGGAAACGACGAATTTTATCCTGAACCTGTGCGTTGGATAAAAACAAGCCTAAGGCGAAAGGACAGGCTTATGCCAGAGCAGCTGCTAACTGAAGAAGACGTTTTGAGAATGCTTGATGCGGCAAACAACGCAAGGGACAAAGCCATTATTGCGACATTATTTGACGCTGGTATAAGAGTGGGCGAGCTCCTTTCAATGAAGAGACGGGATGTTGACTTGGAAAGCAACCCTGCGCATATAGTCGTAAATGGCAAGACAGGCATGAGGAGGGTTCCCGTTCTGTTCTCAGTCCCTTACCTTGCCCAGTACCTAAACGAGCAGAAGCGGAAGCCCGACGAATATTTGTGGAACGTTGTTGGAAGCTGGGCAGGCCTGACACAGCGTCCTGATTATTCTGCAATACGAATGATGCTACAGCGTGTAGCGGCAAAAGTAGGCGTGGCAAAGAGAGTAAATCCGCATAGCTTCCGTCACGCACGGGCAACATACTACGCCAACAGGCTTTCAGACCAGCAGCTGAAGCAGTTCTTTGGCTGGACTGGTGGAAGCCGGGTGGTTGAAACTTATGTGCATTTGAGCGGCAGAGACGTCGATAGTGCAGTGCTGCAAGCAAATGGCTATGAGCCAGTTAAAGCCCAGGCTCCACAGCTTAAAGTGCAGATATGCCCTCGCTGCCACATGGCAAACGCACCTGATACCATGTATTGCGCGCGGTGCGGATCGCCTTTGAATATAAATGTCGCAATGCTCGAGGAGAAGGCACAGAAGGCTGCCGTTAAATCGGCGTTAAACCCAGAGGAGCTGCAAGCTCTCGTCAATGCGATTGTCGAGGAAAAATTAAAAGAAAAGAAGAAGGGGAAGTGATTAACCATATGCCCTTACAAATACTTTATAATCTATCTTTGCTGCCAGTGGCACGAGGTATCTCTGAGCGAGAGTATCTACATAAGGAGCAGCATTAAGTCTCCTTGCAAAGTTATATGCCAATAGCTCGCGCGTATCTAAATTTGTTTTAAGTCGCTCCAGCTCTGATTTTGATATATTAATATGCTCATGTTGTTCTTCTTTGTCACGAGGGAATAAAGCATCGATTTTGTATATTGCGTCCTTTATTTCTGAAGCAATCGGCTCTATACTTTTTAGGCGTAAATCAAGCAATTCATTGCAGAGGCCGTACATGCGAAGCTCCTCGAGATTATATGCGAAGTCAGGGTCTGATTTTATTTTTTCCAGCAATGAGGCGCGTTGCATATCCCATTCGTTCTGCGCTTTTTCAATAAGAGCATATGCACTCCAGTCTTTTGATTTGCCACTTTTAGTCACTCGTTGGTCAAGCCTATAAGTTACAAGGCCGAAAGCTTCGAGGTTTCTCAGTATATTTTGAATAGCGCCATGCGATAGGATTACCGCATATTGCTTGCGCTTCATAATGAATGCTGTAATGTTTCTTGCTGCCTTCAGCTTTTCGGCAACACTCGATCTGAACGTGACGATGTCGTCAGGATCATGATAAAGCCGTTCCAATTTATCTATCTGTTTAAAAATATTAATTAGTTCAGTAATATGCGCTACACTCTGATTCCCTATAAGCCAATTTTCTATTTTTGTTTTATAAGTCAAAAAGCTTGTTATGGTATTTATCGAGGAAATGAGCTTCCAATTTTTGTCGATGTTTGCCAAAAGCATATCCAGGTAATCCTCTTGGATTTCTCCTATGCGCTTTGGCCTCTTATCTTGAGCGAGTATCGAAAGAATGACTTTCTCCTCGGGAAACAACAGATTAGTTCCATTCGCAATGCTTTGTTGTACTAATTCACGAGCTGCTTGAAATTGCTTTTCTGTCGCAATTTTGCTCTCTGAAATCATGAGAATGCACCATTTGTATTACAACATCAAGATTTATATGCCTTTTGTTAGTTTATGTTAGCTTATTCCTGCTTGTATTCAAGTAAATAGAGAATTAACGAAAGGTATTTAAATATATAATCATATTATTCTAATAGAAATGTATAAAATTTAATACAAGGTAATAGAATGCAAAAACGAAATCTTAAACCAATCCAACTAAGAGTGCCCGAGGAGCTTGTGGCTAAACTTGATGAGTTGAAAAAACATGGCTTCAGTCCGTCAGCTGTTTTGCGAGAAGCTGCTATTGCTGCTGTGGATGAAAAGCTTGAAAAAGCCAAGCGGGCGGGCATATGAACCAGGACGAACTTCGAGAAGAAGC
>JAJZZO010000019.1 GCA_021797495.1 Microcaldota archaeon
TAATCCCAAATCCAACCCTATCTTTTCCTTGCCGTTTGATACAAATGGTTTATCCTCTTTCTCAACAGAAAACGTGATATACCATTCGTCTGATTTTGTCTTCTTTATGCTGCAGGTCTTTATTTTGCCTTCTATATCTCTGTGATTGACGAAGTTTATTCGTCCTATCTTCGAGAGTTCTACTCTTTTCCTTTCTATTTTAAATCCTGATTGCGGGTATGTCAATGAGGAAACAAACTTTTTATGTCTTGGAAAACCTGCCTGTATCTTCTTTCCCAGTTTCTTTTCCCTGCACCTTCGAAAGAACGATTTATATGCGTCAGATATCCTTTTTGATACATTCTGAAGAACTTGCGAATATATTTCGTTGAATTCCGGGCTTTCCTTCTTTATCTGCGTAAGCCATACATTTATTCTGTATTGTATAAGTGTTTTCTTTGTGTTTTTGTAATATTCCTTTGATTTTTCAAGGAGGAGGTTGTATAGTTCCTTTGAGAGAAACATCTGCCTGTTCAGTACTTCTACCTCTTCCTTTGAAGGGTATGCACAGTATTTATATGCACTTTTCATGGTAGCCACAGTTATTACACTATTAATGTTTATATACGTTGCAGTGTGTTTATATCCCACCTAGAAGAGCGTGGGTTTTTACGCCCGCATACGTAATAAAAACATTGTGCTGCCATGCCTGCAGGTTGCCCCTATATAAATGTTCTATATATAAAAATAAATGTCTTCATTGTTGGAGAAAAGTCGGATATTATGAAAGGCATGGCGGAAATAGAAGCTAATATGCTGGTCACAATCCTAATCTCGCTTTTGATAGGTCTGGCAATAATCTATGCAATAATGCTATATTTTGGTTTCAGCTTTTACGAGATAATGATTGCCGCCATAATAATTTTCTCATTTCAATGGTATATATCTCCAAAACTGATAGAATTTTCAACAAAAATAAGGTACATACGCAAGGACGAATATCCCCAGCTTCAAGAAATGATTGAAGAGCTCGCAAAGGAATTCAAAATACCCAAGCCGAGGATCGCCATAGCTCCGGTAAGGGAGCCAAACGCCTTCGTGTTCGGCAATACAATTTCTAGGGCGACCTTGGTGGTACACGAAGGATTGCTAAGCGTGCTGGACTGGGCGGAGCTAAAGGCTGTGGTTGCCCATGAACTAAGCCACATAAGGTACCGCGACTTCGAGGTGATGACAATGACCTCTTTCGTGCCCATACTGTTTTACGTCATCGCCCAGGATATACTATGGTCAAATTTTTTCGATGACAGCAAAAATAACCGTTCGTACATGGTACTATTCGGCATATTGGCGTTCGTAATACATTTCATATCGGAACTGATAATTCTGCCGCTTTCGTTTTCGAGGGAAGCAAGCGCCGACATATATTCTGTTTCGGTTACAAAGAAACCGAACGATCTCGCCAAGGCGTTATATAAAATCACATATATAAATTTCAAGACGCAGAACGGGTCAAAAGCCGCCACTTCCGCAAGGGCCTTTTACGTTGTGGATTATTTCAACGTGGACAGGGATATCGTAGAACTGAAAAACCACTACGAAGAGGTAAAAGCGCTCGTACCTGATATGGACATAAAGAGCGTCGTCAAGGTGCCGGCACGGTCGCGCAACGGCACCATAGGCATGCTGAATTCGCTTTTTTCTACGCACCCCCAAACATACAAACGCATAATATGGATTTCAAAAGGGATGCAGCCCAGACAAAAATGACTTCAAACGATTTTCGTCGCCTCGGCATCCACAACTATCTCTATCTCGTTTTTTGAATAGGGTCTTACCGTACGGAGGTTCACTAACTTAAAGCTCCTTCCGTTCTGCTCAAACCTGGACTTTATCTCGTCTATCTTACTTTCAACCTGTTCGGAATCGCAGAAAGTGTATATGTGAAATGCCGCATGTTTTTTTGCGATTATGCATGCTGCGCCTATGAAATCAAGGCTTGTCTTCGGCATCGGCATAACGACCCTATCGGCAAAGCGTGCGTGCATTCCTGCCAGTTTAACAAAATCCCCCTTAAACGCAGTCACGTTTTTTACCCTGTTGAGCTCTATGTTCCTGAGCATGTAGCGAAAGGCTTCAGGGTTAAGCTCTATCGCAATCACTTTGGAATTCTGGTGGAACTTGGCGATTTCGATGGCAAACGGCCCTACCCCTGCAAAAGGGACCGCTACGCACTCTTTATCCTTGACAAGCTTCGATATGCGCGCCCTTTCGTATGAAAGTCTGGGCGAAAAGAAAACCCTGCGTATGTCGAATTCGAACGAGCAGCCGTTCTCCCTGTATTTGGCGATGTAAGTCCGCACTCCTGCGACATAGCGTACGCTTCTTGTCCTGTAAATGCCTTTTACGGGCCCGCTTTTTGCCAGAACCGTTTTTATCGTGCCGCTTCCACTTATTATCGCATCGCCTATTTCTTGCTCTCTGTCCTTGAGGCTGTCAGAAAGCTCTATCAAGGCAATGTTGCCGAAGGGATCATAGCCTCTGGCAAGCTCTCCCTGCTCCTCTAAGCTTAGTATCTTTTCTATCTCTTTCTTGTAATCATCTGTGTGCCTCTTCGTTTCGGCACTGCCCGAACGCTCCCGGAGTTTCGCCCCTACGGATTTAGAGAAATGTGTAAGGTTTTTATTAGTTGCTGGAGAAATAGTAAGTGGAAAATATACATAGCGTGCGCTATGAAGCACCATGAAGCCTTTTGCCAGCATTCCGTGCTTGCTTAAAAAAGCCTTTGCCTTTTCGGCATCCTTGCGCTTGACTTCTAGGTATTGCATCGTTGCACCGCTTACAAAAGATAATAATTCAGGGAAATAGTTATAAATTGCAGCATATAAACTTAATGGCAAGTAAACTACCCACGACTAAAGTCGTAGGTTTTCCATTGGTTGAGAACCATGTCGCACAGCAACAATTTGATTGACAACAGCATCTGGACGAATATGATCGTTTACGAGACCACTCCTATTGGGAATCTGGAAGGTTTTATGGTTAGTAATATCCTTCCGCCCCAACAGGGATTTTATGGCAATTTTCTTGCTTGCATATCTGTCGGAATTGACTTCAATTCTGCATTTCTTGCATCTGAACAGGGCATAGTTTCTACTGTCGTGTCCCTTCCCAACAGCACCGCAGTGAGAACAGAACATACTTGTATGCCACGCATCGACGATGTAAAGCGTAATATTCTTGTCAAAGCACCTTTGGATAAGGTTCTTTTTGAAAGTAAGGATGGGAATGCGCATGATTTCGCGATTGAATCGTTTGCCCTTGGCGCTGAATCTCTTGAGGTTTTCAATAGCGATGTCGGCATCATATTTCAAAGCCATTTCGGTAATATCCCTTATGACTTCGCCTATCCTGTTCTTGACAAAATTGTGTTCGTCTCTTTTAGTCCTCTTAAGCGCCTTTCTTGCATAGTCACTCCCAGTATCTGCATAGGATTGGAGAATGGACTTTCGTTCAAAAAGCTTCTTCCTCTTGACCCAAATATCCTTCCCGAAGTAGTCCTGATGCAGAACCTTTCCTTCAGGAGAAATGACAGAAACTGCGAAGCATTTGCTGTTCACATCAACACCGAGAATGTTTCTTTTAGGGAGCAGTTCGGTCTCGTCCTTGGAAAGATAAGCAACAATCTCAAGTCTAGAAGTAAGACCATAAGTTTTGCACACCCAACCGCCTTTTATGAGATCGGAATATCTTTGCCAATTACGGTTCTTTTTAATGGGAACAGCGATCCTGTTTCTCGGATAAATTCCAAGTTCAACAAAATCGAAGGATTTGGTAGCGAAGGTTTTGCAGTAGCGAGGAACATTGAATTTGACGGTAATCCTTCTAACCTCTGCTTTGCTTCTCCATACGGCACGTTCCAAGCAGGCATAAACCTGAACATTGAAACCTGTCCTTTTCTTGGAATCAGCAAAAGTTTTTCTATGAAAATCCATGAACGTATTGCAGAAGTCCCTGCCTTTCCAGAGTCTGTTATATTCGGCAGTCGCCTTCAAGGAAAAGTCTTTGAGAATTTCGGCTTTCTTGCCAGTAATGTCATCAACCTGCAAAAGAATAGCACGCTTCATATTACTAACCAAATATATATGTTCGCAAATATATATTATGCTAACTACTCGAAATTCATTCCACCTCTAAAGGGCGTGGGCTTCCTTCCGAGATTTAGGTGAAATCCATGTATTTTGTGGTAAAAGTGACATCAGGCCAGGAAAGGATTGTGGCTAACATGCTGCAAAACAAGGCTTCGAAGGCCAATACAAACGTATATTCAATGATGATAGTGGAAGGCATGCGCGGCTACATAATAATAGAGGCCGCGGACGAGCTAGCCTGCAGGGAATTTGTGAGCAAGGAGCACAACGTCAGGGGCGTTCTGACGAAGCCACTGTCGCAGGAGGAGATAGACAAGCTCGTGAGCATGCCAAGCAAGGCCCAGGACATACAGAAGGGCGACATAGTCGAATTCAACACCGGTCCGTTCAAGGGCTACAAAGCCAAAGTGCTGAAGATAGATGAAACAAAGAACGACATGACCGTGGAACTCATGGACGTAGTGGTTCCGATACCGATAACAACGAAAATAAATACTGCTAAAGTAATACAAAAGGCTAAGAATGAAGAGGAATGAGTGAATGAGCGAAGTCATAATAAACGGCTTGATAGAAGGAGGCAAAGCTACAGGTGGACCACCTTTCGGTCCGGCATTGGGTCCGCTTGGAGTAAACATAAACGCCATAATAGCTGAGATAAACAAGAAAACTGCTGACTTTTCAGGCATAAAAATACCTGTAAAGGTGATAGTAGACTCTGCAACAAAATCCTACAAGGTAGAGATTGGCGCTCCCCCAACCAGTGCATTGATACTGAAGGAGATAGGGGTAGCGGCAGGTGCAAAGGCCAAGGACGAAGTTGTTGGCAACATATCTCTGGAGCAGGTAAAGAAGATAGCAAAATCGAAGGAATCCAAGCTTTATGGCAAAAGCATGGCCGAGCGCGTTAACCAGGTTCTTGGAACGTGCAAGAGCGTGGGGGTTAATTGCGAGAACGAAAACCCGAGGGTCATCATAGCAAGGATAAAATCCGGAGAGATAAAGCTGTGAAAACCTCTTTGCATGTGCGCGGAAGCGCAATTGGCGGCAATCCAAGCAGCGGCGAACTGATGCGTCTATATAAGCTGATGCGGCGCAGGTTCGGTTTTTTGGACTGGTGGCCTGGGGAGACCAAGGAAGAGGTATTCATAGGTGCCATACTCACGCAGCAGACAACATGGAAGAACGTGGAGAAAGCGATAGCTAACCTAAGGAAGGCAAAGCTTCTCAGTGTAAAAGGGCTTTCCGATGCGGATGTTTCCGAGATAAGCACGCACATAAGGCCTAGCGGCTACTACAGGCAAAAGGCGATGCGTCTCAAAGGTGCATGCTCCCAGATTATAAAGAATTACGGCTCATTGGAAAATCTCTTCAGCCTAGAAACCCCTGATTTAAGGGAAACGCTCCTCAACATCAAGGGCATAGGTCCAGAAACCGCAGATTCCATAACGTTATACGCTGCCAGGAAGCCAACGTTTGTGATAGACGCATATACAAAGAGAATAATGGCTAGAGCCTTTGGTACAAGCGAAACCGCAAGCTATTATGAGCTTAAAGAGCTTTTCGAAAGCTCCCTGAAACGAGATGCAAGGCTTTACAACGATTTCCATGCCCAATTTGTTGAACTGGGCAAAAACTACTGCAAAACAAAGCCATTATGCGCTGATTGTCCAGTTAAAGGCATGTGCAGATACGGGAAACGCAATGGCGCATAGCAACTATTTCTCGATACTTTGCCCACAATAGTACAAACCTTTCTTGCACAATTACCTTTTGTCTAAGACCTCCTAATGCTCTCTAGACATATATTGTAAAAACTGCGGATTTATAGACAACGCCCCGGCAAGCAAAACATTTAAATACCAAACCAGGCGTTTTATCCTTGAAAGCCCATATAAAGGGGGTAGCAATCTATAAATATTAAAAAATGCGTAGATTATTATAAGGTGAAATAGATGGGAGTAGCATCCAAAACAAGGAAAGCCGCAAAAGAAATATACAATACAACTGGGTCATTTGATAAATTTACTAAAGAGGTCATTGCACAAGGGACCCAATTAGGCTATATAGAAACCGCTTTTTCAAAAATAATAAACGAAGCGGTAAACACGAGAGAACTAAAAGACGAATTAAAAAAATTTAGGGAATTAGATTATGCAGTAAACGTAGTGATGAATGTAAACAAGCATACCCCTGCAGAAGTAAATGAGGCACATCACATATTTAACCTTCGAAAAGAGGAAGTGCGTAAACTAATAGGGCAGCCGTATACCGAAAGCCAGTATAAGGCAGAGCCGCGTCTATTAATGAATATGTATATTGACTACATGGAGGCAAAGCACCAGAAAGAAAAGAAGTTTTTCGAAGAGTTAAGGTTCGACCAAAACAATACTGCAAAATACAAGATAACCAACAAAACAAATCCCTCAAAAGATTTGATAAACCAAATAGAGCTAAAATGCACTACAGATATAAGCAATAGAATTTACTCAGAATGGATAAGCAACATAAAAACTTTGGAAAACAGATCAAAGGACCTGTCCGGTCTTACAAAATTGATGGTAGATTATGTCGATTCATTGAGGCTTACCAGTCCTTCTTCTGTGGGGAAGCCGCTAGAGATTAACAAGCTATCGGAACCAACCAAAGCGTTCTGGAGAAGGATTAAGGAACTGGACAAAAATATAAAAGCAGGCCCGGAAATGGAGAAAAATCCAGAGTACCTTAAACATTTAGGATTTATGCAAATAATGAATGTTCCAGAAATGAGCGAGCTAATAGAAAAAGAGCTCAATGGGCCAGATGGGCTTACGGAAAAGCTCTCCAAGATAGCGGATACCTTCCACAAAAGAGGCAGCAAAAAGGAGATAGTAGAGTTTAGGAAACTTCTGCACGCAGGGATGAACAGCGAGGATGTCAGGCTGTTTGAAGACATGCTGAAAGCTTCGGTAAAGCTTGGCAAAAAGAAGAACAGCATATTCGGAGCTGCGCTGGAAGCGCGGTACGACAAACTCGTGCAGGACCACGCGGATTTCTTTACCAAAAAAGATGCCGATGGATACACGAAATGGCAAAAAATAGCCGCAGAAATAATAGCATCCGCGACAGCTTGGCAGACGCTTTCAAATATTGTGAATTTGCACAGCGATGGGATAGCTTTCGAGAAGGTTAAATCCGATAGGCAAAAATTCGTCAGCGAACTAAGCGATAACGCATCAAACGGTTTGATTTTTAATACATACCTGCACGACAGAGATATGGACGAGCTAAAGCCAAGCAAGGTTAAGGCGGAAGACTTCAAGCGGGATATCGGCATATTGGGCTATTCTGACGTTGCTGATGTATTATCCAGTATATCATTGATTCCAATTCAGAAACTTGAACAAGCTGAAAGGGGGGATTTTGAGAAGTCCATGAGGGCGATAGAAGCTGCCAAAGCTGCAAGCTCTCAAGCTAACCTTGCAGACGCTATAAACGTGATAAAATACGGAAACAAAGCGCAACTGTTGGATTACGAGAATTTACTCCCTTCAAAGGATCGCGAGCGCACGAAGAAGATGCTTTTGAATCAGTTTAACGCCATAGGTCCGGATGAATCATATACCGAAAACCTGGCCAAGGCGCGTGCAGCCCTGTATATACAAATGCTGCTGAACGGCTCAAATGAAGATGTAACAAACGCCGCGAAGAAGGCGCTAGGCGCAAAGGCATTCAGGGAAGCCAAGAAAAAACTGTTGTCCGACTACATGAATGATTTCGAAGGATACACCGTTTCCGAATGGAACGAAACCAACGCCATACTTGAAAAGGCGTGCGAGGCGCAGAAGGACATAGTGTTCATCTGAAGGTTTTATAAGGCCCGTTAATGGGCCCCAATTTTATTTCAAACTCATAACGGATTAGGCGTGCCTCTGCAAACCAGAAAATAGCTTACTTCCTTATCAGATTCTTTATCTGGCTGGTGAGCTGCTCTATGTCCTTCAGTTCTTTTTCCTCCCTATTGTTTAAAGCTATATCCCCCTTTTTTATGCTGGATTCTATGGTTTCAAGGAACTCTATCCATTCGTCGGCGTCCTCCTTGGTAAGCTCTATGAAATTTTTATCCTCTGCAAATACGTTCAGTAGGTTTATTATCCGCCCGTTCTCTACCGGGTCCTTGCCCTCGTCTATCTTATCCTTTGCAAAGTTCCTAAGTTCTCTTATCTCCGTAAGGCTTATGTTCTTGTTCTCTTCCGAGAGTTCGCTTATATCCTTGACGAAAGTCCTTATGGCATTGCTCAGCCTGCCGAGCGCTTCGCTCAAACTGGAAAGCTTTATACCCTCCATATAATCCAGCTTAATTCTCTGGCAAAGCTTAAAACACTTTCAATGCAAAGCAATAGCACGCATCAAGCTAATCAAAAGCCTTAAATTAGTAAACTGGCATACATTAAACGCCAGTTACATAAGCGTACTGTAGCATGCGCATCAAGTATAAAAATTTTAGTGATCGATTGGCAAGCAATGACCATGGCCTGATAAGGAGGCTCGTATTCAAGCTAGTGAAAAAGCACATAGCAGGGAGCACCACCGCTTCCGTCATACGCACTGTGAAGCAGCTAAATGACAAGGGCGTATCTGCCACCGTGACGTTCCTCAACGAGAATGCGGAGACTCCGCTGAAAGTCAGGTACAACATAAACAGCTATTCTGAAATAATCAGGCAGCTTTCCAGGCTTAATCTTAATGCGGAGATATCCCTAAGGCTTTCCCAGCTCGGCTACCTTTCAAACAAGGAGCAGGCGGTTTCAGCACTTGACGAAATCGCCACTGTAGCGGACAAATACAAGATCAAGCTATGGCTTGAGAGTGAAGAAGCAATAGTGCAAGGCAATATATTTGACGTAAGGGACAGGTATGACGGGACAAGGGGTATAGGCGTGGAGGTGCCGATGGATTACATGTTCAAATATACAAACGGCAGCATACCCAAATCGGTGCTTTCATACAAAGACATAAAGCTAATGACCATGGCAGTATCCCAGAATGCAGGGAAGCAAAAGGCTGCCGGCAAGTCGGAGAAACGCGGGAAGGACTCCACATCCCTTTATTATAAATGCATTACGGAGCTTGCGGGAAACGATGTGGAAACCACCGTTTTCAGCCACGATGAGAAAATGCTGTCGAAACTGATGGATGATTCAAAAAGTTACAAAAAACATTTAAGGTTTGAGGTGCCATTAGGCTATAACCGGAAGCGTTTTGGCATGATGCTGAAGTCCAACCAGAAAATGAGCGTTTATGTCGCTTACGGTAAAGACTGGATACCATACGCGATAAACAAGCTTACCGAGGGAAGGATAAGGGACATAGCAAAGACGGTTTTGGACGGGGAAGCGGGTGGCAAGTAATGGAGCACCAACCTGGCGATGAATTAACAATAGATTTAGTTACCGGTGCGACTTCCGCGATAGGCCGAAAACTCGTGGCGCAGCTTGTGGCAATGGGGCACGAGGTAAGGGCCATTTTAAGGACACACCCGTCAAAAACCAACGAATGGATGACGCTACCCGCAAAGGTAAAGGTATACGTCGCGGATCTGACCCTGAAGAACGAAAACGACTCTGAGGTTCTTGAAGACGCGTGCAGGGACGTTGACAATATATTTCACATAGCCAGCGCAGTATACAACTACAAAAACACCTACGACGAGCTCATAAACATAAACGTAATAGGCACCGAGAATCTTCTCAACGCATACGAATCCGCAAATAAAGGAAGCAGCAAGCCTGTGCACCTGATATACGCAAGCAGCGTTTCCGTGTACGGTTATAAAAGGCAGGGCGAACTCCTTTCAGAAAGCTCAGAGGTCAAGCCGGCAAGCCCATATGCGGAAAGCAAGATGATGGCGGAGCAAGTCATAAAATCATTTGCAGATGCGAACAGCAAGATACGTTATAGCATATTGAGGTTCGGGACATTCTACGGGCCGGGTTACAAAGACTCCTATTTCAAAATGTTTAAGCTCTTAGAACAGGGGCGTGCCATATACATAAGCGGAGGCACTAACAATGTATCGCTGATACACGAGGATGATGCTATCGACGCGCTGCTGCTAGCAGCAAAAGTAAAGAATCCGAAGAACGAGACGTACAACATAAGCGACGGGCAATTTCATACTATAAAAAGCCTATTCGAGCTTGCTGCTACTGCATTGGGCGTACAGCCTCCGAAAAGAAGCGTGCCGCACGTAGTTGCAAAGATCACAAGCAAAATAGCAAACATAAACTATGATGAACTCGAGTTTGTGGCCAGCAACAGGAAGATAGACATCTCGAAGGCTAAAAAAGAGTTGGGCTTCAAGCCGAAGCACGCTATAGAGAAAGATGGTCTGCTCCTTGTCGAAGAGTACAAAAAAGCAAACAAGTAATATAAGTGGCAAAGGTATTGCAATGAATATCAAAAAAGGCAAAGTTGAGAAATACATAGACGAAATATTGGAGTCTAAAGGCGCGATGCTGTTCAGCCTTATAGACCCGGTAGACTACAAAAGCTGGGACGACGTGGTGAGCACGGCAAAGGCTGTTGACAAGGGCGGCGCCGATGTGTTGCTCATAGGCGGCAGCAGCGGCGTGCAAGGCTCAATGCTTGATGAAGTCACCAAAGCGATAAAAGAGTCGATAAGCATACCGATAGTGCTTTTCCCCGGCAATGTAGCCACAATAACGAAATACGCCGACGCCATATACTTCCAGTCCCTGCTCAACTCGCGCAACTCATACTGGCATGCCCAGGTCCAGATGCTTGGCGCGCCTGTAATAAAAATGGCAGGTATCGAACCGCTCCCGGTCGGGTACATACTGGTTTCTCCAGGCGGCACAGCCGGTTGGGTTGGAGATGCAAACCTGGTCCCAAGGGAGAAGCCTAAAATCGCCGCGGCGCTCGCGCTGACCGGGCAGTACCTGGGCAACAGGCTCATAGTCACGGATACCGGTTCCAACCCGAGGCTGCAAGGCGAAGGCCCGATTCCCCCGAACATGATAAAGGCTGTGAAGTCAACGATAGACGTGCCATACATAGTCGGTGGAGGCATAATATCCGAAAAGGAGCTGAGGCTGGCGTACAAGAGTGGAGCTGACGTCGTGCAGATAGGTACGGCATTCGAGGACCACCATAACATGTCCCTGGTGCTTAAAAAGGCAAAACTCTTTTCGAGGATTACAAAGGAGGAGGGGCTTAGGAAGGTCAAAAAATAACGCTGGTAAAAATGCGGGAGCCTTCAACGCTTGATTTGGCTGCGATAACATTGGAATTGGGGTTCTTGAAGGGATTCTATATAGAGAAGTTCTATGAGCTTCCCAATCTGCAGTTCAGGCTCAAGCTTAACAAGTCGGGAGAGGGCCAATACAACCTCATGATAGTCCCAGGGCGGCTGTTGAGCATAGCCAGCGTAATAGTGCAGCAAGACCAGCCGACAAACTTCTCCCAGGCCGTAAGAAAACGAATAGCCAATTCGCATATATCGGACATCTCGCTCTTCAACGACGATAGGGTGCTTTGCATAACCGTAGAAAAAGGCGACCAGCACCAGTATATAATGGTGGAGATGTTCGGCAGAGGCAACCTGATAATAACTGACTCGGATCTGAACATAGAGCTCGCATACATGCGCCACGAGTTTTCCGACAGGAAGATATTCAACGGGGAGAAGTATGTGGCTCCAAGGAACAAGCGTATTACAATAAGCAGGCTTTCGGAAGAAAAGGATGTGGAGGAAGCCATACAAGCAGTGAAAAACCTCAAGGGAAAAAGCGTAATGCAGGCCCTTTCTTCAGTCATAAACATAGGTTCGCTATACCTGGAGGACGCGGTCATACGTGCGGGCATAGATCCCTCCGCTCTTCCAGAAACATTAACCGATGAAGGAATAAAACTAATAGCGAAAAACATATCTGCATATTCTTCAGTAATAAAGGCGCCAAAACCGAGACTTTACTTAGAAAACGGCGTCATAGTTGATTATGCTGTGTGCGAAATAAAAAAATACGATTCCATGGAGACAGAGGCGTTCGTGCACACATATGAAGCGCTTGAAAAGTACTATCTGTCGCAGCCTACGCAGGAAGCCCCAACAGAAAGCAGCAAGGCCAAAGAGCTAGAATCAAGCATAAAGAAGCAGAGAGAGATAGTGGAGCAGACTGCCGATGAAGTTGACAGGCTAAAAAGCAAGGGTAAATTAATATATGAAAACATGCAACTGATAAACAATATAATAAATACTGCAAAATCGCTAAAGAGATTCAGCAAAGAGGATATAGAGAAAGAGTTCGGTATATCTGTTATAGATGTCGATTTAAAAGACAAGACCATAACTCTTGACCTCTGAGCATATCCAAAGAGAAATAGAATATGCCAAGCGTGTAGATGTTTAGATGTTCAAAATAACCTTTTTAGGGACTTCGGGTTCTGCCCCGACAAAAGAGCGTGGACTATCATCCGTGGCTTTGGAGCATGAAGGCGAAGTCATGCTTTTCGACTGCGGTGAGGGCACCCAAAGGCAGATGCAGCTCTTCGGGGTCAACATATCCAAGGTACGCCACATATTCATAACGCATTCGCATGCCGACCATGTGCTCGGAATAGCCGGGTTGCTAAGGACCATGTCGTTATACCATAGAACAAACGCACTCACCATATATTTTCCGGAAGGCTATTCGAGCGCAATAGAAAGTTTGATAAAATTCGACAACGCCATAATCGGGTTTGATATAAAGCTCAAAGGCATAAAATCCGGCACGGTGCTTGAGGGCAAAGACTACAATGTAAAGGCGTTCAAGCTCAACCATTCAGTAAAGTGCTATGGCTACGCGTTCTCGGAGAAGGACAAAATAAAATTCATAAAAGAAAAATGCAACAGGCTTGGCATAAAAGGCAAGATGTTTCAGGAGATAAGCAAAAAAGGGCACATCACCATAAAAGGGGAAAGGATCGGCATTTTGGATATAACAAAAAAAGAGCCGGGGAAGAAATTCGTATATGCTACCGATACCAGGCCTTTGGCCAGCACTGTTAAGGCTGCGCATAATGCCGATGTGCTTGTACACGAAACGACATACGGCGATGATCTGTCGAAGTTTGCAAAGGAGAGGAAACATTCCACAAGTGCCGAAGCGGCACAAATAGCCAAAAAGGCATCTGCAAAGCTCCTTGTGCTATACCATTTCAGCACGCGCTACAAGGATACCGGCAATCTCCTAAAGGAAGCAAAAACGGTATTCAAGGAAACAGTTGCCTCGTATGACGGAATGAAAATAATCGTAAAGTAAATAGTCCGCACCAGAACAAAATGCGAAAACTTATAATAGTTTCAAGGAAAATACTCACTGCATGGGCCCGTAGTCGATTGGTAAGACGTCTCCCTGACACGGAGAAGACATGGAGTTCGATTCTCCACGGGCCCATATAAACCAATTATGCTGGCGGTTAATCCAGCATTTCCTCTACGATGCCCTTTGCAAATATCCTCGGTGCTTTTTCCCTTGTCAAAAGGAAAGTGTCCCCCTTAATCAGCGCTAAAGGTTTTTCAAGGGCCAAGCTTGCAATATCTCCTTCGACAGCCTCAATTTTCGCAACCGAATAAGAAAAATTAGACCCCAAACCATAAAAGCTCCCAGGGAGCAGATTTTCCCTGTTTATCTCAGACAACGTCAGCTTTGCTTTTACCCTCTTATGTGGCCTTTGTTCAAAAGAAGATAATATGGTACCCTTTTCTATTTCATCAGAATCCATGTTCTTCAAGCCTATGCCTATCCTGGTGCCTGGTCCAGCGGACTTAACGTCAACATCTTGGCTCTGCAATGATCTTACCAAAGCCTTTTTGCCAGAGCTGTGCCAAAGTTCATCATGGACATTAACCGTGCCGTTCATGACTATTCCAAGGGCTACAGTTCCTATGCCTTTCACGTTGAAGGCCTTGTCTAAGTCTATCCTGCACTCTCCCGACCCGTCGCCCTTCGCGTTTTCCTTTAAGATTCCATCAAGCAATCTTTCCTTCCCGCAAATTTCGTAATTACTAAGCTTCGCGTTTTTTATCAATTCGGAATCGGCATTGTCATCAGTAAAAAGCACCTTTTTGTCAAGCAATTTGGAGGCTATGAGCAGTTCGCCGAATAACCTGTCGAGGCTATCCGTCGAAAGTATTATAGTATCGGATACCGTGAGAATCTCGGTGACCGCGTAAAATTTATCCTCAACAGAGGTCGGTGCAAGCGCAGTTATGACGTTCCCGTCAACGCTCCTGTTGTAAAAAGTTATGCTGTTTTCGGACCCCTTTTTACCAATAAACGATGCGAGATTTTCATTATTAGGTATCGCTACCATATGATTTGACAACAAAACACCATATCCACTTTATCTGTTCCGTTTGCTCCTGCGTTTTCTTCTATGACCTTTCCTTTTTGATGTGTGGGTCTTTGAAGCAATCTTTGCAGCCTTACCCTTTTTGCTATGGCGTGTTACTTTCTCCGCCTTCTTTCCCAAGCCAAAACCCAGGAAGCCGAACCATAAAAGCAGGATTCCTATAAATTCCGAATAATACAGAAACTCAGGGAAGGCAGCTATATACAAGCTCCCTGCAATGCTAACTACCAAGGTTCCGGCTATTATGCTCAGCATCTTCGCGTTTTTCGTTCTCTTATAAGACAGAGCAGCTACAACTATCAGTATAAAAGCGGCCGGGAATGTTCCTAACGATGATACAACAACAACCGCCAACGGCAATACCCCATATACGACATATGTTATTATCAGATTTGATGTATTTGAAAATTGAAGAGCCAGCACCATTGCAAAATCTATTACAAGTATATATATGATATAACCCGCTTTTAGGGTGTTGTTCTTCAGAAGGTAAAGTGAGCCCATAGCCAATGCCTCTACCAGGAATACCACTAAGAATAGGTATAAATCTATCAAAGCCTCGCTGTATATGTTCAAGGAAAAAACGCTTTCAAGCAAAACCGCTGCAGTAAAAGCCCATAAGCCTATAGCCCAAAAAGCAAAGCTTTTCGCCGTTCTGTTATTTTTCCATTTGTAAGTCATAAACGCGGCGAGTATCCCGCTAAGCAAAGCTATCACAAGAGTAGAAAGCAGAACAACGAGCTCAAATCCATCCATCAAAAATTACCCTTTTACGTTATTAGATTTTTTAATGTAACTTATATACACCATAAATGCCAGAGAAACTACCAATATGGCGCCACCTATAAGGGTTACAATGTTTATGTAAAAGGCTATGGGTCCAGTAGCTATATAATTATTCGTATTTACCGTACCACCCAGAATGTATGGGCTTTGCATAAAACCGAAGAAGTTAATGGCTAAAAAGAACCACAATATCGCAATATATTTCGCATATCTATTGTCTCTGTAATAAAGCAACAAGGCTATGCCCAGCATGGCCAATAATCCTATGAGGTACGGGAGCCCTAGGCCAAACGCCGAAGAAAACATATACAACAAAGAGCCGTGCACCGCTAGGGCTACAGATATCACCCCAAGCACCGCGGCAAGACCTGGAAACCATCTATACTCCTTGACCCAGAAAAATACCGCAGCCAAAAACACAGAAAGCAGCGCTATGCCGATAAACATCAGGATATTGAACGAATTGGCGAACATCCTGAGCAAGCTTATTGAGTACGAAGACGTGTTTATCGCAATCCCGCTTATCCCTGAATCGAGAACTGATATTGCAATGAATGCAACTGCAATTGTAGCTATTGCATAAATACGCAAATAGCGCTTTTCGGATCCTTTATCTCCCATGTACTCGCTATATGCAAGGAATGCGTTCCTTAATATGAAGAATATCGCAGCCACTAAAATGGGAGCCACATAAACAGTACCGAGAAGCAGCAGCAACGACGGAACTGTTGCCTCCAAGTTAACAATATAAAATATTGCGAATGTTCCAGTCACCTCCCAAAGCGGCATCAAGAATTTTTTAAGTTTGTCCTTATACTTGTCGTATTCTAAGAGCAACGTTATCGCAATTCCTACCTCGAGCCCGAAAAGCGTAATAAATACCGAAAATATAAGGTAATTAACGGAAAACATAATGCTCATTATTTACACCTGTTCGTTGGCTACTGGTCTATCCCTGAGCAGCCTCTTTATAACCAGCACCGTGAATGGAAGCACCAACGCGTAAAATACCACGAAGAATATCGCCAGTGGTATTATGATTGGGGACGTGTTTGCCGCTTGCGAAACAAGCAGTACGTTATAAACAATCCAGGGTTGCCTGCCTATCTCGGCAGTCGCCCATCCGAGCTCAAGAAGCAATACAGCCACTACTGCAGCGGCAATCAACAAAACAAGCACCCATTTCCTGTCGAACGGGTGCATTTTCAATACGAGCATAAAAAATATTATAAGCATAACAAATCCGAATCCGAAGCCAAGCCCTACCATCGTATCAAACATGAAGTGCACGACTAGTGGTGGCCACGTGCTGCTCGGGTAAGAGGACAGACCAGGCACTGCACCATTCGCACTTCCGGTTGCAAGTATGCTCTGCAGATTCGGTATTGAGGCTATCGCGCCCTTTACTGTACCGTTAGAATAAAAGCCTCCGAGAAGTTCCGGTGCGTGTGTCTGCGGGTATAAATCAAGTTCCATAGCCGCATATTTTTCAGGCTGGAAAGCGTAAAGCCCGGATATGGAAAGGATTCCAGTTATAACTGCAAAGAACGTCGCTATGAGCGTAAGGCTGAATGCAATGTTAAGGCCCTTTCTGTAATGCAGGCGCTCATCGCCAGTGCTTCTGAGCATCCTATAAGCAAAGTAAAAGATGAATATGAATCCTCCTGCAAAATAAGAAGTGGAAACAACATGGGCAACCTCCACAAGCGTTGAGGGAGTGGCCAATACTGCTAAAGGCTGTACGCCGGCTATTATTCCCGTTTTTATATACTCCGGTATATTAAAACCCACAGGCGTATTCATAAAAGCGTTTAACATCGTTATGAAAACCGCAGAAAGCACAGCACCCAATGCTACGAGCACCCCTGTGAATGCGTGTATATAACGGTTGTCGAATTTGTCCCAGGAGTAAACATAGACCCCAAGGAATATCGCTTCGAGGAAGAATGCGAACACCTCTATATAAAGGGTAAGTATTGCCACATGGCCTACCAAAACCATAAATTTTGGCCATAGGAACAACAGCTCAAGCGCCACAAGAGTCCCGGAAGCGGTTCCAACGGCAAAAAACACTATAAGCATTGTGGTTAGCCTTTTCGCTATTCTCGTGTAATATGGATCATTCCTTTTTATCCCGACTACCTCTGCGGTTACTATAATAACAGGCAACGCTATGCCTATTACTGCGAGTATTATGTGTATCCCTAAAGAAAAGCCCATAAGGAATCTGTCGAAATCAAATACAGGTATCAAATAACCACTAAAATCTCAAAGTTTTATCCGAATAAACAAATATAAACTTTATCTGAACCGCAGGTTAAGAAATCGAATCCTTAAATCCTTTTGTCTGGATGATATAGATATAAAAGTCAACTTCCTTTACAGGACTTCCATAAGGTTCTTAAACGTTATATCCTTAAAGTTATTGTAAAATCTTGTGGCGTTATAAGCTATTACTAAAGAAAGGTAAGCCTACGGAAAAATTATTGCAACATGGGCTGATTTTGCCATTCTGCATAGTATTGGTCATTGTCTTTTTTCTCTCTGCCAATATAACCTCAGCTACTACGCCTTCAGTTGTGCCATTTGGCATTAGGGCATACACAGAGCTCAACCTCAGTGCCTCTTGGAACTCGGTCAATAGCGCCTACGTCCAACAGATGGTAAACCTCACGGAGAGCAACACAATTTATGGCTCATACATAACATACAGCAACAGCATAGCCAACTTTGAATACTTCTATAGCAACGGCACGATAATCCCTGCGTGGATAGAAAGCAACAGCTCTGGCAAGCTCACAACGTGGCTCAAAATCGCAAATACTATAGCAACTAATGATATTTATCTCGGCTTCGCCATCAAGCCCGCAAACCTGCTCTCCAGCTCTGGCACAAGTGGAATCGGCGAAGCACCACAACTGTCTTGTCCCACGCCAAGTAATACTTTAACTTGTGATACTGCTAATCCCTATGCAGAATACGATGACGGAGCGAATGTGTTCACGAACTACTGGAACTTTGCTGGAAATACTCTGCCGAGCGGATGGACCGGTGTGAATTATACTGTAAATAATGGGGTTACTGTTAACAGCCCGGTACCCAGCAGCTCACCCTTTTCAACTGAACCGTTTACAAATTATATCAATACTACAAGTGCAATATATAATACTACACAAATAACGGAGTTTTATTTTCCATCGGGATTTGATTTCGCTTCACCCTGTGGAGGCCAGGACGGGATAGGTGAAGGATGGGGATTAGGAAAAGCACCTAACACCTTCGGTAGTAATGGTATATCAGTGTATAATGATTTTCACTACTCCGGAACCTTCTTTCAAACAGCATTGAACGGAGCATCAAACGTCTCAAGCACATTTACCTTTAACACAGGTTCGGGATCCGAGTGTGGAGTTACCTATGGGCCATCGTCGTTTATCTCTTCTATGTATTCCACATCTTCAAACGCCGTATTTGGCATAGGTACCAATCCTCCAAATTACAACAATGCCCAGAATGCCATTTTAACAAAAGACATTTATGTGGGTGACTTATCTATATCTCTTGCGAGCTATGATAGCAATACCAAAATAGGTCCTATAGATTACATCCGCACCCGTGCATATCCTCCCAACGGGGCAATGCCAAGCGTAACATTCTCGGCTGTGACGAATGTGACAGCACTCTTAGTCTATCCTAACCCAGCTGCCTACGGTCAGAGCATAATCATTACAGCCTCCTGTGCTCTCTCAACCGACTCCTGTGCTGTGGATTACCCCAGCTTAGGCACGAAGATAGCCAACGGCACTGGCTCAGCTACCTACACCTACAACGCCTTTGCCCTGGCAGCAGGCACATACAGCAGCTTCTACGCCAACGACATAACCGCAGGCACGAATACCATAGGGCAGACGCTTACGATAAACAAGAACAGCACATACACTCTTGCGTTGCCAAACTTCCCTGCAAACTACGCATACAACGGAATAAATGCAACCGCAACCGCCAACATAATCACATACAATAACCAACTACCTGCGAACGACTTCTTAAACAATGCGCTTATAACCTCTTTTAACACAAGCAATACTATAACACTAAGTGCTGTTCCAGGCAATTACATATTCACCGCAAACACCCTCGGAAACGGAAACTATATAGCTGCCACAGTATCAAAAACCCTAACGATCTCAAAGGCATCTCCAGTAATAACGCTGCCTAACTTCCCTGCGAACTACGCATACAACGGAATAAATGCAACTGTAACTGCCAACATAATCACATACGGCAACCAATTGAAGGCGAACGACTTCTTGAACAATGTTCTTCTAACATCTTTCAACACAACAAGCAATACTGTAACGCTGGGTCCATCTGCAGGCAATTACATATTCACCGCAAACACCCTCGGAAACGGAAACTATATAGCTGCCACAGTATCAAAAACCCTAACGATCTCAAAGGCATCTCCATTAATCGCGCTTCCCAGTTTTCCTGCAAATTCTGTATATAACGGCACTCCCAAAAAAGTGTTTTTCTGGACCCAGACCTATAACAATCAAATACCATCTAATTTATACGAAAACAATGCATTAGTTTCAAACACCCTAACTGGAACAATCTCCGGCACCATTTCCGGGTTCGTTGGACCTTGGGGCGTAGCCTTCTCCCCCTCCGGCGCCTACGCCTATGTCGCAAACATCAACAACGGCACTGTCAGCATTGTCAACACATCCACAAACACAATCACAGGCACCATTACCGGGTTTGATGAACCTTACGGCATAGCCTTCTCCCCCTCCGGCGCCTACGCCTATGTCGCAAACTACAACAACAACGTCAGCATTGTCAACACCTCCACAAACACAATTATCCACACCATTACCGGGTTTGATGAACCTTACGGCGTAGCCTTCTCCCCCTCCGGCGCCTATGCCTATGTCACAAACTACCTCAACGGCAAAGTCAGCATTGTCAACACCTCCACAAACACAATCTCCGGCACCATTTCCGGATTTAGTTATCCTGCCGGCGTAGCTATCTCCCCCTCCGGCGCCTATGCCTATGTCGCAAACTACAGCAACACCGTCAGCATTGTCAACACCTCCACAAACACAATCTCCGGCACCATTTCCGGGTTTAATGGCCGCCCTGAAGGCGTAGCCTTCTCCCCCTCCGGCGCCTATGCCTATGTCACAAACGGCAAAGTCAGCATTGTCAACACCTCCACAAACACAATCTCCGGCACCATTTCCGGGTTTCATGGGCCTAAAGGCGTAGCTATCTCCCTCTCCGGCGCCTATGCTTATACTATAAACGGCAACATCGGCACCGTCAGCATTGTCCTTACAGGTACTAATACCTACGGCATTTCCGCTGCAGGAACATACGCATTTACCGCAAACACGCCGGGAAACGGAAACTACACTTCCAATACAATATCAAAAACCCTAACAATATCAAAGGCAACTCCAGTAATAACGCTGCCTAACTTCCCTGCGAACTACGTGTACAACGGAATAAATGCAACCGCAACTGCCAACATAACCACATACGACAACCAACTGTCTGCGAACGACTTCTTGAACAATGTCCTTGTAACATCTTTCGATACTGCCAACACCGTAACGCTTGGCGCAGCTGCAGGTAATTACATATTCGCAGCAAACACCCTGGGAAACGGAAACTACACCTCCAATACAATATCCAAAACCCTCACGATATCAAAGGCACCTCCTGTGATTTCGTTATTGTTTAAGAATTCTACAGGTTCCGTATCCCTTGATACAACCGGAGCGGAAAAGACAATAAATTCGACACTGCCGTTCAACATAACTGCGTCAACCAACACTGTAAACAACCAGCTTAACGCGGGCATATACGTAAACGCCTCTCTGAATGCCACCACCAATTCATTAAAAACAATAAGTTTTCCGATTGGCAGTTTATCCGTAGGAAAGCACGTTATAACTTTCAACAGCCTGGGCAACAACAATTATACTTCCTTTGATCCCTCGTTTATAATAAACGTGTTAGCCCAACCGTCGCACCCAGGTCCGGTTAT
>JAJZZO010000010.1 GCA_021797495.1 Microcaldota archaeon
GAACCACCTCGCTGAAATGCCGATAGTGCTTATACTTGACGAGTTCGAGCATGCGTACTATCTGCAGTACAAGAACAAGAGAGCGGATTACGTAGGCGCATGGTGGAACATAGTCAACTGGAGCGAGGCGAACAAGAAGCTCGAAGGGCTTTTGGAATGAGCGATTGCCCATTCTTTTCTTATTTTTTATTTTGACATTGCGCGTTTGAACTTATTGTTGCGCTATTCTTTAAATTATTTTCAAAAGCATTCTCCTTTATGCAGCTCTCGTATGCTTTTTCATAATATTCCTTCATTAGCCTTAAGTGCTCAGCATATTGGCCCAGCTCCTCCTTCTTTACGCGTGTGACCATGGCTGCACCGTCATGAACTGGAATGTATTCCCCTTTAACGGGTTTCGAAAGTTCCTCGAGGAGCTTCTCCTTGTCGAAGTGTTTGTAGTACCAAAGCCTAATGCTCATTTTGCGCACCTTTTGAAGTTTATATAACTTACTAGAGTGCCATAATTCTTCGAGACGTTCTTCTCTATGTAGCGTGCCACTTCTTCGGGTTCCTTTTCGCCGTCAAACCTCGCCTTTACCATGAAGCCTATCGAACCTTCGGTAGCGTAGACTTCCAGCACGTCAGGAAGAGCCACGAGGTCGTTCGCAAGGGTGTTGAGATCCATACCCTCTTTAGGCTTTATTAGGAAGAACTTGTGGTACGTCTTTCCGTTCCTTTTCACTACGAAGAACCTTTTCGCATTCTTCACGCGCTGTTTCGCAGCGCTTACGCTGTTTGTTGAAGTTGTATTCATTTTCCCCACCTTGTTAACGTTATTCGTCAGCCCAGACGAAGCGATAGACGTTTTCCGATATCCTTACCATTTTAACCGGCCTTTCGTCGTTGTTTTGTTTTTGTATGTTTTTATTTTTGTTATTCCATCCGAACATGCGACCAACCTTTAAAGCATAACGGCGATACGTGGGGGATGGCCATGGGTGGAAAATAAGCCAGCGAAAAAGCGAAATTGCTTTTGTACATTTTTCCTCACCCCCACAGTAAAGCTTGAGTAAGATTAAGGCATATTGCTTATAAATACGCTTTCCAAAAACACTAACCTTTTCTGTAGATATACGCACATACTATGCTGATTATTATACTACTTTATAATAAAATCTTTTATTAATACCCATAAGTATCCTTCATGGATACCAGTATCATTTTGTTTATGTGCCATTTATATTTTATTAATCTTTAAATATGTATCCATATACAATATTTATGATTGCATGGTAGAGATGCCGAAAGAGATTCGTACAACATTCGAAGCACTCAAAAAGGCATACGGCTCGTATATAGAGGTAAAACACCTCAACAAAAGATTCTGTGTTTTCGAAGCCACAAGCGTATGGGACCCTGATCTGCAAAAACCCAGAAAGATAACGAATTATCTCGGCTGGATAGACGAGAATGGATTGATGGTTCCGGCGCACCATAAAGAGATTATAAAGAACAAGAAAGAGGTTAATACTTACAGGCGCATAGAAAAAGAGCAGTCTAAAGAAGAAGAGATTCAAAGAATCGAACGAATAGACGAAAACGACAAGAAAATATTGCTGGCATTGAGCATGAATGCCCGTATGTCATACAATAAAATGCAAAGGATACTGAAGATACCAATAAGGAACATAGAATACAGGATCAAAAGGCTGGAAAGGCTCTTTGATATAAGGTATACGGAAGAGGTAGATATGACAAACCTGGGTTTTGCAAAATACATAATCTTTGTAAAATTCACCGAAAAAATTCCCAGTGCAGAAGCATTAAAAACGGCACTAGAAAAAGAACCAAGAGTACAGCTCGCAATGCTTACTAAAGGCGAGTACGACTTAATATTTTATTGCGTTGCAGAAACAGACTCTGTTTTAAGTAATTCTTTATATAACATCAGAGGATCAGAGGGAATAAGTAATGCCAAGGCGTTCTGGTATGTTTCGCCGATGGAAGACGATTATAATTTCATACCATTGCGAGACTCATTTTTTGATGTTTTGAAAGAAAAGGTGTGGCACAGAAAGAAAAATGGACCTAAACCAGCGAGAAACGATATAATGCAGAGGGATTATGCAGTATTGAAAGAGCTTAACAATAATAGCAGGATAAGTTTCGCGGAAATAGACAGAATATACAATATGCCTAGGGGAAGCGCAAAGAACGCGTATGAAAGGCTTTCGGGTGATGAAACAAATATCTTAGTAAGACCCACAATAACTATGCGAAAGCTAAATTTCAAGTATAATGGAGTAATAATATCAGACATAATTGATATGGCTGCATTCATAAAAACACGGGATCTGCACCATAAATATGTCATCGCCGAGCCAGATGCCATGACTAACCGATTCACTTACATGGGAGATATAGAAAATCCTGACGGAGTAATGTACCTAGCGCCCATATTCAAAGACGGAGATTTAGAAACTATAATGAAAGATTTAGCAAATACGGTTGAAGGGATAGAACTGCACTCGTTAATGGTAAGCAATGTTATAGTTGGAAATTTGTGCTACAGAAGGTTTGACAACTTATATAGCAGTCAATACCTAAGCCTTGTTAAGAGAAAGTCAATAGAATCTAAAGAAAGGATAAACTACAAAGCATAAACAATAAGTATAACATATAAAATAAGAAGCTAAGATTCAAAATATTGCTTTATTAATTATCCTCCGCCGCGTGGTCCCCCCATATTTTCACCTGATTTTTATATTTCAATGCAAAATGGAATAGAAGTGTTTAAATACCTTTTTCATTTGTTTTGGGTAGTCGGATAAACAGCCAGAATAAGCTGAGGGGCTCTGGCAAACAGAATACCATAATTACCGATAATAGCTGCTATGCTCTGTATGGTAACCATTGGAGGTGCGCTGCGTCAGTCAGAACAGGTCGTCGAGCTCTACCTTCTCGAGGTTCTTCATCTCCTTCTTTATGCTGCTTTCGCTGTACTCCGGGAATTCAACGCCGCTTACCACGAGCATTATCCTTATCGAGTCCTTGGCCATGTCCTCGTCTATCCTTGCGCCCCATTTTATAAGCGCATCGCTGCTTATCCTGCTTGCGACCTCCTGGAATATGGTTTCCGCTTCCCTCAGCGTAAGGCTTTCGCCGCCGATTATGTTTATCAGCGCCTTCTTCGACGTAGCGAGATCGGCATCGAGCATAGGACTTTTTATCGCGTTTTCCAGCGCTATCAATGCCCTGTTAGATTGCGTTGATGTCGACATGCCCTCTCCGGAGCCTATCACGGCATAACCGGAATCCCTTAGCACCATCCTCAGGTCTGCAAAGTCTATGTTCACCATTCCCGGCTTTGTGACCATCTCGACTATGCCCTTTGTTGCGCTTGACAGCACTTCGTCGGATACCCTGAATGCCATATTCAGGGGAAGGTCGGGAGCCACGGAAAGCAGCTTGTCGTTGTGTATTATTATTACGGTGTCGCACATCTTTTTGAGCTTTGAAAGCCCTTCCAATGCGTTGTGCATCCTGGTTCGCCCTTCGCTCGAGAACGGCAAAGTTACTATCGCTACGGTAAGCGCTCCGTTTTCTTTGGCTTCGTGGGCTATTGTGCTTATGGAACCAGTTCCTGTGCCGCCGCCAAGTCCGCACGTCATGAATACTAAATTGGCATCGGAAAGCATGTGCTTTATTTCATCCTTGCTTTCCATGGCGGCCTCTTCGCCCACCTTTATGTCGCTCCCTGCGCCGAGGCCTTTCGTCACCTTCTTTCCGAGGAGAAGCTTTCTTTCGGCACGCGTCTTTATGAGATGCGGGGCATCCGTATTCATCGCTATAAGCGTTGCACCGTCTATACCCAGCGTGGCAAGCCTGTTTACAGTGTTGCTGCCACTGCCGCCTGTTCCGACGACATATATCTTGGGCTTTGCGCCCTCTATAAATCTTAATATCTCTTCATCATCAACGCTTGTAAACTCGCTCATGAAACCACGGTCGCTAGTTATTATGCTCCTGAAAAGGCTAAAAATCTATACTGCCAATATGGTGCTTGTGGCTTGTATGTAACGCTGCTGTTTGGTTCTTTTAAATAACCAATAATGCCAGTATAATTGTATAATCAGATGATTAAAATGCCTAAAGAAAAGGATTCTATACAGAAAAAACTGACTTCGATACCCGTGCATGATATAAAGTTGAAAAAGGGCATCAAGGTCTCGGAACTTTTTAGGGAAATGGAACGCATAGGAGGATTCTCGGCCCAGCACATGGTAACCGGAACGCACATACTTGGGGATATGTTCTCGGACAAAAAATCATTCAATTTCCTTTCGTTCCCTGCCGACATAGTTTCTACAGGATTGAGAGGGATTCTCGCTTCCATGGTAAAGCATTTCGACGCGATAATAACAACAGGAGGCACGGTAGACCACGACCTGGCGAGGGCTTTTGGAGGAAAGTATTCCCTCGGGACTTTTAATGCCGACGACGCGTATCTGCATTCGATGAAGATATACAGGCTTGGGAACGTTTTCATAGAAAACGACGAATACGGCCTGAAGGTTGAGGAGAGTTTCAGGAAAATAATGGACGACATATATACTTCGAAGGATTACAAAAAAGAGTACAGCGCAAGCGAGTTGCTGTATGAATTCGGGAAGCGCATAAAGGACAACGGATCAATATTAAGGCAGGCTTATCTTCACAACGTCAAGATATTCAACCCTGGAATATTGGACGGTGCGTTCGGCACCCAGCTCACAATCTATTCGCAGGACCATGATTTCAAGCTCAACCTGATAAGGGACGAACTGGAGCTGAGCAACATATCTTTCGACAACAAAGTCACTGGAGCGCTGATGATTGGCGGAGGGATAAGCAAGCACCACGTCATATGGTGGAACCAGTTCAAGGGAGGCCTTGATTACGCCGTTTACATAACGACAGCCACACAGTACGACGGCAGTTTGTCCGGGGCAAGGCTTACCGAAGCCGTGTCGTGGGGAAAGATAAAGGAAAAGGCAAAATACGTGACCATAGACGGCGATGCCACAATAATTCTGCCGTTCATGATGGCCGCGTTGGGCGTTGATTGAGCTTCAGCGCACAGTGAAAGCTATTTTATCACAGTGCCGCCGTGCTTGCGCTTTAGTATCGCGCCCTCTATGTTGCTTATGTCTTTGTCCAGGAAATGGAGCTCGGTCTTCGACCTCTTAGCTATCTTGCACGCTATGACGTCGAAAATAAAACTCGACCTTGCCACCCTTGTATCGCCTTTCAGTGCCAGGTCGATGAGCTTGTCTATGCCCATGCTTTCTACAAAATTACCGGTCTCGTCGTAAACCCCCTTGGGCGTGCTGACGTTGATTACGTGCGTGGCATTCGCTGATTCCGCCAATAACATTGTTACTGTATCTGTGCTTATTCCAGGTATTATGCCTCCGGTTACGACCACTTTGTTGTTTTTAAGCGCATCGCGTATGCCGTTTGGATCGCCTTTGTATACTGAGGATTCTTCCCCGATGGCTGCGTGCAGCAGCCATGCGTTCAGGTATGTCGTCTGTATGCCTATGTTGTCTTTTATGTAATTCGAATCTGTAAAATCAGAAGCCGCTGTTATGTACTTTTTGCTTGTCAGACCTCCTCCCACAACTATTACGAATGAGATGCCACGCGATACGTGCTTTTTTATCAGCGATGCGAAATCGTGTATGAATCGGACATCGAGCTCTCCATCTTTGTCGGTAAGCGTGCTGCCCCCCAGCGATATTGCTATGGTTTCCGTTCACTCGCCCAAATCTATGGTATCTCCGACCTTTGGTGCGTACGCCTCAAAACCCTCGCCTTTCAGGCCGTCCGCAAACGCCTCGGTATTTTCAGGACTGCCGTGAACGCAGACTACGGTGTTTGGGGCGCTCTCCCTTACGAACTTGTAAAGGTCGCTCATCCCAGAATGCGCAGAAAAATCATAAAAACCTACCTGCAGGTGGAACTCCTTGTCTACCTCATCCACATAGATTTTGCCAGTATCCATAAGCCTGCGACCCTTCGTGCCCTCGACCTGATAGCCAGTAAGGAAAACCTTGGATTCCTTGTTGAGTCTCGTTATGTAATGCATGACCGGACCGCCGTTGAGCATTCCCGCGGTCGTGACCACTATCGAACCACCTTGAAGAGCTTCCCTCCTGTCTGCGATATCCTTCACCCAGTTGCATTCGTTGGCAGCCTTGGCGAGAGCATCAGCGTTTCTTATGAAGCCGCGGTTAGACAGCACTATTTCTGTTGCCTCCCTGGCCATGCCGTCTATGTATGTCCTTTCTATCAGGCCGTGCTCGTATAAGAGAGCCAGAAGCTCCTGGCTTCTTCCGACGGCAAATGCAGGGACAAGCGCTATTCCGCCGTTGTCCGTGACCTCCCTGACGCCTTCTATAAAATCGTGAACAAGCTTGTTCCTATCCGGATGCTCCCTCGTTGCATACGTTGACTCTATTATGAGCACATCGCTCCTCACGGGCTTTGCACCTTCGTGCAGGAACTGCGGCGACATCTTGAAATCGCCGGTGTACACTATCCTCTTGTTGTTCTTGGCCTTTACCCTTTCGACAAGCGTTATAGCGCTGCCTGCAATGTGCCCTGCATCATAAAGCTCTATGTCGAATTCACCGAGATGCACAGGTTTCTTATAGCCTACCTGCATGAACCTCTTTGAAAATTTCTCAAGCTGCCTTTTGTGGAAATTTATCTTCGTGTGCTCCTTGCGCGATATTTTTATCGTATCGTTAAGCAGCAGTTCGGACAATCCGAGAGTCGGGCTTGTGCCTATTGTGGGCAATGACATTTCATTATACAGGGATGGAGAAGAACCGCTATGGTCGAGGTGGGCGTGGCTCAGTATGAAAGCATCGGCTTTCGGTGTTGATATGGGATACTCTATAACGTCGTCTATCTTTACCCCGTAATCGAACAGTAGGCTTCTTTTATCCTCAAGCAATATGGCAGAACGCCCTACTTCATGTGCTCCGCCTAAGAAACTCAATTTCATCAAAATACCTTTTTAGAGACGGAACGCACCGCATGTTTGGATTTGTAAAGAAAATATAAAAACATTGGCAATATTCGAATGCCAGTTTGGCTTATGCGCCGACACGGCCATGTCGATAATAAGAAAGATATTTAAGCTGTGATAACGTTTTATAAATGTCAACTTTTGCAATGATTGTATGCCAAACGAAATAAATTTTATGGATGTGACCGTATTGAAAAGGATAAAGCCCGACACTACAGTTGAAAAATTTGGCGGACTGATAAATTCATCTTTTTTTGACGCCTCTAATGCTCTGGGTACCTTGAAGCTTAAAGGGCTTGTGGATTTTACGACGTATGTGCCAGGCCAGAATTCAATAACGGTAACCGAGATAGGCAAGAAGCTTCTCGAAGAGGCAGATACCAAGGAAAAAATGCCGTTCGATCAGCTTGATTTGGCGATTTTGACACAACTATC
This sequence comes from Microcaldota archaeon, assembly GCA_021797495.1. Lineage (GTDB taxonomy): Archaea > Micrarchaeota > Micrarchaeia > Micrarchaeales > Micrarchaeaceae > Micrarchaeum_A. The sequence goes on from JAJZZO010000010.1 coordinate 7,496, forward strand.
CGCAGGAAAAAGAAACTTGGCGGACCTTAGCACGGCGGTGAACATAAATTCGAAAGACTTGGCAATGCACTTATACAAACTTGGAGAACAGCAGTATATCTCCGTTGATATAAGGAACGGCTCCTTGGATATGTCGCTAACGGAAAAGGGCTTCATGCAGTCCAAAGCTGGAATGCCGCAGCAGCAAGTTCCTCAGACACCAGCACAAGGCACGCAGCAGATACAAAACGTGCATGCACAAACCACTGCGATGCAACAACCCGCAGCAACACCTTCTCAGACACCGCAAAACGCTTCGACGCAAACAACACCGACGAAGCCAAATCCGGGCGCACAGCCAGCGGCAGCGGCGCCTGCATCAAATGCACAGCAGGCGCAAAACACACAGGCTGCGCAGGAGATGCAGCATCCTCCAGAAGACAAGGAGATAGCGGAAATGCAGAAACAACTATCGCAGAATACGCAGAAAAAATCCAATAAAATGCTTTATGCTGCTGCAGCAATCATAATAATTATAATACTATTAGCGCTTTTTGCAAAAGGCGTATTATAATTGGGTTCTGAATAGTAAGGGGATTGATGCAGCATGGGTTCGTTAATGGATTATATGAAAGCGTACGATTTGCTTGGAAGATACAAGATAAAAGCGCTTAGAGCGGCATACGTGAATAGCTCGAAAGAGGCCACAGATTTCGCAAGGGAGAATAAAATAGTGATGAAGCTCATATCGGATAAGGCGTTGCATAAGTCCAAAAGCGGACTCGTGAAATTGAATTTGTCGACGCCTGAACAGATAGGGTCCGCTTTTGCGGAATTGGCAAAAAAAGGGGAGGCGCTGAAGCCATACAAGATATTGGTGCAAGAGCAGGTCGGCAACGGTACCGAGATAATAATAGGAGGCAACACGGATCCGCAATTCGGCAAGCTTATACTTCTAGGGCTTGGCGGCATATACGTGGAAGTCTTTAAGGACGTTTCTGTGAGGGTGTGCCCGATAACTGAATATGACGCTTCGGAGATGATAAACGGATTGAAATCCAAGCAGATAATGCTCCAGGACCAGAGGAATGAAAGGATAATAAAAAACCTGCTGCTGGACGTATCCAATTTCCTGGTAAAAAACCCAAAGATAACAGAATTGGACCTTAACCCGATAATACTGCACGACGGAACTTACGATGCCGTTGACCTTAGGTTGATGGAGGAATGAGCTTATGGCTGGAAAATATTATAACCTTGACAGCATGTTAAAGCCAAAGAGCGTGGCGATAATAGGCGCATCGCAGAGCCCGGAAAAGGTAGGGCACATAATAATGCAGAACTACTTTAACGTAGGCTATAGCGGATATATTTACCCGGTCAACGTTGGAGGCGATGATACAATATTGGGAAGGAAAGCGTACAAAAGCGTCCTGGATATAAAAAAGCCCATAGACCTCGCCGTGATAGCGATACCTGCAAAGTTCGTGCCTCAGGCATTGGATGAATGCGGAAAAGCGAAAGTAAAAAGCGTAGTGATAGTGAGCAGCGGGTTTTCTGAAGTTGGCGACACAGCCCTGCAGGAACAGATTGTTTCGATAGCAAAAAAATACGGACTTCCAGTCCTGGGGCCGAATTGCCTGGGCGTTATGGATTTGCGCTCCAGGGTGGACACCCTGTTCCTGCCAACTTTCAAGATAGACAAGCCGAGCATAGGAGGGGTGAGCTTTGCATCGCAGAGCGGCGCCGTGGGGAGCGCAGTGCTTGATCTTATCTCGCATGAGAATTTCGGCCTGTCAAAATTCATATCTTATGGAAACGCAGCAGTCATAGACGAAGCGGATATACTGAATTATCTTGCGCATGACCCCGATACCAAAGTCATAATATTTTACATAGAGGGAGTAAAGCGCGGCAAGGAATTCATAGAAGTGGCAAAGGAAGCGACGAAGCTGAAGCCCGTAATAATAATAAAGGGAGGAATAACCCCGGCAGGGACAAGCGCAGCGCATTCGCATACTGCTTCGCTTGCCGGAAGCTATGCGGCTTATGAGGCAGTATTCGAGCAGTTCGGCTTCATACAGGCCAAGAGCCTTGACGACATGCTTTATTTTGCGAAGATATTTGAGGCGCAGCCGCTCACCACAAAAAAACGCGTCGCTATAATAACCAATGGAGGAGGCGTAGGGGTTCTCGCGGCTGATTCGCTGTACCTTAACGGCTTAGAAATGGCCGAGCTCTCGGAAGAGGCTAAGAAGAGCCTCCGCAAAGTCATGCCTCCTATAGTAAACATGTCGATGCCCATGGATATGGCCGGCGATGCGGACGACAAGAGATTCGGGGCTGCGATAGACGTTTTGTCGAAGGACGAGAATGTTGACGCATTGATGATAATATCTCTTTTCCAGACGCCTGGCGCAGATTCGAGGGTTGCTGCGACAATAATAAAATACGGCACGGAAAATAAAAAGCCCATAGTGGTGGTGAGCCCGGGAGGAAACTACGCCGAGGTGCACAACAACATGATGGAGAGCTCAGGGGTGCCTGTTTATCCTTCTCCTGAAGACGCGGCAAAATCTCTCGCGGCTTTAGTCAAGTATTCCGAGTATAGGGAAAGGATGGGGTCTTTAGATGCCAAAGATAAAAATAACAAAAAAAGTAAACGAGATAATAAATAAAGACAAAAGGCTGTTCGTAACAACAACGAAGGAAAGCTACCCGTTTGTCGCGGAAAGGGGAGAGGGGGATTTTGCATACGACGTGGCAGGGAACAGATTCATAGACTTTTCAAGCTTCATATCTGTTTATAATTTCGGGGTGAACGCTAACGAGAAAGTGCGCACCGCCATAAAAAACCAGGTGGACAAATTGATGCATTCGGCGTTCACGGACTACTACGCTGAATTGCCGGTGAAGTTCGCCGAAGAGTTTACGAGCATGTTCCCAAAGCAGTATGGCAAGCTGTTCTTGTCCAATTCAGGCACGGAAGCCAACGAAGCCGCCATAAAATTTTCAAAGGTCATTACAAAGCGCAGCAGCATAATGGCTTTTTATAATTCATTCCACGGAAGAACAGCCGGATCGCTGGCGCTGACGTCGTCCAAGCTTGTGCAGAGGGAGCACATGGGACCGTTCGTTAACGCAGTGCACGTTCCGTATCCGTATTGCTACAGATGCCCGCTGCATCAAAGTTATCCCGATTGCGGGTTCGCATGCATAGACTACATAAAGGATTACCCGCTCTCAAAAGAGGTCTCGGGCAATGAGGTGGCCGCTTTCGTGGCGGAGCCGATACAGGGAGAAGGCGGTTACGTGGTTCCGCCAAAGGGCTATTTCAAGGAACTTAAATCTCTTACGGACAGCTACGGGATCCTTTTTGTTTCGGACGAGATACAAGCGGGCTATTTCAGGGCGGGAAAACCTGCGGCGCTCGACAATTTCAACGTCCGGGCGGACATATACACGTTCGCCAAATCTGTAGGAGCAGGCTTGCCCATGGGGGTGACCATGCTCAGGAACGGATTGCCGGATATACCTGCAGGTGCGCACGCCACCACGTTCGGAGGCAATCTTGCAGTGGTCGCCGGAGCATACGCGCTTGCCAAACATGTCAGGAGCAATATGCGTTCGATAGAGGAACAGGTGCACTCCAAGGGGCGCGCCATGAAGGCAAGGCTCGAAAAAATGAAGGAGCGCTACGAGATTATAGGCGACGTGCGGGGCATGGGGATGATGCTTGCCATAGAATTGGTAAAAGACAGGAAGAGCAAGGAACCAGCCATAAAGGAAAGGGACGAGGTCATAGAAAGATGCTTCTACAACGGTTTGCTGCTGCTCCCTGCAGGGAGTTCCACAATAAGGATAATACCGCCCTTGACGGTATCGATGCGGAACATTGAACAAGGGCTCGATATACTAGAGGATTCTCTGGAGCAGGCAGACAGGGCAATGCATGGAAAACCCACTGGGAAGAAGGCGAAAAGCTAGCGCAGCAAAAGGTATAAAAACACGAACAACGCAAACTATTTATAATAATTAGGCGAAAAAGAGTTAGTCAAAGCCTTATTCGGTAATATCTGGGCGCAACGCTTGGACAAAAACAATGTTTACACACTAAATAGGATACTCAAAGATGGTTTAATGGCGAACGTATATGACGTTGATGCATCGGAGCTCGTAAAGCTTGCTGCCGAAAAGCTTAAGGACAAGGTAAAGAAGCCGGATTACATAAACTACGTGAAGAGCGGAGCCGCAAAGGAGCGCGTGCCGGAAGACCCGAATTTCTGGTACGTTAGGACAGCCTCCATACTTAGGCAGGTCTATGTCAACGGCCCCGTGGGAGTCTCGAGGCTCAGGACAAGGTATGGCTCGAGGAAGGACCACGTTATACACAAGCATCACCACATGCCGGCGAGCGGCAGCATAATAAGCGATGCGTTCAAGGAGCTTGAAGGTTTGGATTACATAAAAAAGACAGGCAAGGGAAGGGTAATAACCCCAAAAGGGAAGTCCTTCCTGGACAAGCTGTGCAATGAAATAACAGGATACAAACCGCAGGGCGCCAACTAAATGGTTTCGGAGTGTAATGCAAATGCCCGAAGATTATGAAGGTCAGGAAAACAGAGATGCGAAGAGGGCTCTGGCGAAGATGTACAAGGAGATGCAACGCGAACAGCAGGTTAAATCGCTGTTGAGGCAGCTCCTCGACCCGGATGCGTACGAACGCATAATGAACATAAGCGTTTCGAACCACGACCTCTACCTGCAGCTGTCGAACCTCATAGTGCAGCTGGCACAGTCGAACCAGATATCTGGAAAAGTATCAGACAAGCAGCTTGTTTCGCTGCTTAACAGGCTCACTTACAAACCAGAGCCAAAGATAGAGTTCAAGCATAAATGAAGATTATGGTGTTAAAATGTCAAAGAAAAGCAAGATCAAGAAGGAGCGCCTTGGCAAGCAGATAAAAAGGTCGAGGAGGATACCCGTGCTTGCGATGGTAAGGACCCACAGGCGCATAGAGCAAAACCTTTTTTCAAGGAATTGGAGAAAGACAAAGCTTAACATAAAGGATGATTGATTATGCCGACAAAGCTCATTACGATAAACATAAGGAGGTACCTTGTCACGCAGCCAAGGTCCAGGAGGCAGAAGCGCCTTAGCAGCTACGTCAGGGACAGGATTGCCCACTACATGAAGGTGGCCAACGAGAACGTCAAGATAGATTCCGAGATGAACAACGCCCTGGTAAAGCGCTATTCGAAAAGCATGCTGCCGCTCAAGGCCAACGTGAACATAGACAACGGCGTGGCGAAGGTCTCATTATATTCGGAAAAGAAACCGGCGGAAGCGTCCAAAACGGAAAGCAAAACAGTACCAAAGAAGCAGAGCGCCAAAACCGGGCCTAAAGAAGAGGCGAAAAAGGAACAGCCAGAAAAGAAGGAACCGGTGAAAGCTCAGAAAAAACCCGTTGACGCCACGCCAGTGCAGGAACAGGGTAAATAAGCCTTGCTTCCAGCTCTATAACGGTGCCCACAATGCCAGTCATAAAATATTCAATACATGAGAGCGGCTATGTGGGCGCGTTCGGTACCGCTACGGACAAGCGTATTTTTATAGGCAATTCGCTGAACAGCACTGGCATCAAGGCGATATCCGAAGCCGTGCGCGTTGAATGCGTGCCTGTGGCTGTCGGAATGACGGATCTGGTTGGCATATTCGCAAGGGCCAATTCCAACGGCATTGTGCTTTCCAACCTTGCAGCCGAAAGCGAAGTAAATGGCATAAGCGAACTCGTCAAGGACATGAATGTTGGCAGCATAGAGAGCAACCTTAACGCTATAGGAAACAATATACTGGCGAACGACAAGATCGCCATAGTGAATCCGGAATACGGTCCAGAAGACATAAAAGCGATAAGAGATATATTAGATGTTGAAGTGGTAAGGTATTCCGGAGGCAGCTTCAAGACCGTCGGGGCAAGCAACATATTGACGAATAAGGGACTGCTTGTGAACAACAGGTGCAGCGACGAGGAAAAGGAGGAGCTTGACAGGCTCACAGGCATGGACTCTGTAAGGACCACGGCGAACACCGGGGCGCTCAGCATAGGGCTTTCTGTAATCGCAAATTCATATGGTGTCGTAATAGGCTCCGAGACCACGGGATACGAGATAGCAAGGATAACAGAAGCGCTTGATATAAATGATTAAAAAGGTGAATTTATGGATTACATAGTGAAAGGCAGGATAAGGAGGGCTGGAAACCCGAAGTTCGAGCTCAAGATAAATGCCAAGAGCCAGAAACATGCCTTGGAGAGCGCCATAGTCGAGATAGGATCGAAACAGGGCGTCAAGAGGAACAGGATAGAGATAAAAGAGGTAACTGAGTCGAAATAGCCCGGATGAGAAAATGGCCCAGGAAAACAATGAGAGCTTGGAGGAAGCCGTTCAGGAGCTGCAGTACATGCAACAGGTTTACCAGAATCAGTACGCCACGCTCAGCAGGGACATAAATTCCGTAATGGGATACATAAACGAACTCAACGCCGCCAAAACTTCGCTGGAAAAATTCGACAAGATAAAAAACTCAAGCATGCTGTCACCAATAGGCTCCTCGATATTCATAAAATCCAAGGCGTCATCGGAAAACAGCGTTTTGGTTTCCGTTGGTGCCAGTTACCTGGTGGAAAAAGATATCAGCGGAGCTTCGGAATACCTTTCTTCGCGCATAGAGCTGCAAACGAAGAATATGCAGGAGCTTATGAAAGCGCGCGGGAGGACCGAGAATGCGTTATTTGAATTGTCGTCAAGGCTCGACAGGCTTTTGAAGCAGGCATAGAAATGTTCGATTCTTTAAGGAAAAAAATATCAGACGCAATAAGCTCAATAGTAAAAAGCGAGGAAAAGGGAGAGCCCATCCCGGAGGCGGCGCAGGAAGCTACACAGGATATGCATGGCGAGGCCGTTGAAAGCACCGTGGAAGAGTCCATTGATTTAGATAAAGATTTATCCGACGCGGAGGACAAAACAGTAGGACAAAATGTTGAAACGGAAGTAACGAAAATCAAACCGGAAACCGCAGTTTATAGGGAAGAAAAAAAGGATGAAGAAAAGATCGCAGAGTCCAGGAAAAATGAAAAGATAAGATTATCGCTCTCGACAAAGCTCAAGGGCGCTTTTTCCAAACAGATAAGCCTGAACCAGTCCGACATAGACAATTTCACGGACGAGCTTATGCTCACAATGCTGCAGTCAGATGTCTCATATTCGACAACCGAGAAATTCATAAGCTCCCTAAAAAACTCGCTCGCAGATACAAAGTTCGAATCCAGGAATATCCGCACCGGCATTTCAGAGTGCATGAAAACAGAACTTGAAAAGATACTGGAAAAGGGAAAACCGAAGGAACAGCTCTTGCAGATCGTCAAGGCAAAACTTTCAGAGGGAATGAAACCAGTTACAATAATGTTCCTTGGACCCAACGGTACAGGAAAGACAACAACCATGGCAAAAATAGCGCACATGTTCAAAAACAACGGGTTGAGTTCCGTTTTCTCGGCGAGCGACACCTTCAGGGCGGCGGCCATAGAACAGACCTCCTTCCATGCTTCTAAGATAGGAATCCCAGTAGTAAAAGGGAATTACGGCGCCGATCCGGCGAGCGTGGCTTTCGATGCAGTAGAGTTTGCAAAAGCGCATTCCATAGACGTAGTATTGGTGGATACTGCTGGAAGGCAGGAGACGAACAAGAACCTGCTCAACGAGATTAAAAAAATGGAGAGGGTGGCAAAGCCAGATATAACCATATACGTTGGGGAAAGCACCGCAGGCAACAGGATAGCGGAACAGATAGCCGAGTTTATTAAATATGTCAAAGTGGACGGGATCATATTGACAAAGCTCGACTGCGACGCAAAGGGCGGCAATGCAATATCGATATCAGATGTCACAGGGTTACCGATATTCTTTTTTGGTACAGGCGAAAGCTACGATGCGCTTGTACCGTTCGACCCCTCTTTTGTGATAGGGGCTCTGGTTTCAAATTGAAGATCCGGCTGCAACAGCTTTAAAAGGATTATTTGATAATAGAATTTGATTTGTATGGATGAAAGGCTCTACAAGATAGAGGACGAGATACTAAACAGATTAGTGGGCAGATTCGTAAACGTGGAAAAGACCGAGAGGCGGAACGAACTGATAAAATTGGCCGCAAAAGAGCTCCAGGCAGACATAAGCGAGGAAGACGTAACAGCAATTACCAACGACATAAACGACCTTTCACCTATGGACGAATTGATGAGGACCGAGTCCATAGAGGACATAATGATAAACAACACAAAAAGCGTATTCATATACGATTCGAAGGAAGGCCAGAAGAAGATTGATGCCAGATTTGAGGACAAAGAAAAACTTTCGAGATTCGTCAACAAGCTCAAGCTTTATGCTACCAACGAAAGCGCCAAGGGAAACATACTCGACGTGCATACGCCTTCTGGAAGCAGGGCTAACATAGTCTTTTCCCCGTTGGGATACGACATAACGATAAGGAACTTCAAGCAGACCGCGCTCAGCATAATAGACCTCATAAATTCCGGCACTTTGGATTACAGCATAGCTGCAAGGCTCTGGCTTTACATGGACGGATTCAAGGTCAGGCCTGCCAACCTTCTCATCGGTGGGATGCCAGCTGCAGGGAAAACCACACTGCTGAATTCCCTTTTCTCGTTCATGAGACCCGAGCAAAGAGTGGTGACAATCGAGGAGACCTATGAACTTGATACCTCCACGCAAGAAAACTGCGTGAGGCTTGAAACCAGCGAAGACATGCCAATGGTGGAGCTTGTAAAGAATGCGCTCAGGATGAGGCCCGACATGATAATAATAGGAGAGGTAAGGGGCGAAGAAGCTAACGACATGATAACTGCTATGAACATAGGAAAAATATCTATGGGAACCATACACGCTTCGTCTTCCCGAGACATAATAAACAGGCTGCAGCACTCGCCTATGAACGTCCCGAAGGACATAATACCGGTGATAGACGCACTAATCGTCCTGTCTCAGGTTTACGAGAAAGGAGTACCGCACAGGAAAATCGTGCAGATATCAGAGCTTGCAGGTATAGAAACACAGATACTGCTTTCGGACTTGTATAAGTTTGATTACAAGACGCATAAGGCATCTCCGATACTGCCAAGCGTTACCTACAGAGACACGCTTTCCACACTCATAGGGGTTCCTCCGCCTGACATACTAGCTGAAGAAAACGTAAGGGCGATGATACTTGCACAGCTCAACAAGCTCGGAAGGAGGGATATAAAAAGCATAAACGAAGTGGTAAGGGATTATTACATGGATCCAGATATGGTCCTTGCCAAGCTTGGGCTAGGCAACCTCCATGCGGTAGTGCGCGTATGAACCGCCAACACGTAAATGGTTGGCTTCTCCCAAAATTTAAGCATGCTCATGCTATTGCTCTGGCTGCTTGCTTAACAGCAAATATATGCCCTCTATGTGCGAAGCGAGGAGAACGCCCTTGTTCGTGAGCTTTATCATCTTGTCCTTCCCGTGCTTCTGGCTCTCCACAACTCCAAGATTTTCACAGCTCATTATGAAGTTGCATACGTGCACGTATGTGGAACCAGTGCGCTTTGCCAGTTCGCTTATGCTCCAGTCCTTTGTCTGGTCCTTAAGGCATAAGAGTATGCTGGCTTGCTTGTCCCTGAGTATCATGGTTCCTTCCATCTAACCGATAATTAATATAAAAACCATTTTATATAAATCTTGCCATGCGTATATTATAAGCACCTTTTGTGTTTGCCTTTGTAAGATGGTGGTTGTATGCAAATTCGCAATGGGAACAAATACAGGAAGCTTGCGATAATAACCACTTCCGCCGGCGCAGTATTGCTCATAATATCAGTGATAAGGGGCATCATGATGCTTGTCGCATTATCGAGCGGGATACCGATACACACATTGAGGGACCTTAGCTTTGGCGTCATAAACTTTGCATTCGATTTTGCTATACCGTTTGTTGGAGGAATAATACTCATAGCTGCAGGTCTTGCGCTACTTGATATAGAATTCGACAAGGTTAAGAGCGAAAGCAAAAGTGCGGTGAAAAAAATTGCAAGAAACCATGAAATGAAGGTAACCGGGAAAATGCTCAATTCCGGCGACAAAGCGATACTGAGCATAATCTCAGATAAGGGATCCGTACTACAGTCCGATTTGGTCTCGCTGAGCGGTTTTTCCAAGGTAAAAGTCCATAGGATAGTGAGAAAGTTCGAGAACATAGGCATCGTGAAGGTCACAAGATTCGGTATAACCAACCGCGTTGTTCTCGTCGGAGAGAAAAATTCCGCTTTCCGTGAAAAAGCGTAAGGCTATTAAATTAATCCAATGATATATATTTAGGCGCCAAGGTGAAAAAATGGTGAAGTTCATAATAGGAAGGCAACTCGTAGGGAAAAAAGTCGTGACAAATGACGGATTCGACGTCGGAAGGTTTGTTGATGCGGACATAAGTCCGATAACCGGAAAGATAAACGCTTTCATAGTCGAGCCGAACATGGACAGCAACATAGCCAACAAGCTGAAGATAGACAGCGGGCAGATAAGAGTTCCGTACAACGCCGTGCAAGCGGTAAACGACTACATCGTGGTAGACAGGAAATCGATGTAACTTTGAAGGTGTTGGTATAATAATCTGCGGGGGCGACGAAGCTGGTCGCGGCGCCCTTGTCGGGCCCCTTGTAATATCTGTGGTTGCAATAACCAAAGGATACGAGCATAAGCTGTCCGAGATAGGTGTACGCGATTCCAAGCTTCTCACCCCAAAACGCAGGGCTGTTCTTTTTAATTCCATAATGGGCATAGCTGCAGAAGTCAAAACCGGCATAATAAGCCCAGGCGAGATAAACGAAGCGATGCAGAAGGGAATATCGCTTAACGAACTGGAAGCGGTGCATTTCGCAAGGCTTTTCGATTCACTCGAATCCGACGTAAAATCTTTTTATATAGACTCTCCCGACGTCATAGCCGAGAAATTCGGCTTGAGGCTAAAGATGCTATCTTCAAAGCCCACGAGAGTTGTAGGAATAAAGGCGAGCAGGGAGGAGCTCAAGAACAAGCCAATAAAGCTTGTGGCCGAGCATAAAGCCGATGTCAGGTATCCAGTAGTGTCTGCTGCGAGCATAATAGCCAAAGTCACGCGTGACGAAGAGATAAGAAAGTTGGAGAGAAGGTTAAGGCTGAAGATCGGCTCTGGTTATCCTTCGGATTATGTGACCATAGATGCGGTCAGGCAGCACCTGAAGACGGGAAAGCTTTCCGGGAATTTGCGCTTGCGTTGGAAGACCATGGAAAACATAAAGCAGACAAAGATAGACAATTTCTATTGAATAATAAATAAGAAGCTATTTATATAAAAAGATGCAAATGCTGTTGAGGATCTGTAGCGTAGTTTGGATAGCGCACCCGGCTTCGGACCGGGCGGTCGCGGGTTCAAAAACGCATAAGGATTGCAGTCCTTTCTCACGACTATCGTGTCTAAGGCCTGTTCATTTGCTTACCCCCCTTATGCGATGAAAATCCCGCCAGATCCGTTTTATTTATCGGTAATTAGTTCTTTTGCAGTGATAATAACGCTATTGATTTGGAAAAATGAGCAGTATACAAAAGGATAATGCAAAACTTTCTTAATGGCGCGAATTATATGCAGTTGCGATATTATATATGTTACAGTACAACGCATCCTTATGAAATGCTTTTTCTTTTGAAGCAGTCCTGCACCGTACTTTCATCTTCTTGGCTTATCCTTAAGCTATTGTATCCTGCATTACTAATTCCATATACACATGCACATAGACGTCTCCGAATGAGAATTTATACTCTTGACGGGTTATTTTGGGGCAGTGGAGTTTACTGACGTCTCTATAATGTCTAGGTGTTGGCAATGGTGTCGGTGATTGTGTTTGAAAATGTGCTGACGATGCTGACTGTGTTATTGTAGTTTGCAACATAGGCGTATGCGCCGGAAGGAGAGATAGCTACGCCGTAAGGATTAGCAAATCCGATGGTTGTTGTGGTGCTTGTGGAGGTTGTGGTTATGGGAGGGGGGCTTAGGTTTTAAGTTCGCCCTGTGCATCGCCTGAGCAAGCACCACCACCTCTACCTGGTAAAACTGAAAGGTTTAGAATCATGTTCTTACTCACGCTTATGGTTCCCTCAGATGTCAGAGGGCATACTGCGGTTTTAGATTCGCTGAAATATACTGTGCTGCCATTTGCAACAGCAACATGCACCCATCCAGTATTACCTCCATTCACATACACTCCAAATGTGGTATTTGAATTTGTATCACATAGTCCACTTACTGTCGCACCACCTGCAGGAGACTGTTCAAGGAAGTTATTACAATCAGGTATTGTTGTGGAAGTTGATGTAGTGGTGCTTGTAGAGGTGGTTGTTGATGTTGAAGTTGTTGAGGTTGAAGTAGATGTTGTTGAAGTTGAGGTAGAGGTTGTGGATGTTGAAGTTGTGGTGCTTGTTGATGTTGTTGTAGATGTAGAGGTTGTTGATGTTGTTGTAGATGTAGAGGTTGTGGATGTTGAAGTTGTAGTGCTTGTAGAAGTGGTTGTAGATGTAGAGGTTGTAGATGTGCTTGTGGAAGTGGTTGAGGTTGTGGTTGATGTTGAAGTCGTGGAAGTAGAGGTTGTAGATGTGCTCGTGCTCGAGTATATGGTGCTTGTCGAAACTGCAGTTTTGAATGTAGCGGTTATTGAAGCATTGGAACGCAGCACTAAGGTTGCCGGTTCAGCTGTCAACGGGCTCAGCGTAGATGGACCAGCGCTTATAGCCCATGACTCAAAAGCGTGCCCTGTCGGAGATACGGCATAGAGCGTATAGGTGCCTGAAGAAAGGGGAACAGTCACGGAGTTACGGTATACGACCCCGTTTATTACTATCTCGCCGTTAGTTGGATTTGTGTAAAGGGTTACGTTATAGAACGGAACATACGCGGGAGACATCGACTGCGTTGAAGAGCCAACAGTTATATACGGTCCTGTGCATGTGCCTGACTTGCAGGTGTAATAGTGTATTTTAAAAGTTGCCGTGGTGGTACTGCCTAGCGACGGCTCTACACTACCTGGAATAGAAACAGAGCATATAACCCTTGTGCCTGGACTTACGTTTTGCGGGATGCATGTGCCGTTATATGTGTTCGTACCTGCGCTCCCTATATTAGTAACGGTAACGCCTATCGCATTTGCAGGAAGACTCATTGATACTCCGAGGC
>JAJZZO010000017.1 GCA_021797495.1 Microcaldota archaeon
TTGCTATCGATTCGAGCCTAAGCTGTGCATCCGCAAGTATTAGCGAGGTTACAGGGCACATTGCGCTCGTCATTGTAAGCGTTACCTTGACATCCTTGCCATCGCTCACGTTTATCCCGTATATAAGCCCTAGATTGACTATATCCGCATCCAGCTCCGGATCCTTGCACTGCGAGAGGGCTTCAATGACTTCCTTTACTGCGACCATTAAATCGCTACTATCTGTTGATTTCTTTATTTAACCTTTTCCCAATTATTTTTTACCGCAGATAAATTAGCTGCAACGCTCCTTTCGGTTCAGGCGCATTGCCCTGTAAACTAGCAAATCAAGCATCAACCGAATATTTCCTTTGCGGCTTTAAACACGTTTTCAGTATACTCTTTTATCGCTTCTTCCATTTTTGGATTCGAGATCTTAAGAGTGAATCCCGATGCCTGAGGATGCCCGTTGCCACCCAAACGCTTTGAAAGCAAAGACGAATCTACACCATCATCGCTCCTTACGTGGGCTGACCAATCTTTAGTAGTCACAAATACCTGTATGTTTGCACTTGTTTCCTTCTTTATCATCGCACATGCCATATTGCTCTGGAGGTTTTCCGCAAAGGCAATGCCCAAAACGTACTTTCCAAGCCTGATTGATCCCATAGTTGTTTCCAGCAGCGCGATGTTTTTGGCTTCAGACTTTTTATATTGAGAATATATCTCATCCACTATCTTGCCTTTTAATGAACCCATGGCCACGTTTTCTACTAAGGATTTTCTTAGCTTTTCTGAATCGGCATCCGTATTGTCCAAGAATGCTATGCACTGCGATATCTTTACAAGGTCTGCATCAAGTTCCTTGTCTTCAGGCCTTATGTTAAAATCGGTAAGATGCGCAAGCCTTGCAATGGTCTTGCATGTATCGTCGTTGCGGCACAGGTTAGCATACACCAGTTCGGCGGCGCAATACTCTTTGTTTTCCCCGCATATGAGCATGTCTGATATCTCCTTCATGCTTTTTATCCCATCTTCGGGCCACGGATGATGATCCAGCCATTTTATTTGGTTGTTTTTGGAATGTATTTCGCCCAATGCGGATATCACACTGCTGTAACTATCATCGGATAACGAAATATCAGTAATGTATATTACTGAATCTTTTAGCCCTTTTATACATGAAATCGTCGAAAGTATTTCCGCAGAGTTTGGATTTGTGAAAAGAATTTTTTCAACGGAACCGTCCAGTAGCCTTAGCAGTTCGGCGGCGCAGGCAATGCCGTCGAAATCCCTCCTGTGGCTTATAATTACAGATTTTTCATGCGCCATAAAAACCAAGACCCCAAAACAGGATTGGGCATCGTAGACTCTTATACTGTGCTATTATTTATTTTTAATTGTGCATTTATCAGCGGTGGTGTTATGCTCAGGATATCGGCAAAAGAACTTGGAGCGCTTGCCATGGAAGGCTTCTGCCCTAGGTGTTTTTGGATAGAGAGGCATTCAAAATCATTGCCTTATGAAACAGGTTTTCCGGGCATATTCTCTTCTATAGACTCTTTCACTAAAAACGTCGTAGAAGGGCATTTTGAAAAATACGGAACACTACCAGAATGGATGTCGCAAATCTGCAGTGCCAAAGCAGTCATTAAGGTAAACCGCAAGGATTTCAACCTTGTTAAAGGCGATGTCATACTGACTGGAATGCCTGACGAAGTACTTGAGGATTATTCTGAGGATTTGGTGATAGTGGATTATAAAACAGCAAGATATACAGGGAATCAGGATAGGCTTATGCCGATTTACGAAATCCAGCTGAACGGCTATGCTGCGATAGCCGAAAAGGTGTTCAATAAATCGGTAAAGTCATTATATCTTATATATTTCGAACCGCCGGTCAGCTCTGAAACCAGAAAAACCGCCCACGATAACGCAAATACGGAAGGGTTTTCGATGCAATTCAAACCAAGCATACATAAAGTAGGCAAGAATATAAACAAAGTGTTCAGACTGATGAAAGAAGCAGGGGACATATATGATGGGACTAAGCCGGAGAGACTGCCAGATTGCAGCAATTGTACTGCCATAGCGGAATTGTCGGATATTTCAAAAGATTGAGCTTTGCCGATGCCATTACCTGTGTCTTTTTCGGTTTTATCTCCTTGGTTTTGATTCCACCAGATCCCTATTTATGCAGTAACTTTGACGCATCGTTCAGTTCGGAAACCCTTTTATTGTATTTGGAGATTAATCCGCTAACCGTAGCTAAACTATCCTCTGGAACACCTATCTCGTTTAGATCTTCAGAGGGATTCGAGCCGACGGATATATTCGAAAATATCATGTTAGACAGCAACTTAACAAACATTTTCTCATAATCCTCATATATCTTTGAGCCCTTGTGGCCGTCCATAAAAATTTCTGTAACAGTATCTTCTATGGCGGTGCTTATTGAAGAACCTGTTCGCAGCGATTCGGTTATCGAGATGCCAGTTATCAGCAAAAACGACTTTACGTCAATGTTCTTGTCATCGGAACAAAACACCCTTAATGTATTAAGATGTTCTTCATCGATAGAAGCATAAAAAAGCATAAGCTCCGAGAATTTCGAAATATCAGACACAGCCCCTAATTTGTACATGTGAAGTATTTCTTCCGGGCCTAGTCTGAGCTCTTTTATGGCGGAAAATGACTTCTGTGAATCCCTGGTATTATATAGTTTGGAACATACCTCAAAAGCATCCATGTTGCCCTTGACTATAAACTTAAGCTCTTCGAAACCGTAATCGCCCTGTTTTTGTTTTTCCAATGAATCACGTAGTACTTCCATTGCATTTTATAATATATTTATTACTTTTGCATTTAGCGCATATCTGAATATTTACATAAGGTTTTTTAAATTGCATAACGAAACCATAGTGTTTGTATGCAAAAAAATAAACGCACCACAAAAAAGACGGAACGCAAAGTGCCTGTAGGAATAAAATATCTGATCAACTCGGAGCTTGCTTATCTCAAGAAGGAACAGATATTGCTGAACGGCTCAAAGAACCTCGTATTGAAATCCCTAGAATACTTTTATGGCAAAAACAAAAAACCGAAGATGACGCTTCTTGCTTTTAGCAAAAGCGAGATAGTCTCGCTGCTTAATTCAACTGCAAAATTCAAGGGGTTACGGTACGTCATTGCCAAAAGCTCATATACTGGATTGCCGGAGCAGGAATTTGGCCTGATAATGGCTTTTGGAGTATTTGACAGGCTTGGAAGCAATAAATCAATAGCCGTGCTGAAAGAGTTTTACAGGATAACAAAGCCAAACGGCATAGTCATAGTTACGGGAAACAGCATAAATGGATTGCTAAAAAGGTACAATAACAGCAACTTCCAAAAAGCTGAGATAATAGAGTATAAAGGAATGAGTTACCTAAAGCTCGTCAAGTTAAACGAGATAAGCATGCTTCCGCAGTAATCCCTAAGCTTAAATGGTACCGCGTGCTCTCAGCACATATGCCAGGGTTATTATTGATTCTGATTCTTATCGTCCATAGACGAACCCAGTCGGAAGTTTAAATAGGCTATATATTTCAATGCTAGACCGATTGAAATGGAGAAAAATGATTATGTAGATGTGGCGTTTGTAATTCCTGTGCTTCGCGAAGGAGTTTTGTATTTGAAAAGAAATGATAATGACGACATAGAGCCCGGCAAATGGTGCGTACCTTCCGGACACGTAGAGAAGGGTGAGAACTACGATGCCGCTGCGATTAGGGAGCTTGAAGAAGAAACGGGATTAAAAGCGCATGCTAGTATGTTAGAGTATATTGGAACGTTCAATCACTCGCTTGACGGCACTGATTACAGGGTCTGGCTTTATATGATAGAAAATAGATCTTTACGCATTGGTGATGTCAAAATATTCCCTGAAGAACATTCGGATAAAAAGTGCGTAAGTATAGAAGCCTTAGGTCTGGATGCGTATGCAAGGCTTGAGGACAATGCGAAGTTTACCGCAATAGATAATCGCATAATAAAGAATTACCTGGACGAAGTAAAAACGCGTTTAGAAACCAAACGCAGGGTTGAGACGCATAAAAATGCTTCTCCCACAAAGGCTTGATTGAACAAGGCATAAACAGCAGGGATAAAAACGCACATGCAAACCATGAGACAACCTCAGTTGTTCAGTGATATGCACCCTGTCAAGGTGGCGTCCATATCTTGGGGTATTTGAGCCCATAAATACTTTTGACATCTAAAAATTAAATAAAATAGTAGTGAGTTTATAACCTATTCAAAAAAGAAAACGTACCGAACAGAAAAATACCCAGTTAGTCGACGCAAGGAAGAAACACATAGCTCTGAAATAACATTAACTGTTCTAGTGGACTTCACTGAGAACCAACAAGTGATTCGTGATGTTCTTATCAATCCCGCAGAAAAAAAGACCGATGACCTTTTATTAAACAAGAATGATACCAGCATTATAATAAAAATAATCCCGTATGAACAAAGAAGAAAAGAACTGGAAGTCGTTAAAACAGATTTCGATCTCTCCACCAATACGACAACGTTTAAACTAGAAGCACTGTTTGAAGTTTTATTTAAGGATAAGAAACGACCTTCAGAAGAAGAGTTTGTAGACAAGCTCAAGGAACTCGCAAGAAGTGTTGCAGAATACTCGCTTTGGAAAAGAGAAAAAAGGATTAGGGCCAGGCAATCCACTTTTTAAATCCGCACTTGTAACATAAATAAAAAATTTTTATGATTGATTTTTACAGTTTCTATTTAACGACGAAAAACCTAACAAAAACCTAACTCTCTCACAACCTTAATTAATATTCGGAAACAAGGAGTTATCGGTGAACAAATGTCAAAGACGTTTGGTACAAAGAAACGGATAGTAAAGCTTCTCTCCGAAAAGACGATGGATATAACTGAGATAAGCGCAGTCCTTGGACTTTCCAAAGCCACAGTAAGCCAGCACATTTCCGAATTGGAGAATATGTCTATGGTTGAACAGATAGATAATTCGCATTTCAAAAGGGTAAAATATTATAGGCTTTCTGGAAAGGGCAGCGGAATGCAGGCGCAGAACCGCAATGGCGCTTCGTTGGGCAAGTTGATTATACCAGCAATAATAGCGATTATTTTAGTAGGGGTATTGCTTTTTTCAGTAAACCAGCAAAAGCACACAGTAATCCCAAATGCATTGGTCAACACGAGCAATATCCATAATACATCAACGCTTGGCATTGGAGCTGCATGCCCCATGATAATAGCTTTTCCGAACGGGAGCCATGCCAACGAGTCCACTTTGAACGGAATAGTAAAAGGTATAGCGCTCGGCGATGTATGCGATATGGCTTACGTGAACCCCAATGGCAGAATAGCTGGTTTGAATTACACAGCAGACAATGGGACCGTATACGTACCTGAGCTTAGGTATTCGTATACGCTAAACCAGACCAACATAAAGAACCTAGAGACCAACCTGGACAACGGTTACTGCTCCGACCAAAAGGCCCTGGAGTTCTTCGGAATAAACTACACCAAGCCAAGCGGGGTTAAATGCAAGGCGAACATATACGCGTGACAGCGTAGCTGACAGAAGTACGGCATGCAGTTCTGGCTACAGTTAGCAGTCAGAACATGCTGTGTTTCCCGGATATCATCTCCTGCGTGAGGTAGCCTATATTCTCAAGACTTTGTTCAGCTATGTCGTTTATCTTTTTTCGTATGTTGTCAAGCTCCTCTTTTCTTTCAGTGCTTATCTTTATGTCCAAATGCTTCGGGTCGTCTATCTTACGCCCTATCTGCGATACTATGGATACGTTGCATTCCTTTACTTGCGGATATAAGGACACGATATCGTTCGCTATCTCATTTGCAAGAATATTGTATATCTTACCTATGTGGTTTACAGGATTTTTCCCTGCTGCCGCTTCCAGGCTCATTTTCCTGAATGGGGTTATCAGGCCGTTTACCCTATTGCCCCTGCCTACAGAGCCGTCGTCCCCTGCTTCGCAGCTAAGCCCTGATTTTGTGATATAAGCTTTACCTGATCTGTTATCTCCGTTGTTTATTACAACATCGACTTCGGTCCCGGCTATTTTCCTTGCAAAATCCCTTATGTCGCTATGTATTTTTGCCTTCTTGTCTTCGTAATCTTCCCAGTTTGTTATCTTCCCAGCTACAAAAGCTATCGCTACAGTAAGGCTTATTTCGTCCATGTCCCTAACGCCCATTACTTTTATATCCTCCCCTACTTCAGGATGTTTTTCCTTATATCCTGCACCGTTTAGGAGCTTTTCCGTTTCCAGGACGAGCTTTTCCGTCTTTGTGAACGGCGCAAATCCTATGCCGAACGATGTATCGTTTGCCAACGGAACGTCGGTATTCCTGTCAAATATCTCGTTAAGGTCTGCCGAGCCCTTGAGTATCTTTGATTGGAATATCACTTCTTTTTCAAGATCCAAGAAGCGCGTATGCTCTTTAAGGTAGTCTTTTGCCGCTTTTATTGCTATCCCGTCCACGTCGATTTCTATGTCTTGATATGATCTGGCGGCGCGACCTGCCAGGATTACCTCTATTGGCTTGGTTATCACCCCGTCGCCGAAACTGACGTTTGATGAGCCTCCGACTATAAGCCCTTTGTCCACATTGTGGTGCAGGATCTTGCCTGTCGAGTTTATGTACGCTTTCGATAAGTCCGTGCTTGCCCTTTCCATTATCCCGTCTATAAGGCTGTCAGGATGCCCTACGCCCTTTCTCTCCACATATTCCACTGGTTGTTCCGCAACCACTGTTGAAAACCCCTCGGCTACTCGTATATTTTTCATAGAACCCATCATATCACTTCGTAAATCATAACTTATCCAGTAAAATAGATCAGTATTGGATATTCTGTTCCACCGTATTTCTTTAAATAGGGATGCGAATTTTCTTTTACATTGATAAAATTTTGCAATTTGAAAAAATAGCAACCGTATACAAATATTATTTTTATATAAAAATTTGAACTTATTATTCATTTAAGAATATATAGCTATTTTTTCTTCCTTTCGAGCGCCAGTGTTTTTTCCATCAATGCCTTGTCTTCTTCGCTAAGCGTACCTGAAAGCTCGGTATTTAGGGTCTTGACATCAAATTCGTTTAGCCGCGCATAAAGCTTTTGGCCATCCCGTATCTGTCTTCCGAAAGTCGGCTCGTCCATGGACACAGCGACACTCTCGCCCTTCTTCGCGGATTCCATTGGGACACCATCGTTCTGGACACCCTTCAGCTTTCCTACGTACTCACCCTCCTCGTTTATCAACTGTATCCCGGGCTTTATCGTGCCGGATCTTACTTCTACGCCGAATATGGCTGGGTGCGATACCCTGAAACAACTGTTAGGCAATATCTCTATTTCAGCTGGAAGCGTAACGCGCTTCGCTATCTCTGACATGCGGTTGTGCTTTATCGTGTCTACATAGAGTTTGTAATCGTCCACGAGCTTGTATATTATGTTGCCGCTTATGTGCTTGACATTGCTTGCTCCCAGTGCTGCTTCGGCATCGGCGTCTATCTGAACGCCAAAGCTGAGCACAACAGAGTACATCGCGTCCACTGAATTCATTGCAAAAGCGTCTATAACGTCCCTTTTTGTTACGTTTCCGATTCCCTTTTTGCTTATCCTCGCACCTGCGCTGGCAAGAAGCTTTGATATGGCCTCTAGGCTCCCTATCGAATCGGCCTTTAGCACCATGCCCGCGCTGTCGGTTTTGAAAACGTCGGTCAGTTCCGAACCTATTTCCCTTTCGAAATTGTTGTCAGTGACTTCTATTATAGGCGTACCGGGCATTGCGTCTTCAAGCCCTATGGCGCTTATCTTTATGCCTGAGGCTGCGCTCACGGAATCGACGTTGTAGAACTTGCTTGCGGATTCCACCAGTTCATGGAGCGGCTTGGGCTTCAAAAGGGCTTTTATCTTTGTCGATGCTATGCTTCCGTCGAGCTTGGCGAAAGCTACGACATCGTTCACGTGCAGCGACCCGTCGTATAATATCACGTCTACCGTTGTGCCCATGCCCTTCAGCTCCTTCTTTTCTATCACGCTGCCCCTGCCTGGGCCATTAGTCTCTATGTTCAGCTTCATTTCGAGGAATTTCTGCGAGAGACCTACAGCGAGCATCAACAGCTCCGCTAATCCCTCTCCTGTCTTTGCACTGATTGGGACGATTGCCAGCTCCTTCTGGAAGTTCTCAACCTTGTTGTAAATCTCTCCCCCGAAGCTGTATTTGCTCAGCGAACCTATGAGCTCGTATATTTTCGCTTCCATCATGTCGAGCACGTTCTGGTCCTGCTTTTTCATGGCTGCGGCTATGCTGCTCGACCCTGTCGGCCTCCAGCCCGTTATAAGGTCCACCTTGTTCGCAGCCACTATGAACGGCGTCTTGTACTCTTTGAGTATGCTTATTGCCTCGACAGTCTGCGGCTGGAAGCCCTGAGTTATGTCAACAACAAGTATAGCCAGATCCGCGACGCTGCTGCCCCTGCGCCTTAGGTTGGTGAATGCCTCGTGTCCGGGAGTGTCTATGAACAGCAATCCAGGTATTTTTACCTCTGAGTTTCCAAACGAGACCCCGTTGCATATTTTGTTTATCACGTCAAGGGGCACTTCGCTTGCGCCTATGTGCTGGGTTATGCCTCCTGCTTCCTTGGCGGTTATGGAGCTATTCCTGATCTTGTCAAGAAGAGTCGTATTATGGACTATCAGCCCGTTTGCCATGAAATTGTGCGTTTCGTCGACCGTAAAGTCATATACGTCATAATCCCCTTCAAGCACCTCGGTCTTGGTTACCTTAACAGTCCTGTATGATGATAAGATAGAAGCTACTGGCAATTTCTCAACCTCATTGTTCAGGCTTAGGAGTATCTGTGCAGCATGCCTCGTCAGGCTGCTTTTTGATTCGTAGTAGCTTAAATCAAAGCCGCGTTTGCCCTGAATTTTATACGTGTCTCTCAGGTCTTCTACAAATTTCCCGTCCAATGGCGTCATATCGAAAATTCGGCTTGATACTGCCTTTCCCAAGTTTTTGCTTAATGCTACCGCCTTGCTCGGTTCGCTGAAACCGATGCTAGCAGCGAAGGCTGAAAGATTCTCGGATCCGCTTATGGCCAATTCCAAAGCGGTTTTATTCTTCCTTTTCACAAAATAGGCGAGGCAGCCGAACCTATGTAGAAGGCTAGGGAGCTGCTGCATAAGCATGGCGCTTTCACAGCTAACACCGGCGCTTCCGGTGAAATTTTCTGTTTCTACGAAGCCCTCCGCATCAAAGAAACCCTTGATAAACTTGGCGACTAGGTCATTCGAAGACATAGATACCAGTTCTGGTACCTTCAAAGTATGTATCTTGTCTGTCTCTGGGAAATCGAATATCGCCACCAAGAACTTCAGGAACGTCTTTCCACCGTGGTGTGATACAATGTATGAAGTCCGCCTCCAATTTGTAGCAGTGCCTACCCCGAATGATTTCATTATGCTGCGCTTAAATTCCCTGATTACCACTTCGGAGGTATTGCTCAGGTTTGCAGTAGCTCTAATCCCGTCTCCAAATAACAACCCCGTCGCATAATAAAGTGCCGCAAATTCATCTGGATCATGTGGTATCTTCAGCCAGAATGACTTATGGCTTGCACGCTGTTTTGGCGTACTATATTTTACCGCTTTGATCTGGTCGTAGACGTTCTCTTTCGGGTATTGCATGCGTATCAGAAGGTCCTGCAGCGTTGACGGCCTGTAATATCCATTCTGCAGATGGTAATAAAGGTTTTTGTCCCCTAACTCCTTTCCAAGCTTATATGCTTTACCCTTGCAATATGCGACAATCTTGTCGTTCAGTTCTTTTGATATTTTTATTAAGAACGAGTCTGGCAGCCTTTCCAATATGCGTTCCTTTATCTTGCTCATACTTAACGGAGATATATCTGCTCCAGATGGAATTAATAATAAGTCGCCAGATTTTAGCTGTTTGGCTTCTACATACGTTATTTTTGCAGCCTGTGTCAGCACCATAAACTTATGCTCTGGAGTCGTCTTAACCTCATAGCCCGCCTTTGTAAGCACTCTGACCATTGTATGGGCCTTGAGTTTCCAGACATGACTGGCATCTTTGGGAACTGCTCTTCCATTCTCGCCAACTGACAGCAGTTTGAGGCCATCTGCATGATATACTACGCCGTCCGGCTGCAGGATAGGTTGACCACGCTTGAATTCCTCAAAAACGTCTCTTGCCTGAAGAATCCGACCGTCTCCCAAATCCAACAACGCATCTCCGGTTATACATTTACCGTGATCTACGTGACCCATTACGCATATTATAGGCTGTCTTATCATTATAATCACCTTTAAAGCTTAGACTAACCATTGGCACCAGCAACTAGAATCTGTGCGGCGGCGCCTTAAAACGTATTGGCATTATAATTATTTAGTGTTTTGTTTATGCGCTGCAGCATATTGCAATTTACCTATAGTCGCCGTTGCCATGTATTGTGTTGTTTTTCATGCGTTTTTCCAGTTTTTCGATATTGGCATCGGCGACATCTTCAAGTTTTATTCCTGCTTCCTTTGCTACCATTGCAACATACCACATTATGTCTCCAAGCTCCATTTTTATTCCTTCCCTGTCTATCTGGGCACCGTCCCTGGCTATCTTCTTTACCTTATTCAGAAGCTCTCCAACCTCTCCCGAAAGTCCCATGCAGGCGTAGAATATTCCCCCCTCCAAAACTTTTGGATAAACCGCACTCCTGGCGCTTTTTTCTTGAAAGGCATTCATTTCCATTAAAACACCGCATGTATTTGAAGGCAAAAAAGTAAAAAACAGTAAGTGATTTTGAGGCATCATAAATATGCGTATAAGCTTTTCTTTTGCAATTATATTGGTACTGCTATGGCAACAGCTGTTAAGCATAAAAGAAGGAGACGCGCAAGAAGAACCGGCAATGCTCCAAAACGTTTGACATACGCATTTTATAGCGTGGTTATCATAGCTGTTATACTTTTTGCCGCTTTCGTTGCGGAACTGTCTTACTCGAATACTTTGAACCACATGATTAAAAACGCGAGCATAGCCAATCCTCCGATACGTTTTTTTGTAGGGGCAAGTCCTAATTCAAGCATTAAAAACCTAATGCTTGTCCCGCAAGACCAGATTTTCTGCCCTGAGAACGCTACGATCGTGAACAAAAGCAATGAGGCATTTTCGTATGATTATTATACGCTCTTACAGCCCGGATCAGAGTTTGTATATTCATTTGCATCTAACTCAAGCAGCACATACACTTATGCCACAGTGGAAAAGCCTTTTAGCATAGTTTCTTACTCCAGCACAACTTTCAATCAGAGTGTATGTGCCGGCTACCCGAACGCAAGATATGCTTTTAGAGTTATCATAAAAGCGCCAGCGCGCTATGTCGGACCGATATACATTAACCTGTATAGGTAGGAAGCTGCATTAGTTTATTATATTTTTAGCAACACATCTAACCGACATGTTCAGGTGTAAAAATGGCAATTGAGCGCACTTTGGTGTTGATAAAGCCGGATGGAGTAATGAAAAGGCTGGTCGGAGAGATACTGCACAGATTCGAGCGCAAGGGATTAAGGCTCGCAGCGGTAAGAATGCTTAACGTGAGCATGGAGACTGCAGAGAGGCATTATTCTGTGCACAAGGGAAAGCCGTTTTATGACGGATTGATAGATTATATAACATCAGGCCCTGTGGTCGCGATGGTTCTCGAAGGAGATGGCGCCATATCCGTAGTAAGGAAAATGATCGGATCTACGGACGGTTCGAAAGCTGAACCAGGCACAATACGCGGGGATTTTTCAATGAGTGTAAATTTCAATACCGTGCACGCCAGCGATTCCGTAGAATCGGCAAACTATGAAATACCGATATTTTTCGGTGAAAAGGAGATCCTTGAATACCGCACGCCGGACAAGGATTTCATATGAATATGATTTTGCATGCTGCTATGATTTGCGATTATTCCAGGATGCCGTAGCCTGTCAATTTCCACCTTTGCGAGACATTGCGCATTATGGCAATCTTGGAGCCTTTTTCGGCGCA
Organism: Microcaldota archaeon; assembly: GCA_021797495.1. Lineage (GTDB taxonomy): Archaea > Micrarchaeota > Micrarchaeia > Micrarchaeales > Micrarchaeaceae > Micrarchaeum_A. The sequence goes on from JAJZZO010000017.1 coordinate 12,099, forward strand.
TACCGGGTGTTTTAGGTCAAACTTTATTGTGTCGCGCTTGAAACTCTTGACATAGCCCACGACGGTCAACGTGCCTATGCTCAGTATCATCGGCTCATTCTCGGTTATGCCGCGCTCCTGCAGGTCAGGCCTTTTTAGAGTATGGTACTTGAGCACCACCGACGAAGCTACGTCAGGAAGCTTACCTGGCTTTCCGAGCAGGTTGCCCACCAGACCGTCAGCCTTTGTGAAGTATGGGTCTATCTCGGTTGAAAGGCCTATCAAGCCTCCGGGATAAGCCTCGTCGAGCTGTATGTTCCCGTTGCTTATCCCTGTGATCTTTGTTTTTACGGATTTGTATACCTCTTTCTTTGACTTGCTAAGGGTCCTTATGCCTGGCTTTATCTCAACCTCTTCCCCCACATTAAGCTTGCCGCTTATCAGTGTACCGCCGACAACTCCGCCCTTAAGTTTGCCTGGCTTTGTGCCTGGCCTGTTAACGTCGAACGACCTTGCGATGTACATGACCGGTTCAGCATCCGGGTCGTGTTCCGGCTTCGGCAGTTTCGATATCAGCTCCAGAAGCACGTCGATGTTTATGCCCTTGCTTGCCACGACGGGTATTATCGGGGCGTTTTCTATAACGCTGCCCTTCAAAAAGTCCTTTATCTGCCTGTAGTGCTTCAGCGCAGCGTCCTTTCCCACGACGTCGACCTTGCTCTGGAGCACTATCGCATCCTTTATGCCAAGCAGGTTTATTACCATTAAATGCTCCTTGGTCTGCTGCATGGGGCATGGCTCGTTTGCAGCTATGACAAAAAGTATCGCGTTTATTATGTTTGCGCCGGCTATTGCCGTGGCCATTAGCGTTTCGTGCCCGGGTGCATCAAGTATCGATATCCTCATTATAGGCTCGGGCTTGCTGTCGCAGCCCTCGCATTTGTCCCCTACGGTGTAAGCTTTCGCCCCCTCGCAGCCAGGGCATTTCTTTATTATCGCATCGGCGTAGCCGAGCTTTATCGTCATGTTCCTCTTTATGCTCTCGCTGTGCCTGTCAGTCCATGTGCCCGTCAAGGCCCCGACTATCGTGGTCTTTCCGTGGTCCACGTGACCCAAGGTACCTATGTTCAAAACGCTTTGCTTTGTTACGCTATCCAAAAAACCACTAAACACTTCCAGAAGACCTCAAAGCTTATTGCTGCTTCTGCTCCTCCTGGGCTTTTTCTTTCTTCGGGAATACCTCCTCTATCGGCTTGTCTCCGTATTTTGTTATTACGGCGTTCACCTGCTCGATATTCTCGCTTATCGTGCTTCCCGCTACGGTCTTGCGCCTGTACTCGCCCTTGTCCTTTCCCGCATCGGCTATCTTCCTCATGACGCTCCTCTTTGCGGTGCCCTGTATGCTGTTGTCCATCGGGAAGCCGCTCTTGTCGGAGCCTCCTGTAATCTTGAGCGTGTAGCCGCTCAGTCCCACAACCGCGCCGTCGAGCTCGTCCCCGATGCGCTTGTTTATAACCATTGCAACCATATCGGAGCTCAACTCCGCCTGTGCTGTCCTTCCACTTTTCGGATCCGAATAAACGATTTTCATGTTTATCACTCGTTTCATAAGCGCTGCCCTTTGCGAACCACTAAGCATGGCTCGCCGATGAGTTCACGCGCATTAATATTTCCGTATAATCCTTTTATTACTATCTGTACATGTTCTCCGGCTCCTCCTTGAAGCGCTTTATGCGTTCCGAAAGCTCCTTTGGTATGGCTGGCCTTATCTCGCTAAGCGCTTTGTCGAAGTCCTCCTTTGTGACCTCCTCCCTGCTGGTCCTTATGGCGTTCATGCCTGCCTCGCGGGTCAGGTTTTCGATCTCTGCGCCGGTATAACCCTCCGTAGCCTTCGCGAGTTCCTCAACGCTCACGTCCTTCGCTATAGGCATGCGGCGTGTGTAGACTTTCAGTATCTCAAGCCTTGCCGCTTCGTTCGGCATCGGTATCTCTATGATCTTGTCGAAACGCCCGGGCCTAAGCAGTGCCGGGTCTATTATGTCTGGCCTGTTGGTGGCCGCTATGACTATGACGTTTTTGAGCCCGCCGAGACCGTCAAGCTCCGTGAGCAGCGTATCTACAACCCTCTCTGTTACCATGGAATCGCTCGAATCGCCGTTGCGCGTGTATGCTATGGAATCTATCTCGTCTATGAAGATTATACATGGAGCCGCCATCTTGGCCTTCCTGAAGAGCTCGCGCACCGCCTTTTCGCTTTCCCCGACGTATTTGCTCAGCAGCTCCGGACCTTTTATCGATATGAAGTTTGATTCGCGCTCCGTTGCCACGGCCTTTGCGAGCATGGTCTTTCCTACTCCTGGCGCTCCGACCAAAAGCACTCCCTTTATAGGCCTTATGCCCATCTTTATGAATGCTTCTGGTTTCTTTATCGGAAGTTCCACCGCCTCTTTGAGCTGCGCTTTCACCTCCTCCAAATCTCCGACGTCGTTCCAGTGCACGTTAGGCCTTTCAACGAAAACTTCCCTCAACGCGCTGGGTTGTATGCTGTTGAACGCTTCCATGAAGTCCTCCTTTGTGACCTCCAGACTTACCAGCAATTCGTTAGGTATAGACCTCTTGTCAAGTATCTTAGGAAGTATTCTTCTTAATGTGGCCATGGCCGCTTCCCTTGCCAACGACGTTATGTCTGCACCTGTGAACCCGTGCGTTATGTCAGCAAGTTCTTCCACGCTCACGTCCTTCGCCACCGGCATGTTCCTTGTATGTATCTGGAGTATCTCCCTTCTGGAATTCCTGTCCGGAACTCCTATCTCTATCTCCCTGTCGAAGCGCCCGGGTCTTCTTAAAGCAGGGTCTATGGCGTTCTGCCTGTTGGTGGCGCCTATCACTATGACCTGGCCGCGGGATGACATTCCGTCCATAAGGGTAAGAAGCTGCGATACCATGCGCCTTTCGACCTCGTTTGTCGCCTCCTCTCTCTTGGGCGCTATCGCGTCTATCTCATCCATGAATATTATCGTAGGCGCTTTCTCCTTGGCCTCGTCGAATATGCTGCGCAACCTTTCTTCGCTCTCGCCCACGAACTTGCTGACGAGCTCTGGGCCCGATATGTCTATGAAATTGGCGTCGCTCTCGTTGGCCACTGCCTTTGCGAGCAATGTCTTTCCGGTTCCTGGAGGTCCGTAAAGCAATACGCCCTTTGGCGGCTCTATGCCGAGCCTTTCGAACAGCTCGGGATACCTTATAGGCAGTTCTACCATCTCCCTTATCTTCTGTATCTCGTTCTTTAAGCCGCCTATGTCTTCATAGTGCACATCGCCTATCCTGACCAATGATTCGGATACAGGCTCGTTCTTGACCGCTACTTCGGTGTTTTGCGTAACTCTTACTACACCGTGCGGCGACACTTGCGCAACGACAAAGTTGAAAACATAGCCGAACATCGGCACGGGCACAACGTCTCCCTTTACCAACGGTTTGTTCTCAAGCTTGTTTTTTGCGTATTCCGAGAAGTCCGGCGATATGGGCGTCCTCTGGTTCTGCGGCGGCGCAAGCACGACCTTCTCGGCGTCGTTGACTTCAGCTTTTGTAACGAATATCTTGTCGCCTATACCTACGCCTATGTTCTGCCTTATGTAACCGTCTATCCTTATGAAGTCCAAGCCCTCGTCTTGCTGATGGGCCTGCCAGACTATGGCTGCGGTTGACCTGCGTTTGCCCTTTATCTCTATTATGTCGCCAGATATGACATTGAGCATCTTCCTGGCCTTGGAGTCTATCCTTGCTATTCCCCTGCCATCGTCTGTAACCAAAGCCCCTGCCACAGTCAATTCTATTCCGTTAACCAAAAAACCACCTTATATCTCCTACAGTATTTAAGCGGATACTATATTTTTAAGACAAAAGTATAAAAGGCATTTACAAGAGCCCTTCACCAGCTCTACAAACCAGCGCGCCTGAAGCATAAAATAGCGTTTTTGAATGTTTGACCGTAATTAGATTTTAAATACGCGAATGAAAAATATAATGTATAATCTCGAAAAAGGATAAACAAAAAATAAAACCATCTTGACCTAGGAAGGCTTCTTATGTGCCCGTATGTTCACTGTTCAGTAATCGTCGCTTTCGTCGTCATCGTCTTCCATGTCTTCGTCGTCGTCTTCATCATCGTCGTCGTCTTCTTCATCTTTTGCCATTCGATCACCGAAAAGCTAGCAGTATAAGGTATGCATAAAGGTATAAAAGCCTTTGTAGGGTGGGGGAGCCACAAATGGCAATGGAGGTAGAAAAATACCATCATAAAGCCATAATAAAGATTTATATATTTATCCTTGGTTAAATTATCTGGTTCGGCATGATATAGCCGGATTTGCATAACGCTTAGTATGCTTATTCGAATATTGTACCACATAAGTATAAGGTATTAATATCAGCGCATAGGCGGTGTTCTGCAGCAAGAAACAGTGTAGGAAAATAGCATTCAGAGTTTTTTGCCAGCGAAGGGGGCAATAATCGCTTCTGGCATGAAAACCGTAAGTGAAAACCTATTAGGTAGAATCACTAAGCATAACAACGCGATTGCAGGTACAAACGCAGAACAGCACATTATAAGAATTAAAGATACAAATAATATAACGCTAAGATAAAATTTTGATTGGTGAAATAAATGTCAGAAAAACCACATATGAACCTGATTTTCATCGGGCACGTAGACCACGGCAAGTCTACGACAGTAGGAAGACTGCTTTATGAGACGCACGTGATAACGGACAGGGATATACAAAGATATAAGGAGCTTACGCAGCAGATGAACAGGCCCACTTTCGAATTCGCGTTCGTGATGGACCAGCTCAAGGAGGAGCGTGAGAGAGGAATAACAATAGACATAATGCACAGGGACTTCCAGACACCTAAATACTATTTCACTATAATAGACGCACCGGGCCACAGGGACTTCGTGAAGAACATGATAACCGGAGCAAGCCAGGCTGACGCTGCGGTTTTAGTAGTCAGTGCAGTGGACGGAGTCCAGGCACAGACAAGGGAACACGCAATACTCGCGAACGTGCTCGGGATTGGCCAGACCATAGTCGGAGTCAACAAAATGGACGCCGCAAACTACGACCAGAAGAAGTTCGATGAGGCAAAGGTCAACGTGCAGCAATTGCTCAAGTCGCTTGGTTACAGGAACGTTGACGCGATAAACTTCGTGCCATATTCGGCGCTCGCGGGAGACAACGTGGCAGCTAAGTCAGACAAGATGCCATGGTACAACGGTCCGACACTGCTCGGCTCGCTTGATCTGCTTACAGTTCCGACAAAACCGACGGACAAACCGCTCAGGTTGCCGATACAGGACGTTTACAGCATATCAGGTTTCGGAACCGTTCCAGTGGGAAGGGTAGAAACAGGAGTGATGAAGCCCGGAGACCAGATAATAATAATGCCCAGCGGCGCAAAGGCAGAAGTCAAAAGCATAGAAATGCACCACCAGCAGCTGCAGAAGGCAGAACCTGGAGACAACGTAGGCTTCAACATAAAGGGCGTGGACAGGAAAGACGTCAAGCGTGGAGACGTTGTAGGCCCGGTAAGCAACCCGCCTACAGTCGTTAGCGAATTCAAGGCGCAGATAATAGTGCTGCACCACCAGAACGTCATAACAAAGGGTTATACTCCAGTGTTCCACATACACACCGCACAGATAGCATGCACGATAACAGAAATACTCGAGAAGAAGGACCCGAAGACAGGACAGGTTCTCGAGCAGAATCCGGAAACTATAAAGACCGGAGACATAGCAATAGTCAAGATAAAGCCGACAAAACCCATAGTCGCAGAGAAATACAGCGAATTCCCGCAATTGGGAAGGTTCGCTATAAGGGACATGGGAGAAACGGTAGGTGCAGGCGTGATACTGGACGTGACTCCAGTGCAGGGCAAATGATTAGTGGTGCCGAATGAGTGGAGTAGCAGTAATAAAACTTGCAAGCATCTCCAAGAGCGATGCCGACGGAGTTATGAAGCAGATAAAAGACATCGCCCAATCCATAGGGGTGAAAGTCAAGGGACCAATACCTCTACCCACCAAGAGGATAAAGCACGCAGTGAGGAAAGCCCCAGGAGCCGACGGGAGCCACACCTACGAGAAGTGGGAGCTCAGGATCCACAAAAGGCTCATACAGATATACGCAAACGACCAGGCCCTTAGGCAGGTCATGCGCATACCAGTGCCTGACACAGTCCAGATAGAAATAAGCTTGACCTGATTCTTATTGCGGCGAAAGCCGCGTATTTTTCTTTTTCCTTTCCTTTGCATTTAAAAGCATTGGTGCTGTTTATCCTTGAGCAAAACTTAAAAATATGCAAGTTCCTTTGTTGACCGGTAGTATGATAAAGGACATACGTAAGCTTTACTCGACATACTGGGAACGCGAAGCCGTACGGCTTAAACAAGACGCGTATCACTCGTTGGAATTTAGCACAACGTTCAGGTTCTTGAAGAGGTACCTGCCTAAAAAAGGGCTTATCCTTGATGCAGGTGGAGGCACCGGCGCTTATACAATAGAGCTGGCAAAGCTCGGCTATAAGGTAGTATTGTTGGACTATTCAAAGCACAACATAGATATGGCGAAGAAAGGGATAGAAAAAAGCAAAGCGGGCAAAAATGTTAAAGATGCAGTTGTCGGGGATATAACAGACCTTTCAGACTTTGCCGATAATTCGTTCGACGCAGTACTGTGCTTGGGCGGTCCGTTATCCTTAATATATGGAAAATTAAAGAGAAGGAAGGCGATGTCGGAGCTCGCGAGGGTTGCCAAACCCGGAGCACTAATATTCATATCGGTGATGAACAAGTTTGGGGCTTTATCCATAGGACCAAACAAATGGCCAGAAGAGATAGCCACGAAGAACTTCATAAACCTGGCCACAACAGGAGATGACAGGTTATGGATCGGAAAATATTACTGCCATTACTTCTCTCCAGAAGAGTTCAGAGACGAGTTCAGGACTTCGTGCAAGGATTCCGAGATAATCGACATGGCAGGTTTGGAGGGCATGGCTACAGCATCGCAGAATGCGATAAACGAGCTTGCAAAAAACAAAAAGGCGTGGAAAAACTGGACAGATATGCACTACAGGCTTTGCACCACGCAGGAAGTGATAGGGACAAGCGTGCACATGCTTCTTGTAGCAAAAAAAGGAAAACGTCAGAAACTCAAGGCAACCTTATGATTTCAAAATAGCCACACTTATAATAAAGATGGCAGTTTTATTTCTTTTGCACATTCGTGATGTATGCGCTTTAAGTGACTTTCTTTGAA
>JAJZZO010000006.1 GCA_021797495.1 Microcaldota archaeon
GCTCTTTCACCAGGTTCAGAAACTGAACGTAATCGAACCCGCTTTTTGCATTTTTGGGCTTGTAGGAATCAGCCTGCTCATCCCTTTTCGAACCCGCGCTTGCCGGCGAAAATGCCAGATGCTCCCGCCGGGATTTGAACCCGAGTTTCAGACTTGAGAGGCCTGCGTCCTTGACCGGACTAGACGACGGGAGCGCATAAGGGTTTGTACGCTTCAAATTATTAATATTTGTTGTTTTGCGCTATTTCCTCATTATGCTTGAGCGCTTCATACTATAAGGTGCGGAAATAGACTCTATGACGCTGTCTACTGGGAATCCAGAAGACTCACCTATCTCACACATCTCATTTATGAGCTCCAATTTTTTTGCTTCTACTGCTTCATAGTTTTTCATGAGCCCGTGCATGTTGCCTATTATTCCGTCGATTTCGTATATGCTTCTGTTAAGCCTTTCAAGGTTGTCGCTATTTGAGCCTCCAATTGCGGCCGAGTTCCTGAAAAGTTCCATACTTACAGCAGACTTCATCGCCTGCTTTATCGCTATGAAGGATTTTCTGTGCAATCCAGCAAGTATGCTGAAAGAGGCTTTTCCGACTGGTACGTCGTTTGCAGCAAGAATCGACGGTAGCAATATAAGGTTGTTTTCCGAGTTTATTCGTCTGTTTAAGCCATCGCTCATGCACGATGACATAAATGCTTCCCTGTCTGCTTTGCTTGCACCATAAAAAAGGTTGACATAAGCTATCGAGGCGAGCCTTAACTCCCTATAAAGCACTTCAGGATCTATGTATTTTTCGGTATGCAGCAAATCGGAAATCTTGTTAAGCCTTAAGGAGTAAAGCCTTATGCGCTTGAGCCTGTTTCTGTTTTTGGAGTTTGCAGAGAAAACGGTCTCTGCATATTTCACTGCAATCTGCATTGCCATTAATATGGACTTGATGGAGTTGAGGTTTGATATGTTGGTAAGCCGTGTAACCGTAGCGGTAGAGATTGTTCTTGATCTTCTTTTTACCGAAGTGTGCTCTACTCTGCCAATCCGTTTAGTAACCTTCAATTAATCGCCTTAACCCCATACATTTTTGTTGGAACGCCTTTTTGGATTCCTGTTCTCTATTGCCTCGTTTATTGAATATTTCTTTATCACTTTTGCCATAATTTCGTCTACGTTTATTGCATATTTTTCTTTTGCCTTATGCTTCGCCTGTTTAAGCTTATTAGCATAATAATTATAAGCCTTTATCGCTGCAACGTAAGCATCGCGTTCGTGCGCATCCTTTATCGATTTCGTGCGCGCAAGCTGCCTTTTCTCCCCGAGCATTATATTGTCCTTCGGCATGAATACTACTGCATTGAACGCCGAGTTTATCCTCCTTACCATTTCTCCCCTGGTCTTCTTATCGCTTGCTATTATGCTGGGTATTCCTATGCCCCTTATGCTGCTTATGATCCAGGATTCGCCGCCGCTCTTCATATGTGCCGAATATACCAGATTCCCGTCAAGGTCCAAGCACGAAACCGCTACGGTTTTTCCGGTGTCTACTCCAACTATTATATGCATTCAACCATTCAGGCATTTTCAGCTTTTGAGACTGTTAAGCGAATAATTTACCAGCTCATTTGCAGTTGACGGTATGGCCTCGTACTTGCAGTTCGCTATATATATGGGTGTAAATGTGACGTTATAGAAGCTTGCAAGCTGTTCTTGTCCTATCAGTTTAGAAGGTACATTTGCCATGCATGTGCCAAAGGCGCTCATGTTGAAACCAGAAGCCTGCGCCATGGAGTAGAGCGTATCGTTTGGCAGTGGTATGCCGTTGTAGGTCGCTTGCAGAGTGTCCATAAACTGCGGGAACTCCTTCTGTACAGAACCGCAAGCCAAATACGCTCCCAAGAGCTGCGTTTGTTTCTCGCCGTATTGCTTGTAATTGCTTATAGAGTAACCAGAGAACACGAACTTGTAGCTCATATTTATTTTATTTGGGTAATTTTTGCTGATGTTTATCGCTTGCAATATGCTGTGTATTGCCCCAGGTGCATATGGGTCCGTTATAAGGTATACAGGTTCAGGGGTATTCGAAACGCACGTGGTCTTGTCACTTATGGCTACGACGCCCTGTGCGACTACGTAGTTGTTTGTTACACTCTTTGGTTTTACCATTTGTATGAATGGAGTTTCAAGGCTCAGGTTGGAATCGTAGAATTCCATTGATACGTTAAGTGTCGAATTGGTGAACGGGTCTTTGTAAGGCACTATAACAGACCATGTATTTGTGCTCGGTTGGTATGACACCTTTGACTTATTGAGATACGAATAATAAGTTAATATCGAGAGGCTGGAGTTTACGTACTGGTAATTAGCAAGCACTTTCCCAGCTGCCTGCAATACCTGCGACTGGTTGTACTTCGGGGTTATGCACGTGCTGTTGCTGGAGATGCCGTACTGGCACACTATCACGGATTTGAAGTTGGCTAATGAGAAAGCCAGAGCTATTAGCACTATTACAAGTGCTATGAGCGCTACGTGCAGGTAGTCCAGACCGCCAAGCTTGGATGCCCTTTTGACAAGGAAAACCGGCTCTTTAGCTATGGCGTTTTTTGCCTTTCTGCTCTTCTTATCCATACCTTCTGTCATAAAATCACTTAAACAAACGGGCCCGGCGGGATTTTCATCGGCTTTAAGCCGGTTTTGAACCCGCGACCTTCACCTTAGGAGGGTGCCGCTCTATCCAAGCTGAGCTACGGGCCCATTGATTGCATAATACCTTAAGCAGGAAAAATTTAAAATGAATTGATTTATACCTTTCTTTTTACATGCGTTTTACAGGCTTGATCCCTACTGAGCGCAACAGCTCTCCGGAGAGCTTTTCGAAGGCCGTTGTTATTGCAAGCCTCGCGCTCCTTTGCTCTTCGTTCTCAGCCTTAAGTATCGGCACTGCCTCGTAAAACTTCCCGAATTCTACTGACAGCAATGTCAGGTACTCTATCACTATGTTGGGTTTGCACTCCCTTATGCTTTTTTCCAGTATGTCTCCAGCATAGGAAATCCTTTTTATCAAATCGAACTCCTGCTGCGATACATTATAACCGTCATGCACTTCCTTGCGGTTTTCAGAGCCTGAACTTTCCAGTATCCTTTCAGCCCTTGCATGCATGTACTCGCAGTATGGTCCGGAATTGCCTTCGAAGTTAAGTGCCCGCTCCCATGAAAATACAAGGTTCTTTTCATTTGAAAGCTTAAGGAACTCGTATTTTATGGCAGACATCGCTATGCTGTTCGCTACTTCGGCTTTTTCTCCTTCACTCAAGTTGAACCTGTCCGTTATGAGCTTGGCCGCTTTTTCCTCCGCTTCCCTGATAAGGTCGTCGCATGTATACCCAATCCATGTACCCTTTCTCCCGGAGAGGGATACGCCCTCGAGCTCAACCACGCCATAAGCTACGTGTTTTATGCTGTCGGAATAGTCCTTGCCGCCAAGCATGGTTATCACAAGCCTGACTATGGACTGCTCGTAGCTTTGCCTTGCGTCTATCGTGTTTATCGCAATATCTGCGCCACCAAAATCCATTGAGGCTCCTTCGTTTCCTGTGGAATAAAGCTCTTTTTTATCGTCTCCCTGCTCCATGAATTTATGGTAGGAAAAACTATTCGGGAGCAAGCCGAGCTTCCACATATGAAAGGCTATATCCTTGGCCACATAATTCGGCGCGCCATTGCTCCTTACCAGCACTTTTACTCCTTCTTTCAGCCCCTTGAAGTCTTCGGAAAGCGCCTCAAGCTTCGAATGCTCTATTATCAAGCAGTTTGCGTAATCCCCTTCCTTAGGGGTTGTAGCTATGCCTTTTTCTTTCATCATGTCGAGCGCATGATCAAGCAGTTTTTTTCTCACTATGTCGCTTTCCCACACCAATACATCGTGGTATATTCCCATTTTTGCGAGTGTCTCGTATTCGGCCTTGACGAACTCTTCTGCCATCTCCCTGGCTGTCTTCGATTCGTAGGTTCCTCCCTGTTCCATGTTTACGAGCATGTTTGCTATCTCCTCTTTTACCTCCTTGTCATCCAGGATTCTGTTCACCGCTACGTACACTTTGCCTATCATGCTGTCGAATTTCTTTTTGTCTTCGAACGTTACGCCTATCTTATCAAGATGGCTTAAACCCCACATAACCTCTGCAACCTGCAGTCCGAGGTCGTCTATGTAATCTTCGCGCTCTACATTGTACCCTGCGTTTCTATACAAGTTGGCTATGGCGTCTCCCAAAAGCACGTTCCTTACCTGCCCCATGTGCATGGGGTGTGCCGGGTTTATGCTCGGGTATTCTATTATGGCTTTTTTTCCATTGCCAGACTTTGAAGAGAAAATGGCATCAGAATTTACGGCGAATTCTACGACAGCTTTTGAATAAAGATCCCTGTTTATTGAGAAATTCACAAAACCGTTCTTTTGCAGGATATCTGCTATATACTTCGGTTTCTTTATGGCGCTTGCGATGCCGGTCGCCAGCTCTCCTGCGTCAACAGACTTTATTTTTGCTATCCTAAGTGCTATGTTAGAAGATATGTCGCCGAACATTTTCGAATTGTCGATGCTTTTCCTAACGTCGTTTTCGTTAAATCCATCGTTTCCGGTGCTTTTTAGCGCCTCAAGCAGTGAAGCTACTATACCGTCTATCAATTCCTTGTACGGTTGTTGAACGTGCATTTCACCACTTTGATAATCGTGCATAAATTCACACTAAAAACTTTATCGCTTAGCAATTGTTCAATAACTTATTCTATCAAATTCTTTTAAGACCTTCGGTATTGCCGTCGCAACGTCGTAAGCTGTCGCATGCATGCCAAGCTCCTTGTAAAGCATGTCACCTATCTTCGCGTGAACATAAACTCCTGCCACTGCAGACTTGAACGGCTCGCCCTTGTTCATTGCAAGGTAACTGGCAATTATTCCTGAAAGGACATCCCCTGTGCCCATTGTCGCGAGTGCCGGCGTTTCTGCCTTGTTTATTTTAAGCAGGTTTCCATCGGTGATTATGGTTTCGTTTCCTTTCAACACCAATGTGCAGCCATAAGTCTTGGCAAAGTCTATGGCAGTGTGGATTTTTGAGTCCATATTTCTCTTTGAAAGATCTATTCCGGAAAGGTACTTGAATTCCCCTGTGTGCGGGGTCAGTACCATGTTCCTTTCTATCAGGTCCTTGTATCTAGAAAGCAGCCGAAGCGCTGAAGCGTCAGCCACGACATACTTGCCGTTGTTTCTTTCATACTCAAGGATTTCTGAGAAGTATTTATAATCCAGGTAATCCAACTTTAATCCTGGGCCTATCACTATCGAATCGTGCTTTGCAGAAGTTATGTTCTGTATGTCCTGTTTCTGCAATTTGTCCTTAGAAATGCTGTGGAGTATGAGCTCAGGCATCATTCGCTGTTCGTTTATCAGTGCGTCTTCCGGGGTCATTATGGTAACATAGCCAGATCCAGTCTTCAAAGCCGCAAGGGCGTGTTCCGAAGCCATTCCTGTCAACAGCGGTGCGCCCCTGTAGTCGACGCTCCCACCAACTACTACAACGTTTCCGTGCTCGTATTTGTTTGCGTATATCAGCCGTGGTTTTGTCGCGAGCATCACGTCTCCCGGCCCGGCCATGAGCTCCACCGAAGGTGGAATTCCTATGTCTATAATATTGACAGAATAATGTTGCGCCTTTTCAGCTAGGTAATTCTTCATTTTGTGTATCGTAAGAACAACATCTGGATTTACGGCATCTATGTTCTTAGATCCTGTATCGGCGTTTATCCCGGAAGGAACGTCTATTGATATAATATATTTTTTTGATCCGTTTACGGTCTTTATCGCCTTAAGTACTGTATTGCTGAGCCTTCCGTGCATCCCTATGCCGATTATCGCATCCACTACGTCGTCAGATTTTTTAACCATTAGCTTCAGCTTGTCAATATTTTCTGGGTTTATCTCTTCGACATCAACAGTGTTTTCCAGCATCCTGAAATTGAATCTTGCGCTTTCGTTTTTTAAGTCTTCATGGTTCCCTATGAGTGCTACTTGGATATCTGCAATGCTCATCAGGTGCCTTGCCGCCGACATGCCGATGGCTCCCTTCCCGCCAGGGCCGCAAACGAACGTAATCCTGTCGTTTCTGTGCTTCCTCTGCAGGTTTTCTGCTATCACCGAGCCTGTATCCTCTACCATGAGTTTTTCGCTCATACCTAGCGCATTGGCATTAGCAAATAGGGCATAAGCGTCGTCTATGGTCATGTACTTTTTTGTGTAAAGGACAAACTCTTTTAGCTTTTGCATCTCATTAATTCCGTAATCTAAGAATAAAAATGTGGTGTTTCAATAGCCAAGGTCTATAAAATAAAGGAAAGCCTAGCAATAAGCATGCCAAGGGAGGTAGTGAAGACGCTTGGCATCAAGGAGGGCGACGACATAGACTTTATACAGTACAAGGATTCGTATTACATAATAGCCAAAAGGAGCGACATAGCCAAGCTCATAACAGGCTCTCCCCAGCAGAAGTCTGCCACTGAGCCACAGCCTTTCAGGTCATACGCAGTGCCTAAGCTTTCCGAAGCAGAGATAGCCGTCCTCAAAAAATTGGACACGCTGAGATACAGCTCGCGCACTACGGACCAGGTGGCAAAGATACTGGGTAAGGACGAGAGGATAACATTCAAGCAGCTTGAAAAGAGAGGGGTTATAACGCCGTTCAAGGACGAGGCGCAAAAGACGCACTACAGCATACAGAAAATGTTCTACGACGCATACCTGATGAGGAAAAAGCCCGCGGAGCAGCAAAAGCCTGGATATTCGATAAACCTGAACAAGGTCAAGGTTGACCAGGTTGCCAAATCCACCGCCATACCGCAGGGGACCATAGAGAAGTACATGGATTCGCTTCAAGATGCGGGATACATAGTTGTTCCAACGGAATCGGATGCCGCTGCCATATCTGCCGCCCTGGAAGACAGCATAAGGCGCGGCTTGGTGGTCGGTACAAGGGCCTTCAACAAAAAGTTCTACATCGTGATGCGCTCCTTCATAAACAGCAAGGCGCCTCTGGTAACAAGCCAGATATCGGAAAAAAGCACGCCAGTACCTGTCATAGCAAAGGCGTGCAAGCTCGACGAAGAAGCAGTAAGGGCGATATTGTACATACTTGCCGAAAGCGGCGAAGTAACCGAAGTGCGCAAGGACATATTCAGGCTCGCATGAAATGGCAGGCAAAGCTCAAGCATTACCTAAACCTGCAGCTCATACATATATGAAGTGGTCTAGTATTATGACTGCGAATGCGAATATTATTACTGCTATAAGTACTATTTTTGGGTTTATCTTTGGTCCTTTTGCCGGCGCATCGTAAAAGCTAAGAACGCCTGCTTGAGACTGCGGTGAATATAACGATGCCATCAAAACACTTCTTACACTGGCAATTTAGCTCTGAATATTAATAAAGCTTTTGCATATCCCAAACGAACGTTTTATATCCTTTGTCAAATCAATGTATAATATGGTGATTGGCTGTCTGCACAACAAGGGGCTAAAACTAGCATAAACGGCGAAGAGCCTTGGATAACGAACCCGCAGGTAGACAAAAAGCTCTACACCAACGGGAAAAGCCCTGAAGACAAGGTTAACCTTTTCGGGCCTCTGTTTATCTGGGCTCTTGTCATAATGATAGGGATAGTGCTTGAGGTCATAGTTCCTGCGGTGCTCGGCAAAGGTGCCGTCTCATATGCCGCGCCATACAAAACTTTCGGCAACTATATACTGAACCTACCTGGCGTGATAATATTGCCTTTGGTCATATCTGTATGGATAGGCCATAAGGTCGGTGAGCTGGCAACAAGTGCAAAAAACGCCGTCAAGATGGGTCTTATCAATGGGATTTACGCATCGATAGTCTATGGCGTCATAATATTCGTTTCACAGCTGATGCTAAAATATACTACAGCGTACGCACTTACAATCGGCTTCATGGTAAAATACCTTATTGCAATACCGATAGCGATAGTGATAATATTTACGATAATAATAGCCGTGCTTAACGAGTTGCGCCGCTAGCGTTACTTGGCTGCGCTCACTATCTTTACGATGTCCCCATCCTTCAGCTCATAGCTTTTCCCAAGCCTCATCTTGCTTACCGCATCAACGGCATAGAGCATGCTCTTCCCTATGTCTGTGTGTATCCTCATTGCTAAATCGTATGTTGTGGAGCCAGTGGGCATCAGTATGGCATCAGGCAGCACGTTTCCAAAATGGTCAGAGAATTTATTGTCGTCCTCCACCGGGTATGCCACTATCTGTTTCATCTCCCCGAAAATAAGCTTATTCATGAGCTCATTTACTCCTGTCCCATGCGCTGCAGAGAATTGCCTCATGTATTCCAACGCCTTAGCCTGTTCTTCGCTAGGCTTTCCTATTACCTCAAAGCCCTTTTCCCATGGTTTGTATGTTATCATGCCCGACACGTGCGCCTTTTGGAGCGCAAGTTCCATGGCAGCTGAGCATGCCACAGTCTCCATGCCGAACTCCTCAGCCTTTTTTGTTATCTCCTGCATGTTGCCGCTCGCGCCGTCTACGTCAGCCTTGTTTGCAGCTACTATGAAATGCTTCGAACCTAAGACCGCAAGCATGGCGAACCTGTTTATTCCCTCATCGGTCCAGTCTATATGTGAAGAGGAAAGCGAAAGCTTCTCTATCGCTGACTCTATGCCTCGTCTCGTTATGTTGAATCCTGTAAGAACCTCCTCCATAGCGTCAATGCCGGATTCCTTTTTAGATATCTGCGGCATGTGCTTTCGTATTATGCCGGATACCCAATCGCTCAATTCGCGCATTATCATTTCCAAGTCGCTCGCTGGATCACCATTGCCGGGATTCCCGTACTCGTCTGTTTTCCCGCTCGCGTCTACAACTATTATGAATCCATCAGCACCCGAAAGGTCGTTCAGAAACTGGTTTCCCATACCCTTTCCATCGTGCGCCCCCGGAACGAGCCCGGCCACGTCGATGACATTTATAGGTATGAGCCTGACGCCGTTGTCGCACGACGAATTTCTTGGGTTGCATTTCTTTCCGATCCTTTTCTCAGCGCAATCATGCGCAACCAGGGCTACACCCTTGTTCGGGTCTATTGTGGTAAAAGGATAGTTTGCCACTTTCGCATCGATCGACGTGAGGGCAGAAAAAAGCGTGCTTTTCCCCTTGTTCGGTGCACCTATTATACCAACGAGCATAAAATTACCTGAAAAGTCTTTCCTTTACTGGATGTTTCTTGTCGATTTCAATTATTGCGTAGTATATCACCAAAAGTGACATTATAATTATAACCCCAAGAACCAATGCCTCTTTGGGCATTCCTATGAGCAATGCCATGATTGCAATTATGGATATTACAGATACATATGGATACAATGGTGTTCTGAAGCTTCCGAGCCTTTTTATGCGTCTGAAGTGTATTACAGCAAAGCTTGACAGCATGTAAGAGAACAAAAGTCCGAAGTTGCTTATTGCAGCGATGACGTATATGTTTCCCGCAAAGAGCATCACAACGCCTATCACTGCAGATATGAGCACTCCGTTGAAAGCAACATCACGCTTTTTGTTGAACTTCGTGACTTGAATAGGGAGCAGTTTATCCTTGCCTATTTGGTAAAGTATTCTAGAGGCTGTCAATATCATGGCCAATGTTGCCGATGTAGTTGCTATCATAGCTCCTATATCCACTATGGTAGAAATGTAATTAGGCGCATGTACATAGTTCAAAGCAAAGGCAAGAGGGTCTGCAGCTACTGTGAATTTTATTGCAGGCACTAGAAGCAAAAGAGCCAATACTACAAGTACATAAACCACTATGCTTATAAGGACAGAATACAGTATTGCCATTGCAGCTTTGTTCGGTCCTCCCTTTATGTCGGAAGTGAATGTGCTGATAGCCTGAAATCCCGAATACGCAAAAAATATGACAACACAAGCTGCAAATATTGCAGTAAGCCCAGTTTCACTGCTCGGAGTCGTGAAATATGAAAAGCTGAAGTGAGTACCGCTGAAAAACGCTACAACAACAGCGAACGCAATGAAAAGCCCGAGTATGCTTATCTTCACCACCACCAATCCGAAATCCAATTTTGCCGCTTTCTTTATCCCGATTATGTTAACTACCGAAAGGACGAATATCAAAGCTATGGAGAAATAAATGGCATAACCGGAACCTAAGCCGACAAAGCTTGCAGCGTAAGCGCCGAAACCCAAAGCAACTACAGATATGGCAGTGGCGAAGCTGAAGTACAGCAACACCCCTGTTATGAATCCGAGCTGGCTTCCAAATGCCTCATACACGAATGAGTACGCCGAGCCTTTCACTTTTGGAAGTATCGAGCCAAGCTCTCCCAATTGCAGCGCTATCAATACTGCAATCACTCCAACGAAGGCAAAAGCGATAAGCGCATACGAGCCAGCCAGTGCGATGGCAGTGCCGCTGAGTACGAATATGCCTGCACCTATTATGGCTCCCAGTGCGACCGCAGTTGCAACCGCCACGCTTATCTTTTTTGCCATGCTTAAACACGACCTTGTTATTAACTAATACAGGACTCTATAGTTATATAAATATAAAGCGATATAATTCTGCTGCGCAGGGATGGCAGAGCCTGGTCAAATGCGACGGGTTTAGGGCCCGTTCTCCTAGCGGGTTCGAGAGTTCAAATCTCTCTCCCTGCAAATTCAAATCACGACGTCAAAGCAGAGTTCGAATCAGTAAAGCAATTCTTATGGATACTGAGCACATTAATGATTAATGGCTAAAATATTTGGTCTTGGTGCTGAAATAAGCTGTTATAACAAAGATGCTGTTGTCGGTTTCCCTGTATATAACCACTAGAGAGGTTAAAGGCAAACGCTTGACGCATAATATATAATCGCTCTTCTTAGTTACTTTATCTGGAGCAGAAAGTGCATCAATAACTACAGATCTATTTATGCCTCGTTCCCGAAGCCTCTTTAAAGCGTGTTTTGAAAAAACGAACAGTTTCATCCAGTCACTGCCAGATTCTCGAATTGATGGACAATAAACTCATTGAGCTTTACCTTCATTCTTGAGAAGTTTAGTATCTCCAATCCAACTATCTTATTGTTCCTATCAATATCTGCAATGACATTTTCTTCTAACCTGACGCTCTCCTTTATTTTGCCCTTTGGATTTATCCTTATGTAAGCTGCATCCGCGTCAGAATCATACTCTAAAAAATATCTTTTCATTTGCATAGTAAATTTGCTCAATGAATCTATATAAGCTTTTGCTGCAGTTTTGGATTGTTATATGCAATAGGATCAGGTAATCGACTTGCGGGATTGGATGAGGTATATGATACCTTAGATGAAACAAGCCCGACAAGGAGCGTAAGGCATCTCCATAGGCTGACTACCCACAGCCTGAGGCACTACGCAATAACCAGCTTTGCGAAGCAAACAAACGGGAATCTGGTGCTTACAAGCAGGTTCGCTAGGTGCAGCGACCCAAGCACCACGATGGTTTACATAAGCACCAAGAAAGAGGAGCTCTACAAGGAAATAGACAACGCCTTTGGCCTAGACCAAGCCCTAAGCCTGAAAGCGAAGCTGACTAAAATTAAGATGTCTACCGTAATTCATTAATATAGTCCTCAAGCGTGCCTTTGTGCTACCGTCCCTCTGTGGCATGTTCTACAATCCAATTTAGCCGAGGCGTGAATTCCTCTTTTAATGTGGTAGTCCGTCGGTCATTCAGTAATCCTATAATCTCGTAAAACATGTTTTCCATGCTTGTGTAAAATGCTTCATATAGATCGCCGTACTTTTCGCCTAGTCTGATTCCTGTTTCAACGTAAAAGACCATTAGTTCTAAGACAAGCTTCTCGTCCTTCGATATTTTTTTGAAGTTTGAAATAAGTCTTCTTGCTTCCTTTAGATTTGGTCTCGAATCATTGAAAATGCACGCCTTTATTTTTCCCTTGAAATAGGTTAATGCCTCTTGCTCCCCACTTGCGCCTTCAAGTTTTAAGCCGAGCCATTCAAGATTCTCCTTTCTCAAATTTGCAATATTTAACAATAGTGAAATCAATTCGTCCTTATTTGGAGCGTCTAATTTCTTTGTCAAGTTTTCCCCTGCCATATATATTGCGCACCTATCTTTTTCTATAGCCGAATATCTTGTCATATTCGTCATGGCTTATTATGTCAAGCACGTCGAGCCAGATTGATAGTATCTCGATTTCTGTATCCTCTCTTTGGGGTTGCTTTATTGTGTATATCATCCGCCAAGCTCCTGAGAGATTGACCTTCCATAGGTTTGTAACATCGTAAAGCGAGATGTATTTCCGAGCAACGTTCTTCTTCGGTATATGAATTTCGTAGCCATAATCCACCTTCAATATAGCTATTTTGTTGTCTATTGATTTAAGCAGCGTTTGGTGGAAGAAATACGTTATCCCTTTTGCAGAATCCTCAGCAACTTTTTTCTTCAGGGCCAGGTAAGCCTCCTTGGCGTCTCCAGCAGTTTTATTGATACGCGCTTCCCTACCACAGTATCACACAGGTAAGCCCTCTTGTTCGGCCTTCTCTAGCTTCCTGCTAGGGTTGAAAGTCCAGATAAAGCCCTTCTTAGTCTCAAGTACTATGCCACGCCTTTCCATGTAATCCAGTGCAAGGTTCAGAGTCGAGCGCATTACCCCTTTCTGTAACCTAGCGAGTATCTGGTTCCTGCTGACTGGGTTGTTAGCCTTCTTGACTACCTCTTCTATGGCCAATATAGTCTTAAGCGTAGGGTAATGAACGACCTCCTTTTGTAGTTGCATGATGAAACACCTAATAAATATGTACCCTAATAAATATATAAGCCTTTCCATGCTTTAAATTATAGTAAATCAACAGATAGTGGTTTCTCTACGCGGCATCAAAATCAAAAGCCTACTTGTTTCCATTTAGGGAACTAAAAGTTCCCTTAAATAGAACAATATGTTCTGCAATTAGGAACATTCCCACTTTTCCCCATTCAAATCAGCAGCGTGGCTTTGGCTCATCTATGATTCGCCGAAATATCAGACGTTAAAATGTTCCGTCGATATTGTTCCGGACGGAAGCTGCTGCATCACGTAATCTATATCGTCGTAGTCGAATGCCCTGACTATATCCTTCGCAGCGTCGCTCTTCTTCTTCTGGCCCTGAGTTACTGCTATGTAGCTCTTAATGCCCAGCCTTTCTATGGCGCGCAGCGGCACAGCATAAAGTCTGTCGTTATCAATGTAAAATGCAAGTCCCAACGGCGTATTCCTGAACCATTCCCTTTCGCCTGTAAGCAAAAAACTTCCGGTCCCGAGCGAGCCTTTATCTGTCGCTTTGCTCACGTGTTCCCTCCGCATTGCGTATACGTCAACGCTCTTCTGCATGTTTTCCCATGCGCTGGAGTAGCTTGCGGCGAACTGTGCAACCTCTTCCTTAGCTTTCTGCCCTGCATTGATGCCTCCTTTCAGTATCACTACAGAAGCCCCGAATATGTCGGCATGGAAGAACAGGTCATTATCGTCAAAATAATCGGAATTTAGCTTCTCGTTCTGCTTTGCGTCCCTACCTCCTACCGCAAGCATTCCGTCAGTGCTGTTGAACCAGTGGAACCTTTCGTACCATTCGCGTTTCCTTACCACTTTAACCTTTGGCTTTTCCTTTTCAACGTGCGACTTTTTCTCGGCTTCCAGCCTCTTCTCTAGTTCCACTATCGTGCGCTCCGCTCCTTCCGCTTTGTGCACAAGCCTCTTTGATTTATTGTAATAGTCGTTGGCGTTTTCCTGCGCGCTTTTTGTAAAGTCTATCTTTACCTCCATGATATCATATCAGGGAAAGGTTTCCAACTATAATCAGCGATATTATTATCCCAAGCACCAATCCGAGAATCCCGACTATAAGTATGCCTATTATTATTACCTTAGCCGTCTTCTTGAACTCGGCGTTCTTAGGCCTATAGCTTATGTTGATTATGTGCTTAGAGTTCGTCCAGAAGCTGTGCAGCCTTTTACCTAGGTTCATGTTCATGCAAATACCATAATACTGTTATAACTTGCGCTCTATAAATAGCACGCTGTATATTTATTTTTTAACTGCGCATTTATAAAAATATACCTAAAACTTTATGTTTTGCTCGCTGCGCCAATCATCAAACTTATAATTGTGTTAATATGCCAAAAGAAAAGGAATTGGATTATGATGGCATAGTCATACACTTCGGCGAGCTGTGGCTTAAGGGCAGGAACAGGCACGAATTCATCGAACTGCTCGTAAGGAACATAAAGAGGGCATTGGGCGCTGCTGATTCTGAAAAACTCGAAAAGCTTAGGGACAGGCTTGTAATAAACGCGCATTCCGAAGAGGAGGTGCGCAGATGCCTGGAATCCTTAAAGCATGTCTTTGGCATATCGTGGTACGCCCCGTTCAGGATATCGAGCAACGACATCAATGACATGATAAGAGTCTCAAAATATTTTTTCCATGACGGGGAAAGCGTGAGGATAGAGCCACACAGGGCATATAAGGAAGTGAGCTTCACGTCAAGCGACATAGTTTCCAGTTTCATAAAGCTTGTTGACGAATTGGGTTTCATCCCTGACAAAAAATCTGAAAAAACTTTGCACATAGAGGTGTTGAAGGATTTTAGCATCATGCACAAGGAAAGGTTCCAGGGCCTCGGAGGGCTGCCTGTTGGGGCTTCGGGTAAGGCGATAGTTCTTCTAAGCGGCGGCATAGACTCACCAGTAGCTGCATACTACGCAATGAAGCGCGGCCTCGAGCCAGTATATCTGCATTTTTATGCATATCCAAGCATAAGCGAGCTGAAGGGCACGAAGATGCCTAAGCTGATAAATGTTCTACTTCCATATTCCGAAGGCGCGAAAATCTATTATGTGCCGGTGCACCTGTTTCAGATAGCAGCATTGCAGGAAAACCAGAAATACGAAGTTGTACTTTTCAAAAAGTTCATATACGAAACGGCGCAGCTTGTGGCAGAGAAAGAGGGCTCAAAGGTAATAGTGACAGGGGAAAGCCTTGGCCAGGTATCCTCGCAGACTGCAGAGAACCTAACTGCATCGTCTATGGGGATAAAGTGCCTTTTTTTCAGGCCGCTAATAGGTTTTGACAAGCAGGAGATAATAAGCGCTTCCAGGCGCCTGGGCCTGTATGATCTTTCCATAATTCCGTACAAGGATGCCTGTTCTCTGAGATCCAGGAATCCGGTCACCCGCATAGGTTATGCCGCCCTTGATGCAATATACGAGCGTAACGGAATGCGCTCGCTTGCTTCGGAAAGCCTGGAAAAAGCTACTGTAGAAAATTCCGTTCCCGAAACCCGATAACACATTTAAATATAAAAATGCGTCATATTTTTAAATATTGACTCAGTATTATTAAATAAATAAATCAGGGTGAAAAAATGGCAGAAAAGAAACCAGAAAAGCTTGTAGTGACGCTGGACCCAAGCATGGAGTATTCCAGGCGTTTGCACTATAACGAGAAACATTCAGGATGGGCAATATTCAAGGCAATATATTGGAGCATATATATATTCGTATTCGGTGTGCTGCTGTACACGTTGGTACCTGCAGGCATGCCTGTATCTGCATTCTTGGGCCTTGCGATAATGGTGCTTGCCATATTCATAATAGTATATGGATTCAGCACATCGTTGCACATGAAGCTGATGAAGAGGTACGCATAAACATGTAAAGGGCTCATGCCCTTTTTATATTTTTTTACTGTTTTTATATTTATAAGAAAACCAAGAACGGAGTAGCATTTATAATATTTGCCGATAAATAACTCTGTCTGCTAGTGCGTTGGCATGTTAGCGCTGCATACGAAAAAGGCTTAAGACTGATTGACTTGAACTATAATTTCTACGAAGCTAAAAGATACAAGTTGTTCATACTGATACCGATAGCGCTGCTTCTGATAAGCCTGTTTTTCATACCTAAAATACAATATGATTCGTCTCTTGCCGGCGGCATAACCGTACAATTTTCTACGACAAACGCCATAACCACTCGCGGGTTGACCTCCTCGATGAGTTCGGTGATAAAAGGCGCAACGGCGTCTGTTTCACGGGTCGGAGCGGTATATACCGCATCGGTCATAATACCTGAGAATACGAGCATAGTGTCAGCCAACGACAAGCTTCTTGCTTTATATTCTGCGTATGGGTCTTATAGCTCGGCTGAAGTTGAACTTGTTTCGGCAGACACAGGTTTGAAATCAAACCCTACAAACGCCACATTAAGGGCATCACAGGCGTCGGCCCAGGCCAATGTTACCGCATCACTGCTCAATATGAGTTCTGACCTCAGCTCCGAGCTTGTGCTGTTGGCACCTTTCATAAACACCACCGCCATTTCGTCATACAACAAGAGCGATGCGAACGGAATGCTTGCACTTGGAAAAGACTCGTATGCTAATGCCTCAGGTTCTTACAAATCAAAGATAATATCTGAAATGCGCTCCGTAGCTCCATTCACGTCATATTCCTATCAGGAGGTGACCCCAACCTTGGGTGCGTTCTTCCTGAGCAACATGGTGCAGATAATAATAGCCGCATTCATAATGATAGCGATAGCGGTTTTCGCGGTATTCAGGATACCGATTCCGTCGTTGGCAGTGGTCTTTGGCGCAGCAAATGACATACTGGTTGCGCTGGGCGCCATGGGTGCTTTCGGCATACCAATGGGCCTTGCCTCTGTGGGAGGCCTGCTTATGCTTATAGGATACTCGATAGACACCGAAATGCTTTCGTCCATAAGGATACTCAAAAGGAGCGAAGATACTGCAACTCACCGTGCGTTTGCAACGATGAAAACAGGCACGACAATGACGATTGCTGCTATAATTTCCTTCGCTACGCTCTTCACCATAGCATATGTCTTCTACATACCTACATACATAGAGATAGCGGGCGTGGTGTTATTTGGATTGATTGCCGACATATTCACCACATGGTTCGGCAATACTATAATGATAGTGTGGTATAAATCAAGCAGGGAGCCTAAATGAGCCAAAAAATTAGCTATCTGAGGGACAGGCGCATAATAATGCTTATAATAGTGTTTGCAGCCTTGGCTCTCCTCGATGTTCATTACGGACTTCATTTTGGCATAGAATTCATAGGCGGCACACAGATACCTGTTACGCTAGAAAAGAGCGTAAATGCATCTGAAATGAGTAGCGTAATATCAACAATACAGCAGAGGGTATCGACTTTTGGCCTCAAGCAGGTTACTGTGGAAGGTATAGGAAGCAGCGAGATATACGTTACTCTTCCGAGCGTGTCAAGCACCGACATAAACAAAACGGCATCGATAATACAGAGCCAGGGCCGGTTCCTCGGTGTTGTCAACGGGGTGCAGGCCATAAACGGCAGCGCGATACTTCCCGGGAGCATAGGCATAGTTCCACCCACCACGATAAACAATACTGTTGAATGGACCGTCACTTTCTTCATAACGCAGACCGCAGCCAATTCTTTTGCAAAAGCAGTTTTCGGGCAGGCGAACAAGCCGTTGTATATGTTCCTTGACAGGCCTACAGGCGCGATAATACTAATAAACAGCTCGATGCTCGGCAATACCTCTGCGGGTGTGACTGCTTCGGAGGCAGAAACGGCAATGAAGCATGCGCTAGCGTATAACAAAGCTCCGCTACCTCTGGTAGTAGTATACAATAACAATGCCAGCATAAGCGCTGCGGAGAGCTATCTGAACGTAAGCAAGAAATCGTATACGCAGGTTTTCGCAAGCTACAATCTACCAGCTTCGCTAATAAGCTACGCAAAATCCCTAAACTATTCAATAAAACTAGAAAGCAAGGCCAACATGACCCCGTCATTCACCGAAGTCGGTGTTGGAAATTTTACGCTCAATACATGGCCGATGGTAGGTTTACTGTCATCGCCGGAATTAAACCCGTCAATAACCAACGGCAGCACAGGGGACAGTTACGAAATATCCGGTTCCGCGCCAACCACATTGGCATACGCGCAGAAACTGAACTTCGCTGACAACACATCAAAGAGCATATCAAGCATACTCACTGGCGGTGCCCTTCCCGTGCAAGTGGTTGTGGGCACCCCTACATCGATACCGCCGACGTTGGGAAAGAGTTCGTTAGATATAAGCATAATAGCGCTGGTGCTTGCGATAGTGCTGGTTTCGATATTCATAGTGATAAGGTACAGGAAGATATTCCTTGTAGGCCCAATACTGATAACTACGCTGCTTGAGCTTTTCATAATAATATCCATAATCGGGCTTGTGGGTACGATAGACCTGTCAGCTTTTGCCGGAATGATAGCGGTGGTCGGAACCGGTGTGGATGCACAAATAATAATAACCGACGAGATACTATCGAGAAAAAGCTCCACCGAAGCAGCAAAGACTATATTAGGAAACGCCTTTTATATAGTCTGGGCCGATGCGTTGCTGTTGATTATAGCGATGCTTCCATTATTCTTCTCCACTTCGCTTGTGGAAGTTATAGGCTTCTCCGAATCTACAATAATAGGCGCGCTTATGGGTGTGCTTGTAACAAGGCCGGCGTACGGTGCAATAGTGAGCAAGCACTATGTAAACAGTTGATTTGATGATAAGATATTGCCCTACGTGCAACAGGTCAAGCGACGAGGCGCGGTTCATAGGGGAGTTTTGCGAGTTCTGTGTAGCTGACAAGATAAGGGCCACACTTCCAGAGGTGATAACAATAAGGCGCTGCCGGGTCTGCGGCTCGATAAGGGACAGCAAGGGGTTCACTGAAAATACTGAGGAATCCATGACAGACGCGATATCGCAGCAGTTCCACATGCCGAACTGCAAGATACGCATAAAAGAAATGGACGAGCCGAGGAGGCGCGCGCTCCTTTTCTTCACGTGCGAACTGAACGAGGGCATAGTGCATTTTACATATGACGTTGCCTTAAAGTTCACGAAGGAGATGTGCCCGAGCTGCTACAGGAAAAGTGCGGGCTATTACGAAGCGATAGTGCAGATAAGGGGTTCGCAGTCTAACGTTGCCAAGTTCCTCGAGAGCTTTACGAGGTTTTTGGCAAAAGGAAACGCCTTCATAAGCAAAACTGTTGAGATGGGAAACGGAGTGGACATGTACGTTAGCGACAAGAAGCTCGTTACAGGCTATTTCATGCTGCACAAGACGCTCAAGCCCAAGGTGTCGTACAAGCTGTACGGCGTAAAGAAGGGCAAGAAGCTTTACAGGCACATATACTCGCTAGTCCTGCATCCCTAATCTTTTGGGTTGCTCCTTTCCTCTATCTCCTTCTTGAGCGAGGCTATAACCTTTTCGAGCTCAAGCCCGTTCTCCTGCTTGCCGCTGCGCTTCCTCAAGGATACTGACTTCTTTTCTTCCTCCTTTGGACCGACTATGATCATGTAGGGCACTTTCGATAGCTGCCCCTCGCGTATCTTCTTTTCTAGTTTCTTGTCTGAAACGTCGAGTTCGGTCCTCAGCTTCGATCCCTTAAGCTTCTTGTAGACCTCTTCTGCATACCTGTTGCTTGCTTCTGAAAGCGATATCACGCGTACATGCGTGGGCGACAGCCACAGCGGCAGTTTCCCGGAGTAATGTTCAACCATTATGGCGGTAAATCTCTCTATGCTTCCAAGAACTGCTCTATGAATTATGACCGGCGTATGCTCCTTGCCATCCTCGCCAGTGTAGCTTAATTTGAAGCGCAGCGGTAGTTGGTAATCGAGCTGTATAGTCGCGCACTGCCAAAGCCTTCCCTGTGAATCCTGTATATCAAAATCTATCTTCGGTCCGTAAAACGCGCCCTCTTTCTCCTTGACCTCGTAGCGCATTCCGTTTTTTTCCAGTGCTCTCTTTATGGACTCTTGCGCATCTTCCCAAAGCTTTTCATCACCCATATGCTCATCAGGCATTGTCGAAAGTTTTGCGTAATACTTTAATCCGAAAGTTGCATACACTTTGTCGACAAACTCAAGCATCAAAGACATCTCCTTTTCTACACCTTCCTCGCTTACGAATATGTGTCCGTCGTCTTGCGTTATTTCCTGGACTCTGAAAAGTCCGCTCAAAGCACCGCTTACTTCTCTCCTGTAAATTTTGTCGAATATAGCAGTCCTGAAAGGCAGTTCCTTATAACTCCAGCGCTTTGACTTATACACTAATATCGTTGAAGGGCAATTCATAGGCTTAAGCCCCAACTGCTCTGCTCCCTCGTCTACAAGGAACATGTTGTCCTTGTAAAAATCTATGTGTCCGCTGACATGCCATAGCGCAACGTTCGCAAGCGCCGGGGTGCTTATCTCCTTGTAATCGTAACTATTCTCTATCTCCCTTATGAAGTTCTTGAGCTCTCTGTATATTATCAGCCCGTTAGGGTGCCAGTAAACCATAGATGGGGATACCTCTTGGTAACTGTATAAGTCCATTGATTCCCCTATGTTCCTGTGGTCTGCTTCCGGAAGTCCAACCCAGTCGCTCTTTTTAACTATAGAAAGATCGAGCTTCCTGTGTTTTTCCTTTTTGACGCTGTTATCCTCAGAACCGTAATGCTTTGATTGCTCTGCCAGAGGATGCCCCTTTATCTCTATCTGCCATTTCTTGTTCCATCCAAAAGGTGCGTATACTCCTTCTATTCCGGAACCATCCACTATTTTTCTCATATCCCTGAATATCTCCATTGCTTTCTTCGGCTCTTCCAGGTTGTCGCCCAAATGGGCAAAAGGGTAAAGTACAAGCTTTTCCAGCTTCTGCTTTTTCGCAAATTCAATGGCAGCTTCCATTGCCTTTTTGGCGATCTCAGCATTATCTCCTTTTTCTATCGTTGTAAGCAATACGAGCGCATTGTCAACATGTGCGGATTTCTCGTCGCTCTTTTCATACTCCGAAGCCTCTGGGGCAATCAGTTCATAATCCATGCTTTTTACGTCTAGCTGTAAAATCCTCATCGAAACACCTTAAAATCATAACAATCAATTACGCGAAGCACAGCTACTCCACCAACGAAATATAAAGGACTAGCTTTTGAGTTCATGCCTGCGGCTGGCCATCGAATCATGCTGTTTGGAAATAACCACCGGCCATTTTCACACCAGGATAAACGTGTTGACTATGTTGATAAAGCTATTTAATACTTATGTGCGGGAATCATGAGGGCTGCATGTAAACGCACGGGACGAACCTGTTGCTTGGGCATGCATTGTAAGCCGTGACATTTACAAGATACGTGCCTTGAGAAGTAAGGCTTCCCAGATATCCTGTAACGTTAACAGGGCTGTAAGCCGTGACGTAGCTCGCTCCCGCTGTGGTACGCACTACAAACACTATCTCGTGCCCCAAGCCGCCGTTCTCGCTGCCGACGTAAATATCTGCTACATCTGGAGGAACTTGCAATAAAGTCAGCTGTTTTGCCGGGAATCCCTGTGCCCCAACTACTGCCGCAACGCTTGCCAGCTTGCTTGCCGCCTCTTGGGCCTCGGTAGTTGCAAGCGTCGAAGACGAAGTGGCTATCTGTATGAAGGCGAGCACCACTATCGGGAGTAATATTATAAGCCCGAACGATAACGTTATCAATAGTTCAAGACTCGACTGCCCCTTCTTGTACTTCCTGCGTTCTTTTCCCATTTATACACTTTCTACCCGATCATATCTTTTCTTTTCTGATATATCCTTCTTTTTCTTTATCGATTCCATCAGCGCCTGCAGGACCTTGCTGAATGTCCTGTCAAGCAGGAAATCAGTGATCCTTACTTCTACAGCTCCGCATTTCTCCACATTCGCTCTTGCGTTTATCTCATACCTGCTGTTTTTCAGGTTCTTTATGTTTATCGATATATACTGCACATTAACCTTTCTAAATTTTTCCACCTTCTCTATGAAAGCGTTGGCCTGCTCTTTTATGTCATACTCATATTCATACGTCGACCTGTCTATTCCAGATATTATTATCCTGTTTTCGTAACTTTTGCGCTGTGCTATAAGCGACGCAAGCACGTCAGACACTGTCAATATGCCTGCAGGCATATCGTTGTTCAATACTATGAGCGACGATATGGAATTCTTCACAAAACTTTGCACCGCACTCCTGATGTCGTCATTAACGTTTACCGTCTGTACATTTCTCTCCATTATGTTGCTTATTGTTATGTTTGACGGGGAGTAGCGTTTAGATTTCATTTCTGGGTACCGTTCGTCCGTAATGGTAAACTTTGATATCAGGTCGTGCCTTGTAACCAAGCCTGCCATTTTTCCGTTTTCTAGAACCAGAAGCCTGTTCTTATTATGGTCTGCCATGGCGCTGCTTGCCTGGGCTATGCTTGCCTGTGCGTCTATTGCCAAAGCAGGAGAAGTCATTATGTCCTTGCACTTGATGCCGTTAAGCATTTCCATCGAGAGCACCATTTTCATCAGGGTGAACCTGTCCAATATTCCAATTACCTTGTCGCCGTCCACATAAGGCAGCGCATTTCTTTTGCTCCTGTAAAAATAGAATATTGCATCGTCCAGGGAAGTCGTCCTCATTATCTTCGGCACTTTTATCGCGTATTTCAACGCAGGGGCGTTTTTGTTCAGCCTTAAGCTTTTTGATTCCCTGTGGACGCTTCTGAAATCTATTATCCCGTAGAAAGCACCGTCCTTGTTTATCAGCACCGCACGGTTCTTGTGCACTGCAGGAAGCACTTTTGTCATAGCAACGTTCGCATCAAATACAGGAACTTGCGATATAACACTAATAGGTATTCTCTCCAATGTCGCCATTTAATCACCAAAACATTATTAATTAGCTAAGGAAAGAATATTAAGCATAAGGTAGCAAGCTTTTGCTGCGCCTTTGAATCTACTGTGCGCACTCTTATTGCCGGGATGGCAGATAGGCTATGCAGCCGCCTGCAGAGCGGCGAAGGCGGGTTCGAAACTCCTATTGCGAAAATCCCGCTCCCGGCTAATAAGGCTCGCAAAACGCGAAAACCATAGCACATCAGTCATATGTCTATGACGACGCTTGCCTTGTACTTGTTTTTTTCGCGAGTCACTTCCAAAGTGTAACCAGATACGCCCTTAACGTATATCTTGGAATACTTCACGTTCTCATCCACATAAAGTATTTTCACCGAAGCCGAAATCCCCGAATCTGTGCTCTTCGTATTTACGCTTTCTACGGAATAGCCGTAAGCCCCTATGGAATCAAGCTCCGAAAGGGCGTTTTGCAATATATACCAAAGCAGGTCCCTCTCGCTAGTTGCCGATTCTTTTATCTTGAGGCTTTTTGGCTTGATCAATCCGTGCTCGACATCCCTCGATATTGCGCTTATGCTTGCTTGCGTGTCGAACATCGCAAGCAGCGAATTTGCAAGCAGCTCTTCCATGTCTCTGCCGTATGAGAAGAACCTGACATCGGCGGTATGCGGGACGAATTTGTACTTTAACATCAATCTACACCGTAAAATCATCAAGATTTTTATTGTTGATTGTAAACGAAATTATTTAGTATGTGTTTGTCAAACTTATATGTCCTATGAAGAGAAGAGTAACTGCTGAAAAATGATGACGCCCATTTCGGCTGAGGACTTTTACGGTGTTTTTGATGGCAGGATATGGCCATAGATTTAGCGCCCCGCTGCTAGCTACTGCAATATTGCTTTTGGTATTCGTCATAGCCTCCTACAATTCTATATCCGTAACTAATTTCTCCATATCAGATTCGGATCCTTCCGGTTACATAATAGTCCCGATGCTTATGCTGCTGGTTTTCATAGTGTTCTCATTCAAGGAGAAGCTTTCGATAAAATACTCGTTGCGCAATATCGCTTATGGGCTCATATTGGCAGCGGTATACTTTGTAGTATATGCATATGCTAACGTGTCGCTCTCGTTCCTTTTTGAGACATACAGGATAGACGCCATAATGTTCCCAATTTTGCTATCATCCTTTGCCGTAATGCTTTTTGGCACTGACGGGCTGAATAAGCTAAAGCCAGCAATAATCTTTTCTCTGTTTGCGTCTCCTCTTCTACTGATGCCAATACTTAATTTATCCTATATTTGGACGAGTTTCAATGCGTATTCAGTATTCAATGTAATTAAGATTTTAGGAGCTCCAGTGTTAAGGCACGGCATAGTGATAAGCGGCGCATCAGGTTCTGCAATATCAATAGCCTCTACTTGCGCCGATATAGCTGCGTTCATCGGAATGCTCATGTTTCTGATACCTGTTGCGTATGTGTACAACGGCCCCATCAAGAAAAGAGTCATGTGGGTGGTATCAAGCATGTTATTGTTATTTGTACTAAACATAGCAAGGATGTCTGCAATAGCGATGGTCTGGGCATACTACGGGCTCAGCGCTGCACTAAATACGGTGCACTTATTCATCGGTCAGCTGCTCTTTGACATAACACTGATAGTGATGATACTTCTTGCACCGAAATTTGCAATGTATATAAGGGCTCCAGTTCCAAGAAAACCAAATACAAAAACAAACCGGAAGCGTATGGCCGATTTACGCCACAGTACGGACCACAGGTTTTTCATCCCTGTAATAACTTCGATAATCCTTGCAGTTCTTGTATTGTTATTTACGCTTCCGCTACAAGGCTATTCATACATAAGCCCGTTTGCGTTTGCCACGAGTACCAACTCTATGTCGAATTCCAGCGTAATATCATCGTACGATTCCATTGTGCTGCATTCAAATTCCAGCATTAAGTCGTTGACATTCTCCGGCAAAGCCGAGCTCTTCGGAGTTTACAAGAGCAATGACATAAATACCTCTGCAAGCAGTTTTCTTTTCATAAATACTACGGCGAAGCCGTCACTGCCTGCCATAAACCAAGTAGCTTTAGGGAACATAATCGTGCATAGGGAAGAAGCCACCTCTTCCGGGATCACGATAAACGCTTATGTCACAAACTCTGAAGGCAAACTCTTCCAGATAAATTATGTTTCAATACCAAACAGGGTATTCGGGAATTATACTGTGGCAAATATGGAATTCGTGTCGCTGCTTAATTCAACATCAAACATAAGCAGCTGCAAGGCCAGTGCAGGCACAATACCTTCGATATATTCGTACATATACAATGCCCTACATGCAAGTTTTTCCAACAGCGATTCGGCAATATTCTGCCCTGCATTGTACTCTGCAGGCGCTGCAAGAGCGTAGTGATGAAATGCATATAGAATACAGTTCCGGTTTCATAATATACCGCGAAAAAAAGGGAGTTATGGAATTTTTATTTTTGCGCAAATCGAACGGTGACATTGACATTCCCAAGGGCCACATAGAAAAGGGCGAGAACGCGCTCAGGGCAGCCATAAGGGAAACAATGGAGGAAACAGGTCTGAATGTCGAGCCTGACAAATTTTTCAGCATGCGCAGGTACTACTGGTTCAGGTTCAAGGGCGAAACCATAAAGAAATACCTTACGGTTTTCCTCTCTAGATACCTGGGCGGAGAGGTAAAGGTGTCACCAGAGCATGAGGGTTTTGAATGGATCGAGCCGCAAAAGGCGATTGCTGAATACTCCAAGAAACATTATAACTACGACCACCTAAGCGAAGCCCTGGAATACCTGGAGAAGAGGTCCATGCTCGAAGAGCTTAATTCCGCATACTCCGAACTGCCAGGCAAAGTCACCGGGTGGGAACTCAGCAAGAAATTCGTAAAGGGCGAGGGTCCGTCGAACGCAAGGATAATGGTCATAGGCCAGGCTCCAGGTGCCACTGAGGATGATACTGGAAGGCCCTTCGTAGGCAGGGCGGGCAGGCTCCTAGATGAGCTTCTCAAAAGTGCGGGGGCAAGCAGGAAAAAGGTATACATAACAAGCGTGGTGCAGTTCTTTCCTTATGGCAACAGGATGCCTACGGAATCGGAGGTCAACGCATGCAAGCCATTTCTGTTCAACCAGATCTCGATAATAAAGCCGAAGCTTATCATAACTTTAGGGTCTCTCGCATCTGGAGTGGTGTGCGGTGTAAGTGCCATAAAATCAAACCACGGTTCGGTCCTCAGGAAAGACGGAACAACCTACTTTGCCACCATGCATCCAGCTGCTGCGGTGAGGATAAAAAGCAACATGCCTATACTGAAAGGGGATTTTGCAGCGCTGAAGCCGCTGGTCAAGGAAGCGCTTTCAGACAAAAAAGAAAAAGAGTAAATCTGGCAATATAAAAAATAGGGGGTAGAGCCTGCTGTAGGAAAGCAGGCTCCGCTTTACTGTGGGGGTGATATAATAAGTAAGTTAGTCGCCTTGCCAGCATCATATTTATAATAAACCTTGTGACCAAGCTGCAGCCTTTCTATAAGGCCTATCTTGTAGAGCTTGTTGAGCCTCGCGCACGCGGCGTTTTTGCCCCTGTAGCCCATTCCTTTGCGTATGTCCTCCGCACATGCCATG
Organism: Microcaldota archaeon; assembly: GCA_021797495.1. Taxonomy (GTDB): domain Archaea; phylum Micrarchaeota; class Micrarchaeia; order Micrarchaeales; family Micrarchaeaceae; genus Micrarchaeum_A. The sequence continues at coordinate 26,456 of JAJZZO010000006.1, forward strand.
CTGTGCTCCGAGAGCTGTATGAACTGCATTATCTTTGCGTCTATCGGCGATATAGCCAGCTGTTTCGGCGTTTTTTCCGCCATGTCTGACCTTCTGTCTTCGTTGATGTCCTCTTCAGCAATAGGCTCGTTGAGCTCAGCCTCCAAGGAATTTATCTTGTCGAGCATCTGGTGCAGTACCATGGTGGTTTTCTTGTTTTCGTCTATCATGTATTTCAATAGCGAGAACATCTGCGAGCTTGTATCGGATCCTACATCTTTCCTTTGGCTCTCCATGCTGCTTTTTTCGGAAGCCTTCGTTTCCGAGAGCACATCGAGCTGCTTCTTTATGGAAAGAAGCTCATTTTCTATTTCCCTTTTCGTTCGCATCCGAATCGAAGCCCCAACCTATGATATTTCCATGACCCTTGCATAATGGGATCATAATTGTTTCACAAATGTTTCATGTAACAATCATGATTCAATCACAGATATTGTGTTGCAAACATATATTTAAAGCTTTCTCAAAATAAAGGACCAGTTAAAATTAGCGGAAGTGCGCCTCAGCGCCTTCCATGGAAGCGCTTTTTACCGTCGAATTTCCTGTGCTGGTTCTGCCCCATGCGCTGCTCCCTTTTCGGTTTCTCCTTTATCGGGGATGATGATATGCGTTTTATTCCATTGCTTATGTCGTTTTTCAGCTTCTCTGCGATGAAATTCTTGGTGTAATAATCAGCCTTGAGCGCCATGGCGATCTTGGTGGCATAAAGCCTCGCTATCCTGCCTTTCAAATCCTTCCTGGCGTTGGTCACCTCCGGGAGCTTGAATATGACCCCATACTTCGGGGGTTTGCTCCCGAATTTTATGTGCTTGAACAAGGCCTTCTCCGCACCAAGCAATTGTACCGTGCTTGCGGGGAATGTTGCCAGCCTTTCCATGGACCCGGCTTTGCTCAACAGCTCGGCCGCTATCTTGTCCTCTGTTATGTAAGCTGTGTTCGGAAGCAGCCTGCCGACAGCGGCGCTTATGTAAGCGTCGAGCTTTTCTATCGAATCGCTCATGTCGAGCAAAAGCTTAGCGTATTCTATTATTACGTTTCTTTCCTCTTCACCCATCAATCTTCCTATGCTGCCCTCGAGCTTTCTGGCTATGGATTCCGCCTTGCCCGCATCGCCTATAGCGCTCTCTATGGCCTCCTTGCCTATGCTCCTGTCTGAGTTAAGTATGAGCGCCAGAGACGCGAGCGCCTTGGGGCTCGATACGCTTACCTCAGGGAAATAGAGCCCGTACCATTCGGTAAGCCTCTCGTAGAAAAGGTTTTGGGACTTGAGCGCCTCGTTGTATGCGTTTATTGCCTGTATAAGCGCATACTCTTCGCTCTCATAATTCATCTTTATCTTTTCCTTTGCGCTCTTTATCATGCGCTTTCTGAGTTCGTCAAAATCGTTCTCCAATAAATCACGTGAAACCTAAGTTTTAAATTATGTGTCAGCAATATTAAAATGAATGCCGCAAAACATGCATAAATAATTGGCATGCAACGTTATAAAACTTAGTGCTTTATCCTAAAAATTTAGCTTCCTAGTTATCATGTAATTAACTCCAGATAGGCGCCGATACTCATTGTATCGGTCGTCAGGAGCATCTATTTATGCAACCACGACGACAAAGAGAAAAGAAAAGAGAAGTTACCCCTTAAATTTATTATCGGTACAAAAGTATTTAAGAATTCAACTTCCTAAAATATGGTGGTAAAGTTATTTATATGCAGCTGGAATATTGACGGTGTAGAATTTTGAAAACTGTAGTTGAAGGACAACAGAAGAGAGGACCACGCTGGTTTAATTACTTTCTTATTTTGTTCCTTCTCGTTGCGGTCTTGTATAGTTTTCTTGCAATGTCCTCGTCGTTTCATCCATTTTTAGGGCATACGTGTGTTGGTTATAGTCCAGTAGCGAAGTGTAGCCATAATATTGTATACAATCAGAATGGCAGGATATCAGTTAATGTGACTACTATAGGATACAATGCGATTTACAACGTAAGATTTGCTTGCACATCTGGAAGCAAGAATGTTAGTGCCTTGGACTATAACAGCACCATAACATTCAACAACACCATAATCAATGGTACAATGCTGAAAGGATTTCCCGTAATGGTAAATGTCACGTGTTACGAGGATGGATTACCTATATCGAAATCTAGCGTGTCTAACGGCGACCTAAGTTTCTTTGGAGCCCTATACGCTAATTATACATTGTCGCCAAATGGGCAACCTAATTATGAAGAAATAGGAAGAATATCATTAGCTATTAGAAATGTAGGGTGATTGGGATATGACTATTACGCGACTTTTGATACTAGCTCTTTTAGTACTAGCATTTCAGTCTTACATATCTCTGTCTTATGCATGCACAACATTTATTCAGAATCCGAACAAAACCCAAATATTGCAGTACTTCGGCACTGCGCAAACCGACAATGTTTCTGGGATATGTTCTATTGAAGCACTTTCTTATTATAACAAAACTGGAACATTGGCGTACTACAATCTTAGCATGGCAAGCCTGACGCCATATATAAACCATGATATAAATAATTTTTCGATGCCTAATATGAATGCGACAGCCGCTAATTCTACAATAATGCGCTTAAATCAAACAGGTGAGTACTGCGTAAGGTTCACGCCGAATGGCAATGATAATTACAAAGCGCAAAAAGCACACGTCCACAAGTGTAATCCTGGATGGATAAAGAATTCGCAGTTAGAAATTGATGTTACATCTCCAAATACTACATTGATAATACCAAACATTGGAAATGTAAAAGTTAAACGTAGTGGTAATTATAGTGCTGTAGGGGCAGCTAGCGTTACGACCAATAAAAGTGGCAGTGCAACGTGGGTAGGTTATACTGCTGTACCGAACTCTAATGCCGGAGCGCAGACTGTTACGTCCGTTTCTGGGTCGTGGGTCATACAGCCTGCACTATTCACTTCTACACCAAGGGCGTCTGCACAATGGGTCGGTATAGGTGGCACTGACGGTCCAATGAGTGGTCCAGTACAGATAGGCACTGCATCTTGTTATTGGGTAGCTACGCTGGGCTGTGTTAATATTGCTGGTCCATCGTACGGTGCGTTCTTCGAATGTGCATGTTTTCCACCGCAAGCTAATTTGCTTTTTATGGACATAAAACCAGGTGATCATATTAGCGCACGAGTGCAGTTGACCAAGGGAATCTTTACAAACTACTGGCAAGGAACACTCACAGATCAGCGCACAGGTGCCACTGTCATATTCGTATACATACCCGGTACCCTTACTACCTTGGTCAATTCGACTGCTGAATGGATTGATGAAAGGCCCATGGTTGTTTACCCATTAGCTTATGATCTTAATAATTTTGTTACGACTAATTTTAGTAACAGTTACGCAACGATAAACTCCCAAACGGGTCCAATATCCTCGTTCAATTATTATAACATAAGTATGTATTCCAATTCACAGCCTATAAATGATACTTCAATCACTTCTAACTTCACTGGCTCCGGTTTCGAGGTGCATAATTTTCGTGTATCTCAAATTTTTGTAGTAGGTAGAAGCGGCCGACAAGTAACGCTGGAACAAGGTAGTCCTTATGAAATAGAAGCTGCAGGGGATTATGCTACCGGGACCGGAATAGCTGGGGGTACTGGACCATACGAATACAGCTGGCTCATAAACTATAGCAAGGCCCCAGTACCATCAAATCCGAAATTTTTACCAGCGACCGGTTGCAATAATGGGGAGCCCTACGGCACTGGCGACACTGCCTACTGTAACGTCGCTGCTGACTACTATTCCCAGCCAGGAAACTACACCTATGAGCTAGAAGCTATGAATAACAACGTTGCTGGAGAAACTGTATATTCGGCTCCGTTAACAGTGCAGATAACTCCTGCAGCTGTTTCAACAGTGGCCTCCTACTCAATATCGATAACCAACAACCAACAGGCAACTACTGCGCCGTTTCAGCAGATGCTTGTCATAGACAGTGCTTCATATCCTGGAATTGCACCTAACTGGGACAACGTTGAGTTCACCACAGGTTCTGACGCGACAGGCACGGTACTTCCAGCATGGGTCGAAAGCAATGCATCAAGTTCATCCACGCACACCATAGTTTGGGTAAAGATGCCTAATGGTGTGCCTTCCGGAACTACCACCATATACATGGATGTGATGCCAAACGCGGTTATGTCAGCGTCAGGGCCTACTGGCGAAGCCCCGCAGCTCTCTCCATCTTACGGCGAGTACGACAACGGCGCACAGGTGTTCAATTATTATGACAATTTCGCAGGGTCGACTTCTGGATGGAATTCATATGCGCATAACACCTCAGCTACCGCAAACGATGGATTGTCGCTTACGATAAACGGCAACGGTTATTTCGTAACTGACACTGCGTACGGTCCTGGAACAGTGTTTGACACGTACATAACGGGCCCACAGGATACGCAGAACATAGGCTACATAGACACTTCACAGCCAACTGCGAAGGATCTCTATGGCAACATAGGCTGGACTGGGGCATACATACGCGCGGCATGCGGCGTGACCTACGCCGATCAAGTAAATACCACAAACGAGGCAAACCCCTGCGGCAGCAGGTATGGCACGCTCTCGCAAAGCGAAGGTATAAGCGGAGTTTACAGCGTAACTCCCCTATCCCCCACCATGTCCGAACAGTCGCTTAATTACGGCGCCTATGGAAGCGTAAGCATTGGCGCGCAGAATTATCCTATGCCTGTAGGATTCAGCATAATGGGCCTCGACAAAGGCACAGAAACGATAAGAGCTTACTGGGCCCTTGTGCGCACCGCACCGCCCAACGGCGTGATGCCAAGTTATTCGTTTAGTAGAGCGTCTGATCCAATATCTATAATAAGTACATCAATCCCAACCTCAACTACGACAACTTCAACAATAACGACTACAGGCACTACTACCAGTGTTACGTCAACTACGAGCACAACTATAACTCCACCGTAATTAACGAGTATCAACAAGCGCAGGTTCTGGGTTACATTAAATATTGTTTTTACGAATACTCTGTCATATGTTTGGTCGAATTTCTATATTTTACGGGTGTATATTTATTGTTCTGTGGTGTATAAATGGAAAAAGCTCTCATGGCTGATTTGGAAAACCTGGCATACAGGCGCGGCATAATAATACCTGCTTTCAAACCCTACGGCGAGCTCGCCGGATTCTACGATTACGGCCCAATCGGCACCGCCATAAGGAACAGGCTGGAATCCCACTGGCGCAGGACGTTCATAGAAAAGATGGGTAATCTCGAGATAAGCACAACGCTTATAGCGCCTGAAAAAGTCTTCGAGGCCAGCGGGCACCTCGCAAATTTCACGGACCCTGTGACAAACTGCAAAAAATGTCACGCAAGTTACAGGGCAGACAAGCTCCTTGAGGAATTCTACGAGAAAAAGGGAGACGCCAAGATGGCCGAGGCTGCAAAGCATATGCCATTCAAGGATCTCGACGAAGAGATAAAAAAGAACGGCATAAAGTGCCAGAAGTGCGGCGGTGAGCTTTCAGACGCAGAACCTTTCAACCTGATGCTCGGCACAAAGATCGGCCCATACGGCGGCGTGCAGGGCTATCTCAGGCCTGAAACCGCGCAGGGCATATTCATGGATTTCAAGCAGGTATTCCGCGACGGGGGCTACAAGCTGCCATTGGCTGTGGGACAGGTGGGAAAGGCTTTCAGGAACGAGATATCTCCTCGAAGGATGCTCATACGCATGCGCGAGTTCTCCCAGATGGAACTGGAGTACTTTTTCGACCCGGAAAGCGCATCGCTCAGCATAAACGGAGAGGAGATAGACGAGAGCGTATTCTCCGAAAAGATAAACCTCCTCACTGCGGAAATGCAGGAGAATTCATCTGACGAGAAATACATGGGCATAAGCATAGCTGAATGCATGTCAAAAGGCTACATTCCCAACAAGCTTTTCGCGTATTGCATCTACAAAGAGACACGTTTCATGGAAGAGCTTGGGTTTGAAAAGGATTCAGTAAGGTTCAGGCAGGTTCTCAAGAGCGAGCTGCCTCATTATTCAAAGGGGAATTTTGACATGGAGGTTGATTTCTTCGGCTCTTTCGAGGAGGTATCGGGAACCGCATACAGGACAGATTTCGACCTGATGAACCACCAGAAATATTCCAACGAGGACATGAGCGTCATAAACTCCGACAAGAAGATAGTGCCGCATGTCGTTGAAGTGAGTTTCGGACTTGACAGGCTTTTCTGGACGCTCTTAGGCTCAAAGCTTTTCAAGGATGAAAAACGCGGATGGGATGTACTAATGCTGAACGATTACACGTCGCCATACGATTATGCGATATTCTCTCTTCAACGCGACGACAACCTTAACAAAAAAGCCATAGAAATAAGGAATGTGCTGCTTTCGAAAGGCATGCGCGTGTTTCTGGCGCAGAGCGGCAGCATAGGGAAGAGGTACGCCAAGGCCGACGAGACCGGCATACACTACGCGATAACCGTTGACTATCAAACACTGGAAGATGGAACCGTAACCATAAGGGATTCGTACGACACTAGCCAAAAAAGGGTCAGGATTGAAGACATATATAAGATGTGATTCCTTGAACAAGGCCTATGACGCCTCTGGAAAAGTTCTTGATGTCAATATATTCAGCCTGGTGCACACGTTCGAAAGCGCGCAGCCATTGACATTCTATGCCGATTACCTACGCGAAAGCAATTCCATAACCTATGGCTCTGGTAACCTATGCATCAATCTAAAATCTCACGAAAGCGAGTACAACGCCAGGCTCGAACTATTGAATGGAAGCAGCAAGCGCTATTATGCCGAAGTTGAAAAGCGCTTCAGGCTTGCCGACGACATGGGAAGGATATACAAAAAGATTTCAATAGACAGCCATGTCGAAAAGGCCATAGAGCGTTACAAAGGCATGCGGCTTACGCTTAACGATCCCTGGGAGACAACAGTATGTTTCATAATATCCCAGTTCAACAACGTTAAAAGGATTAGGCTTATAGTAAGGAACATAGTCGAGCGCTTCGGGGACGAGATAGATTGTAATGACAGCTTGTCCGTAAAGTCGTTCCCGGACAGCGAAAAGCTTATGGAAGCCACGGACAGCGAGCTTAGGGCATTGGGCACAGGCTTCAGGTCCAAATACTTAAAAAGCGCAGCGGAGTTCTGCACAAACAACATGGACTTGTATAAACTGAATCCGAAAAACTACGAGAAGCTCAAGGCAAAGCTGATGGAGATTGACGGTGTGGGAGAAAAAGTCGCGGACTGCATAGCATTGATGGGTTACGGCAATCTCAACGCCTTCCCGACCGACGTATGGATAAAGCGGACCATGGAAAAGCTCTATTTCGACGGGAAGAAAGTGAAACCAAGGGATATACACGAGTTTGCGAAGGATTACTGGGGCGCCTATGCCGGATACGCGCAGCAGTATCTGTTCCACAGCGCCAGGACATACAGGGAAAACGGCACCTTGCGTAAAAAATGACGCGGAAAGAGTCTAAATATCTTTAAATATATGGAAATCGTTAATAATGAGTGATGGCTGCACATCCACGGGCTGCAGATATACGGTGCATGTTTTGAGCATGAAAAAGTTTACCTCCTTAGGCAGGACGGCTTTAAAGAGCAATTTCACAGAGTTGGATAAGCCCTACAAGCTCAATTTCGCCATAACATACTGGTGCCAGTCCAGATGCGTGACGTGCAACATATGGCAGTTCAAGCCGAAGGGGGAGTTGAGCCTTGACGAGATAAAGGAATTCGCAAGGAAAAACAATTATTTCAAATGGGTGGAGCTTACCGGCGGCGAGCCATTCCTGAGAAGCGACATAGTCGAGATAGCGCGCGCGTTTGCAGAGAATTCAAGGGATCTTTACGTATTGACCATGCCTACAAACTCCCTATGCGGCAGGCAGATGGTGCTGGACAAGCTCACCAAGATATTGGAGTTGGGCATACCCAAAGTGTCGATAACCGTAAGCCTTGACGGCTACAGAGAGCTCCACGACAAGATAAGGGGCATCCCTGGCAATTACGACAAGGCTATAAGCATGTTCAAGGATCTCATGGAGCTGAAGAAGAGATACAAGAACCTGTATTTCGTGTTTGGCTACACGATGAGCTCGTTCAACCAGGGGCAGCTGATGAAAACAATAGAAGAAGTCAGGAAGGACATACTGGAAGTCACATACAATAACTTCCACCTCAATCTCGGCCAGGTTTCATCCAACTACTACGGGAATTCCGAGATACAGGTAAAAGGAACCCCTGAAATCATATCTAACGAGATCGCGGAATTCATAAAAAAGAGGAATTTCGAGTTAGGTATAATACCACAGATAGAGGGCGTGTTCCTGAAAAAGCTGCTCTATTACGCTAAGACGGGCGACATGCCTATGAAGAGCAGGAGCCTGGAAGCGTCGCTTTTCATGGACAGCTACGGCTTCGTATACCCTTCCATAATGTGGGACAAGAAAATCGGCAGCATAAGGGAGCACGAGTATGACCTGACGAACATATGGTCAAGCGAGCTTGCAAAGCAGACGAGGCTTGAGATAAAGCAGGGCAAGGAGCCAAAGCAGTGGACCGCATGCGAGGCATATCAATCCATAACCGGCAACATACTGAGCTTCATACATTGACACGTGTTAACATAAACCAGCGCTTTTTATTTAATCTTGAACCTTTTGAATACTGCAACCTTTACAAAATCGTTTATGAATAACGCAGCTACTCCTAGCCCTACTATCGTTAAAATCTCATATGCGTTAAGCTTCGGTACGAATATACCGAAATACGAAAGTACAAGCCCTACTGCAATGCCGAAAGTTATCGCCAACGCAAGGGTTTTGCTGGGCCTGGATTTCCAGAAGAAGCTTTTGGCCCTCATGTTCAGAACGCTGAATTCGTTTGTAATATTGAACATAACGAATGTTGCTGTCTGGAATGCTGGTATTCCAAGGTTAAACAGACCTCCCCTGAATATTGGGACAAGCATAAGCGTTTCTAGGACAAGGAATATGCCTATTATTGCAGAGGAGTACATCATTTTTCTTACGTTCCATATATCTGGGCTCTTCGAGTATTCTGCATTGTCCGTTGATATAGTTATGTTTATTATGTCGTTGGTGAATATCAATATTATAAGCATGAAAGGTACTATAGTTATGAACCTGAAGACAAGGTACATTATGGCTATGAAGCCTATTATCTGAAAAGTCTTCAGTATCTTGACATTCGAATAGGTTATCATTCTCTGGAATATTCTTCTGCTTTCCTTTACTGCGTCTACGAACACTTCGATACCGCTCTTTGTGAGCACCAAAGCCGCAGAGCTCTTTGCCACGTCGGTTGCGCTTTCTACGGCTATTCCGACTTCTGCCTGTTTCAACGCAGGGGCGTCATTGACCCCATCCCCGGTCATTCCAACTATGTACCCATCTTTCTGCAGGGTCTTGACTATTGTGTATTTATCTTCTGGGTAAACGTCTGCAAAACCATCTGCGCTTACTATTTTCCTTTGCAGCTCTTTTTCGTTTTTGCGCTCAGCCGTTATATCATATATCTTGTCTCCCATGGCAACTTCGCTTGCTATTTGCATTGCGACTTTTATGTTGTCCCCTGTGAGCATCTTTGTTTTTACCCCCAGGGCATGGATCTCCTGTACCAGTTCCTTGGCATCACTTCTAGGCGCATCATATAATGCTATCAATCCGCATAGCTTCCACTCCTTCCCATTTCCGCTCTTCGCTACTGCTATAGTCCTAAAGCCCTTAGCTGCAAACTCCTCTACAGTTTTAGCTACAAGCCTATGGTTAACGCGACCAGACATTTTAAGGGTTAATATCGTGTGCACTGCGCCCTTTGTAACGTAATACCTTTTGCTCCCCTCTTTGACTATGGCAGAAGTTCTTTTTGTGGATGGATCAAACGGGTAGAACTTTTCTTGCTTTGCGCTTTTTATCTTTTTTAGCTCCGCATATTCTATTACAGAATTATCTATAGGGTCGTTGTCCTCTTTCCTCGAAGCTTCTATTGCATATCTTATAATATCGTCTTCAGAAGCTCCTATGGATCTGACAATCCTGACTGTTATTTGGTTCTTTGTTATGGTTCCTGTCTTGTCCATGCAAAGTATGTTCATGTTTGATGTGTCTTCTATGGCTTCAAGTTTTGTAACTAATACTCCCTTCTTGGCGAGCTTTTCGGTTCCGAGCGCCATGGATACTGTAAATGCTGCAGAAAGCGCAACGGGCACCGAAGCTATAAGAAGCACAAGCAGAAAGTTTATCACTATCAAAAGCTTTTGGTGAAGGACAAATATTCCGAATACAAGCATTATCGCTAGTATTATCCCATCGCCAACTAACAGGTATTTCACGATGCCCATTATCGCCTGCTGCAGGTGGGATTTTACCCTTGCATTCTGGACAAGCTTCGCAGTCTTGCCATACACCGTATTATAACCTGTGCCCACCACTATGCATAAAGCCTCGCCCTTTTTTGCCGTTGAACCCTGCCTTAAAAGCGCACCGTCGCCCTTTTGCTGCGGCATCGATTCGCCCGTTATTATGGATTCGTCTACCTGCAATTCCTCGGATTCCACCACCTTGCAGTCAGCTGGTATTATATCCCCGAGCTTTACTTTTATTATATCCCCCGGAACAAGCATTCTTGCCTTGACCTCCTGCCATTTGTTGTCCCTGAGCACCCTGGCATAGCTCGAAAGCATTTCTTTAAGCGCATCCACAGACCGATCTGCCTTGTACTCTTCGGCGAAGCCTATTATCGCGTTGAATACAAGCAACGCAGTTATTATGTATACGTCCCGTATGCTGTTTAGGATATACGATAATATTATTACAATTATGAGTATGAGCTGCACAGGGCCTGTGAACTTCTTAAAGAATATCAGGGCATAATTCGGTTTTTTCGCGATGATTTCATTATAGCCATACTGCTCTATCCTGCTGTTCGCTTCCTTGCTCGAAAGCCCATGTGGTCCTGAGTGCAGAATGCCGTAAGTCTGGCTCAAGCTGAGCTTTTCTATCTTCTCGGATTGCAGCTCTTCCATCTAACCTTCCATAAAGCTTTCCCAGTCTATTTATTTATAGCTTGGGCAAAATCTTCAAAGCAAGGCAAGGGATTTCATGCCAAAAGCCAAAAGCATGAAAAGCGCTTCTACAGCCCACATATACGCGCTGATCTCCCACTCCTTTGCCCTCTTTATCCTCATAAAAACGTGGGTCCAGCTATATATCTTTTTACCGTATTTGGATGTGAAGCTGCCATCGTTCTGAAGCGTACCCAAATCACTTGTATGAAACTTTTTTCTGGCATGCAACAGGAATTCTATTATCCACGGCATGAATATTATAATGCCAAAAGACTCCATATTGCCTATTATCATGTCAGCTACTATCACGGCTCCAAAAAAATAGGTGAAGCTGTCTCCGGGAACCATTTTCGCAGGATAAACATTGAATGCCGTAAATACCAGCATCGAAGCGAAAAGTATTCCCGAAACCAATACCCCAGTATAAGTCCCGTAAAAGATGCTATACAGAAGCAATGCAAATATTGCTATAGTACCGGTACCTGTGGCTATTCCGTCGAACCCGCCCAAAAGGTTGAATGCGTTTGCACCGAACATTATAGCGAGCGGCACGATAACAAGCGGGTAATATATGGACAATGCTATGTTGCCTACGAGCGGTATCCTAACTATTGAAACACCTGCGTTTATTGCCATGAGTGGTATCGCTCCCATGAACGTGAGCACAGGTTTCTGCCACTGCTTCAGCCCGGCCCACGAACCTACCTTCTCCTCGCTGCTGCCTACTTTGCTTACCCTTATGTTTATATCGTCAATAAACCCAACTATCGTTATCAGCAGTACTGACGTCATTATGCCGAACAGATCCTCTAACGACGCCACAGGCGTGTATAATCCAAAGCTGCTTCCGAATATATAAGTGAGCAATCCTACGCTGAACCCGAAGGCTATCCCGAAACCAACTCCAGTTGGTATGACTGGCTTTGATTTCTTGTTGTGGTCAATAAGCGTTATTCCGGAAAACCTCATATACCTTATGAGGAAAGTAGTTGCAATAAGCGTTATAACCGCTCCTACTATCGAAGGTATTAGTATAGTGAGATATGTGTGGAACATAAGGTTACACCGAATAAACCCTGTTGGTAAGTTTATATAAAAAAGGATATTATAAAACTTATGTTTTTTCAACAGGTCCTGTCATACGGTTAATGCAATTGAGCGCAACAGCGTTTTTGGCTATGTTATTTAAAATTGTTATGTGAAATTATCATAATCACATGCCCCTGTAGTATAACTTGGATAGAACATGAGCTTGCGGAGCTTATGATCCGGGTCCAAATCCCGGCAGGGGCGTTAATCCTGATTTTTAAATCAGTGATGCATCAGTCAAAATCATATATCAGCTACTGGTTTGGGTCTCTGTGCTATACTCACTGCTCTTGCTTCAGGTAATCCTCCCCGAAGTACCGCTTAAATATATCGTCATATGTGCCTTTTACCGAACCCCAGTAGAACGTTGCCATCATCTTCTTAAGCATATAATTTTCAAATGAGGGTTTTATGTCTTTTACAGGGGTGTCGTAGGTGCCAACAACAAACGTGGCTTTATGGCCTCCGACTTCAAACGGGCAGTTCGTTCTTCCGGTGTAGATGTATCTTGTGCTTATCCCTTTTATTCCGTTTGCTATGTTGTTTGCAACAGCCATAGCTTCCAAATGGACTGTTACGCCGGTCTTTGCGCTGGGAGCGTTTGTAACATCCCCGATGGCGTACGCATTCTCATACCCGTCTATCGTAAGCCTTTTTTTGTCAACCTTTACCCATCCGTCTTTATCTGCAAAGTCTGAACCGGAAAGTATAGTAGGCGTCTTATGCGGCGGTACTAGGAACAGGTAATCAAAAGGCACCTCATCCCCTTCCATGGATATAAGTTTCTTGCTCGCTGTGTCAACATGGTCAAGATTAAAAACCGTGTTTATCTTTATTCCTTGCGCTTCGGCAATAGGTTCGACTTCCTTGTTTACATTCTCGGCAGGGTAGAATCTTGTGTATGGGGTGATGAAAGTGATTGATGCGCCGCTTACTTTATACTCTTTCAAGTAGTCCGAAAGCATGAATGCAGATTCGTTGGGCGAGGGCGGGCATTTGTACGGGAGCCCTGCAATTCCCATAATTATGCTGCCTGTTTTTATGGTTTTTAATTTGCGGTATATCTTTGCCGCATCCTCCGCGCTCGTATGGAAATCCATGTTGCTTTCACGTAGTCCCGGCACTGCATCATAATTGGGATGGCAGCCCAGCGCAATGACTATGTAATCAAAATCTATTTGACCGCTTGATGCGGTAGTGACTTTTCTGTCTTTCAAATCTATTGAGACAGCTTGATCAAGGACCAGTTTTACTTTAGGTGTGAAGAGTGCTTTCGTAGGCCTGCGTATCTTTTTGGGGTTTTCACCCTCAAAAGCGATGTGCAGATACTCCGGCTGAAACTCCTGCATGGCGCTTTTTTCTATAACAGTTATGCTGGCTTCCGATGCAGCAATCTCCTTCTTAAGCAATCTTGCCAGTGCGTTAGCCGTAAGCTCTCCTCCAGCTCCGCCTCCAACTATAAGTATCTTGTGCATACGATCACTTCTTCGCCATAATCTTTATTTCAACAGTATACACTCCATCCTTCTCATCAATGCTTACGAGCTGATTGCCAGTCCTGTCACACCACGCTTTCGCATCCGACTTTATGCCCTCATCTGTTGCGAGCAGTTCTATGACATCGCCATTCGCCGCTCCCTTATATGCACGCGCCAAATCTGTTATGGGTCCGGGGCAAGCGGAACCCCTGCTATCTACGGTTATTGTTGCCATTTACTCACGCTTTAAAGCATTATATAAATATGACCTGTTCTCCCTGTACTTCCTGCATGAATGACGCCGCTCCGACTATGTCATCTACAATGGGATCCAAATCCTCCTTCTTAAGGCCCATCACGCCGGTCATCAGGGAACACGCATGAATCTTGACATCGCCCATCTCTTTCGCCGTTTTGACCATCTCGTACCATGATGGCGTTTTTGTCTTTGCCATGCCCTCCATAAGCGCAGGCACCAAGTCGCTGAATTCGTTGGGCATCCTATTAAAATCCTTATAACCGTCTTTTTTGAATGCAAGTAAAGCCCACCCGGTGACAAAAAGCCTGACCCGCATTTCCATATTGGCTGCAGTCTGTGTCAACACGCCGACAGGTATGAGCTTGTCTACAGTACCTGAATACACTATAATATTCAAACTATTTGCCATACACTCACCACGTTATACACGGATGGAAAGGTATTTAACTCTGCGAGCGGGAAGTCTCCTTCTGTGAGGGAGGGGTAGTTCACCAACGTTTACGATGTAGGTTGCACGGATTTTGCCGACTGTACAAAAATGCGCGGAGTTTGCAGCATTGGAAACTAAAAAAGTCTTACTGTTGATTATACGCTCTGCTCAAGCGCATAAAAAATGCACCTTTGAAATGACGCCCTTTGCCTAAAGACTAATACCCGGCCTTTATTTTCTCGCGGCTTCATCAACTATGGAACCGAGCATTCCGGATATGTTGTTTATCACATCAAGGTTTTTGTCAAGCTGGTGAACTTTTCCCAGATGCAGCGGGTTGTAATACCTTAGCACTGTTTTTCCGTCTTCTTCGCTCACGAGAAGTTTTAGCGGCAGGTCTATTCCAATGCTTGGCTTGTCCTGCATAAGCTTCGTGCCTGCTTGTGCGTTGCCGAATATTATAAGCGTTTCGTTGCCGAGCTCTAACCCTGCATCAGTCGCGTTCTTCCTGTGGTCTATAACCGAAAAAACAGTTATGTTGCGCTTTCTTATTGCCGCAATCGCTTTTTCCAGCGTGGTGCCGAAATCATATTTGCTTTCCACTTTTATTAAACCGTCTACCATTGTAACACGCGCCATCTATTCGTTTCCATCTGTTGCATGTTCCGGGAGAGAGAATATGACTTCATCCATCTTTTCCCGCGAGCCCTCCTTGAGTACCTCGCTTTTTCTTATTATGAAGTTGTTGCCCCCAGATTTCTGTGCCACTTCGTATATGTGCCTCATGTAAAGCAGCAAAGCCTCCTTGTTCTTCTTTTTTATCTCTTTCTTGTAGGATTCGCATGCAAGGCACGTATGCCTTTTCTTCCCTGGTTCCGTGAGCAAGCTTATTACTATCTTATCTTCCACCAAACCCACCTTGTAACAGATAAAGTAATAGGAAATAACTATATTTATACTTTTGTTTTTGATTGCGTGTGTTCTGGGATAAACAGTAACGTATAAATACTATACTATTGCGATTTTGACATATTTAAGGTGTGGAAATGGTGGAAAAAGAAATGGTAGAAAAAAACGCAGAAAAAAGTATCGGTAACACAGCAACTTCAACACAAAATATAAATAGCAACATTACTGTGGCAAAAAGGAATGACACGGCAAAGAAGTATTCATGGATGTTCGACGGGGAGCAAGTGATAGCAGAACTGCCAGTAAGGTATGGTATGGTCATAGGGTTGGCAAATGAAGGGATAATCGGTCCAGCTGCCGCAAGGGCAAAACCACAGAAAGCCAAGAGTGTCAAGAGGCTCATAGCCACTAATGTGAGAGTGGCATATACGGATGAAAGCGGCCAGCTTTTCAACGATAAAAAGAGGGCGAAAGTGGGCAGAAACGGCAGGCAGTTCTTTTTCTACGATAAAAATGCCTTTGAAGACTATCTCTACAATGCGATTAAACACAATTCCGAAATAATCGAGAACTACAAGAAAAGCAACAAAAGCTTCGCGAAATTCTACGACAAGAATCACATTCCGGGAAAGTTCTCCAAAAAGTTGTTTAAAGAGGGATATATTACATCAGTGTATGTCCTCAACAACGTGGCTCCGGCTACTGAAAAAACGTTCAAGAACAGCAATGTTAATAAAAGCGCAGGCATGAAAGCCGCCAAATACGTGGTAGGTGCGCATCGCGATACCAGCTTTTTGGACAGATTCAGAAAAGGATTCGCGCTCAACGGTACCGAACTTTATCTTCCAGGGATGGAACTCAACCTAAATCTCACGGAAGAAGGCAAAGCGCCCATAGCAAAGTTGACGAATTTGACTGGGAAACTCGGCGGAGATAAAGCATCAACAAGGGTTGCAGAATTTTATGTCAGGCCACGAAAGGAATCCAGCAAGGATCTAGAAGTCCTGGTGAATGACCTGATAGCCAAGGCAGACGGTATGAAAGCCTACGCAGACGGTAACTTCGCAATGGGGGAATACCAGAAGTACATGAGGAACCAACCGTGAATGTTTAGTATCTGTTCTTTTTCTTTTTTCTTTTCTTAGATAAGCAGCATAAAACAAAAGCCGTGCATATGCTTATGCTGCTATATAATCCAGTTTTAGCCTTAGCCCTTAGCAACTCCCAACGGCAGCAGCTTCGCCACTATGTTGGAAATTCCTGCACCCTCGACGCTCGCCACCACATCATCGACGTTCTTGTAGGCCTGCTCTGATTCCTCGCTCACCAGTTTTCTGTCCCTGACGCGCAATTCTATGTGTTTGTCGTGCATCATACCTATGGTTTTCGATGCGGGTATCTCCCGTATTGCCTGGTGCCTGGACATTAGCCTTCCTGAGCCGTGGCACGAAGAGCCGAAGCTCTGCTCCATCGAACCCTCGAGACCTGCAAGGACGTAGCTTGCGGTGCTCATGCTCCCTGGTATGAGCACTGGCTGTCCGTATTCCCTGTAAATCTTCGGTATCTCGCTCCTTCCAGGGCCGAACGCTCTCGTAGCTCCCTTCCTGTGCACTATGAGCTTCTGCCTCTTTCCGTTTACACTGTGCTCCTCTTCCTTTGCTATATTATGCGCAACGTCGTAGACTATCTGCATGCCG
Source organism: Microcaldota archaeon (assembly GCA_021797495.1). GTDB lineage: Archaea > Micrarchaeota > Micrarchaeia > Micrarchaeales > Micrarchaeaceae > Micrarchaeum_A. Next base: position 43,497 of record JAJZZO010000006.1, read on the forward strand.
AGCTCGTCCCAGCTTTTGGCGAAAACCTGTTCGAAGCTTTTCCTTATCGAATCTGTCATCACCTGCCTGTTAGCGAAGGCGAAGTTAACTGCCGATTTCATCGCTTTCAGGTAGTCGTCGGCCTCCTTGGATTCGGTATAAGCGTAGCTCAATTCCGGGTCAACGAGCTTTATGTTGTTCTTTGCATTGTAGTCGTTCAGCACCCTCAGGTAATCGCTGCATACCTGGTGCCCGTAACCTCTGGAACCGCTGTGCACCATCACCACCACTTGGTTTTCGAAAAGACCGAAAGCTTTTGCTTTCTTTTCGTCCATTATGCTGCCCACGCGCTGAACCTCAAGGAAATGGTTGCCGGCTCCGAGCGTGCCGAGCTGCGACAGCCCCCTCTTCTTGGCCAGATCGCTAACCTTCGACGGGTCAGCCCCTTCCATGCAGCCGTTTTCCTCGAGCCTTTCCAAATCGTCCTGTGATCCGAATCCCTGCCTTATGGCCTGCGATGCACCCTCGACCGCGACTCTTTCGAGTTCGCTCCTGGTAAATCCCTTCTTCGCCTTGCTGCCCACGCCGCTGGGCACGTTGCTGAACAGCGCATCCATGAGCTTGTCGAGCTTCGGCTTCGCCTCATCAAAGCTCAGGTTTGTCCTCACGAGCCTGACACCGCAGTTCGAAACAACCATACCGTTCGCTATGAAATCGTGGTTCAGGTCGTCCACAGTGATGTCGTATACATAGTCGTCGTACGGCTCCGGTGTTATCTCTTCAATCTCGTCGAACGCAAAGCTTCCTCCGGCATGCGATGCGCTGATGAACTCGTCGAAGCGCTCCAGCTTCCATATCCTGGCGCTTCCGCTGCGCCCCCATACTGAATGTTCTATGAAGCCAACGTTTTCTCCCGTTGGGTCAAGACTGCTCACGATTTCTGACGTGGCTGCCCCAGAGTTGTGCATCGATATTGCTATGCTCCTTAAGCGGTCTCGCGAGGTCTTTCTGGCCATGAGGCCGCTTAAATATATAGCAGCGAGGCTCGCAAGGCTTTCCTTGGACCTGTTGTACTCATACGACACTGTGGAAAAGAACCTCAATAGGTTATCAGCATTCGATAGGACTGCGAGCCTGTGGCCTGTCGTCTTCCCGTTTTTGCCCTCGTATGCGTAACCGTCCACTTCTGATATAGGCGAGCATTCCACTGAGAACGACTGCAACATCTCCTTGAGGTCGCTTAGGAATTCCACGGCGTTTTCGGAGAGGGCCTTCAGCTTGTTCACGCTTACAGCAGGCTCCGAGAAGTTGTAGCCGTTGTTGGTCAATGGCTTGGTCATCTCTGCTCCGAAGTACGCCGCCAGGAAAAGGCGCTTCTGCCACTTTTCAGCTTTCTTGATCCAGTCAGGCACGGCATAAGCCTGTGTTGCTTTGTTCCCAAGCGGAACCCCAAGTGTTGCCATCAACACACCGAAGGCGCGCGCAGGGATGTGCAGACTGTATTCTTCGTTCGCGAAGACGCTGGTGCCGTACCTGGTCGTCACGCTGCAATTTTTACGCCTTGAGTAAATGCGTGATCTCACCCCTATGGAGGAGAGATCTGCGGCCACGTTCTCCAGGTCCTCCTTCTTCCCGTAAATCGCAGTTACAAGAGTAGTCCTTGGAATCGTGCCGTCTCCCATTACAAGGCCTATCACTTTCAACAGCACCGGTACTTTGGGATCGTTGAGCTGCAGGTCGATGAAGCCGAGCCTCCTGAGATGTGCCAGGACTTGGCGCCTTGCGTTCCCTGCATCGGTTATCCTAAGGCTTTCCATTGTCCGTTCTATGGCAGCAGCACCAGCTATGACTACGCTCTGCGGATTGGAGAATTCCACGCCGTCAAAACCGGTTACAACTATACGGCCTCCAGGGGCAAGTTTCCCGGCGTTCACCATGCCTGCGTCGGTGAGCATCGGGTGATCGGAGGTCGCAGCAATCTCACGCCCGTGCCTTGTTCTTATTTTAAGAATTTTGCCGCTGTGCTTCTTCTTCATTGCAAGTAGTACATGCGCCGAGGTCGCGCCCCTCTTTACCTTGTCGTATATGCGTACCGAAGCTGAGGACATGTCACATATGCGCTCCCATGCGCCGAACCTGTTTAGGACTCTCGAGTCCTTGTGCAGGCAGTTGATATCGAAACCGATAGCGCCAGGAGATATTATGCCCTTTGTCGCAGGGAAAGCCGCCACGCCACCTACGGGAAAACCGTAGCCCTCGTGGCCGTCCGGCATGACGAGCATGCTCCCCACTATCGTGGGCAAGCTCGCTGCGTTAATCGCCTGCCTGAGTGTCCTGTCGCGCTGCATGTTGGATATTATATAATCGTTTGCGAATATTTTCACCGACGTGTTCATGCTATTCTGTTCGTCACCGTTTATCTCCCATACAAAATCGCTTATCTTGTTTATCTTTACGCTTTTTTCATCCATTAGAACCATCTTGAACGCTATCGGGACCGCAACGCGGCTTTACTATGTAGCCTTTATAAATCTATTCATTGCAAAATTAATTGCTTGTATTTATAAGCAATAGATTGGCTATCTATGTCTGTTAATTTATTTAAATTGCTACGTTATGCTTAATGATTTGGTGAAAAATATGGTAGTAGCGGTAAGTCCGTTATACGCTGTTGCTGCTTCTATAGCAATAGCTGGAGGATTGATAGGAACCGGAATGGCGCAGCAGGGAATCGGAGCTGCAGGCATGGGTATAATAGCGGAAAAACCGGAAAAGTTCGGACAGGTGCTGTTCTTCTTCGTTATACCTGAAACGCTTTGGATAATAGGATTCGTTCTGGGGCTTATACTGCTGCTGCAGATACTCTGAACCCGTTCCAGTGATATAAATGGGTCTCGAAGAGATCGTAGCGGAGATAAACAAGCGCAAAGAGCTCGAAGTTTCAAAGATAATCAGCGAAGCGAGGTCCGAAGCGAACAGGATAATAGCTGAGGCAAACGCAAAATCCTCGGAAGATTCGAAGGGAATAATATCCAAGGCAGAGCTCGAGGCGTCGCAGTCGAGAGCCAGAGAGCAATCCAAGGCCAACATAGAAGCGAAGCGCATATTGTACGAGTCTCTTTCCAATAAGCTCGCGGAAGCCGAAGCGCTGCTGCAGGGTAACCTATCTGAATACAAGGCTACCGACGGCTACAAGGCATTGCTCTTAAAACTGTATTCCAATGCGACCGAAGCCTTAGGGAAGGACAGCAGGATATATGTAGCTGAAGAGGACATGTCTATAATAAAAAAGAAATTCCCGAAGGCGAAGCTCAACGCCGCACACGAGGGATTTTCATTTGGGCTTTACGCGGAATCGGCAGACGGCAAGATGACAATGGACTACGGCATCGAAAGCATAATCGCGCGCTCCAAGGAGGGATTCTACTCCAGGCTCATAAAAGCTATAAATGGTAAAAATGACTGATTCGACTTATATAGGCAAGTACGGCAGCTTCAGGGCCATGGCGACATCGCTGCTTCAGCAGGGTTTTTACCAGCAGGCGTCCGGGAAGCCATCGGAAGAGATTATGAAAATGCTCTCCGAAACGCGCTACAGGAAGGAGATAGACGAACTGTCTCAGCTTTACCAAATGCCAGACCTTTTCGAGGCTGTCATAAACGCGACCCTCTCTCGTTCAATACGCGAAGCATATTCAGCCATGCCGCCCCTTGCACAGCCTTTCGTGCAGGCTTACATAAGCAAGTGGGACATAGAGAATATAAAGCTGGTTTTGTCGTCAAAGGCGCTAGGTTACGAGCTTAGCGACACCGCCCATTTCATGCTCGCCGTGAAGAACCCCGTAGGCATTCTCGGGGGCAGCATAAGCAGGTCAGACTATGCCACTATGCTCTCGCAGAAAGATGTTTCATCGGTAGTCAACCACCTTGCCAAATTCGGCTACGGCGCCGTGCTCATGTCGCATCTCGACGACTACGTCAAGAACGGCACACTGGGCCCGATGCTCACGGAACTCAGCACCTACTATTACAAGCATCTCACTGAATCGCTGAGATTCTACAAGGGTGACGAGGGTCCGGTGTACGAATATGTCATCTCGCTCATAGATTCCGAGAACCTGCTCAACGTGTCAAAGGCTTCATATATGAACGGCACCGATTTACAGCAATACGTCATGCAGGGAGGAAGGCTCAGCCCGCAGCAGATAGTGGAAGCGGTACAGGGGAAAGCGTCGGAACAGGTCATTGCCCTAATGGGGAACGCACAGCAGGATTCGGTGCAGAAATACGTGGCAGCAGGCAGGCTTTCCGAGCTCGAGGCTGCACTCAAGAGAAGCCTGTATTCAAAATTCATGCCGCTTTTCACCGCTTCTTCCCCATCATTATCATATATAATAGGGTATCTGCTAAGGCTTGAGGCTGAAAGGGACACGCTCAGGGCGTTGTTGTTGCAAAGCTATTACGGCATAAAGGCGGATTTCGCAATGTACTCCTATGCTGGAGCGGTGAATTCGAATGGAAGCTAAGTTTGGGCGTATAGCAGTTGTAGGGGAGCGCGACATATCGCTGGGCTTCAAGCTTGTCGGAATAAAAGATGTTTTCATAAGCGAAGGGAAGGATGCGGCGTCAACAATATCAAAGCTTATGTCGTCAAAAGAGTATGATTTGATAATAGCATCGTACAGGCTAAAGGCACTCATGAGTGCCAATGCAAGGCACCTTGCGGAGACTGCGACAAAGCCGTTGGTCATATTCATACCTTCCGAAAAGGAGCTCGCCGAGCAGTCTGAGTCAGTCGAATCGCTGGCCAAAAGGGTCCTGGGCGTCGACATATACAAAAAATGAATTACAATTAAATATGTTTACAAGTTGATTTGAATGAGCGGATCCATATACAGGGTTTCAGGTCCGGTTGTCATAGCCAGCGGATTGGAAAATCCGAACATGTACGATGTTGTGAGGGTTGGCAACGAGGAACTGATAGGAGAAATAATAAAGCTTGAAAAAGGCATGGCCACTGTGCAGGTGTACGAGGACACAAGCGGCTTAAGGCCCGGCGACGTAGTGAAAAGCACCGGCATGCAGCTTTCGGTGATGCTTGCTCCGGGTCTCGTGGGCTCGATATTCGACGGGATCCAAAGGCCGTTGGACAAGATAAGGGCTGCCAGCGGCGATTTCATAGCGCGCGGCATAAACGTCGAGTCTCTGGACACCAAAAAGAAATGGGCGTTGAAATCGGTCCAGAAAAAGGGTGCCCATGTAAAGACGGGCGACATAATCGCAGAGGTTGAAGAGACGAGCCTAATAAAGCATAAAGTCATGGTGCCACATGGCGTCTCCGGCACGATAGCAAGCATAACAGATGGCGAATACACCATAGAAGAGCCGTTTGCTTCGATAAAGACCGATTCAGGAAAAAACGTCGACATATCAATGCTCCAAAAGTGGCCGGTGAGAATGCCGAGGCCGGTAAGGGACAAGCTCCCTATGGAGGTGCCTTTAATAACCGGGCAGCGCGTCGTGGATACGATGTTCCCCGTAGCTAAGGGCGGCACAGCAGCGGTTCCTGGCCCGTTCGGAAGTGGAAAATGCGTTACAGGAGATACGCCTGTCATGCTTTCTGACGGCAGCATAGCCAACATAGAAAGCCTTTACGAGCATGCGGCATCGTTAGGCATCACAAGGGGCGACGCTAGCGAGACGTTGGCATACTCAAGCAGGTCAGTTGGACTGTTTTCTTTTACAAATAACAGGATATCGGAGAGCAGTTCAAGCACGTTTTACAAGGGTAAGAGTTCTACCGTGGTAAGGATACGAACGAGGACAGGCAAGACGGTAAAGGTGACTCCTGTACACAAGCTTTTCAAGATAAGCGGCGACGGCAAAATAGTGGAGACGATGGCGAAGGACCTGAGCGCAGGGGACTATATTGCGTCTGCGCGTCGTATAGAGACGAACTTCTCCGACCAAGCGATAGACCCGTACGAAATTGGTGGCATGAGGGCCATGGACAATGAAACGCAAGAATTTGCTTCCAAGCTTGCAAGGCATATCGGGCACATGAAAATAGCCACCGTACTGTCGAGGACCACTCTCGAGAGCCTTGCCAGACGCACAAAGACCGTGACTCCTAAGCTTGAATGGATCAAGGAGATGTGCCGAGCCGTGGGCGCACCATTGCCTGAACCGCATCTGTTCGTGGGCGACAGGCGCAGCAACGCGATAAAGCTGCCGAGAAAAGTAGACCCATACTTCTCCGAGTTTGTCGGATATATTGTATCAGAAGGCTATACACGCGGACCAAGTACTGTCGTATTCACCAATACTGACGAAGAGGTGCTAAACAGGTTCGTGTACCTCGCCAAGAGGGTTTTCGGTATAAATGGCAAGATTGAGAGGCAGAGCGGCAAGGCGCCTAACGTCCTGCTCTTCAGCAGGGTGCTCGTCGAATTCCTCTGGCGTATAGGCACGGGCAGCTTGGCAACCGGGAAGCGCATACCTGAGATTATAATGAGGTCGAGCAATGATTCGCTTGCTGCGTTCCTGACTTCGTACTTCATAGGCGATGGCTCGACGAGCGGCGGCGAGGTGGAGTTTTGCACTGCGAGCTACGACCTACAGGTACAGCTCTCGTATGTGCTTGCGCGTTTCGGCATAATCCACACACTTGCAGACAAACATGTGGATGGCAGCACATACTACAGGATATTTGTCAGGGGCATTGCAAATCTAAAGCTCCTCTCCGCGGTGCTTACGGGTTCGCATCGCAAAGTAACTGCTATAGCAGAATACATTGCATCGAAGGACTCGGCATTCGACTCGATTGACGTAGTGCCTCTTTCACCCGCAACGATAAGCGACCTGTACAGGGGGCATGCTACCTACAATAAGCTGCTCGAATCCAGCATAGAGATATCGAACTACATCGGAAACGGCGAGCACATGGGCACCAACACATTCAGAAAGTTCGCCGCTGCGATAGGAGCGACTGGTGCAGGCGATATGCAGCAGCTAACTTACATCAACGAGCTGGCGGCGGCGCTGGATTATATATACTGCGACAGGATAGTGTCCATAGAGGAGCTTGAAGGGCCGTTCGACGTCTATGATGTGTCGCTCCCTGAATTCGGGAGCAATTTCATCGGAGGAACAGGAGGTTTGGTGCTGCACAATACAGTCATACAGCACCAGCTTGCAAAATGGTCGGATGCAGACCTTATAGTTTACGTCGGCTGCGGAGAGCGCGGCAACGAGATGACAGAGATACTTACGACATTCCCGGAGCTTAACGACCCTAAAACTGGAAAGCCGCTCATGGACAGGACCATACTCATAGCGAATACTTCGAACATGCCAGTTGCTGCGAGAGAGGCTAGCATATACACCGCTATAACGCTTGCAGAATACTACAGGGACATGGGGTACGACGTTGCGCTCATGGCTGACAGTACTTCGAGATGGGCCGAAGCGCTTAGGGAAATATCCGGCAGGCTCGAGGAAATGCCTGGTGAAGAGGGCTATCCCGCTTATCTCGGCAGGAAGATTGCGGAATTCTACGAGAGGGCCGGAAGGGTACATGTGCTGAACGGCAGCGTAGGCTCGATAACGGCCATAGGTGCTGTATCGCCTCCAGGCGGAGACATATCAGAGCCAGTTTCACAAAACACGCTGAGGGTCACGCGCGTGTTCTGGGCTCTCGACGCGTCGCTCGCAAACGCAAGGCATTTCCCATCGATAAACTGGCTCAACAGCTATTCGCTTTATACCGACGACCTGGCAAAATGGTACGAGGTCAATATAAGCCCCGACTGGGCCGAGCTCTACAAGCAGGCAATGGCAACGCTGCAGAAAGAAGCAGAGATAAACGAGATAGTGCAGCTGGTGGGCTACGATGCTCTGCCGGAGCACGACAAGGTTGTGCTTGACACTGCTAAGAGTTTAAGGGAGGACTTCCTGCAGCAGAACGCTTTTGACGAGGTGGACACTTACTCATCGATGAAAAAGCAGTACCTAATGCTCAAGTCCATACTGCATGTGGGCGACGAGGAATCGCTCGCGGTTGACCACGGAGTACCTGCAGAATCGATGGCAAAGCTCGAGGTCAAGCAGAAGGTAGCCAAAATGAAGTTCGTTCCGGAAGCGCAGATAGAGGACTATGCGAAGGAGATATCGAAGCTCGCGGCCGGGATGCGCAACATAAAGGTTTCAAATGAATGATTCAACGGTGTAGATATGGGAGACATTTATTACAAGACAATAAACCAGATAACAAGCGTGCTTCTGTTCGTAGAGGGCATAAAGAACGCGGCATACAACGAGCTCGTCGAGATAAAGCTCGAGGACGGGCGTTCCGTAACAGGGCAGGTTCTTGATACCAGGGAAAACATGGCGATAGTCCAGTCGTTCGGCGAGACAAGGGGCATGAACACCGGCACCACTGCGGTGAGGCTTACAGGCACTACGGCAAAGCTCAAGGTAAGCACCGACATGCTCGGAAGGATTTTCAACGGCATGGGAAAACCAAGGGACGATGGTCCGGAGATACTCAGCGGGGAAGAGTTCGACATAAACGGCAGTGCCATAAATCCATATTCAAGGGAAGAACCCTCTGAGTTCATAGAAACAGGGATATCAACGATAGACGGAATGAACACGCTGGTCAGGGGGCAGAAGCTTCCCATATTCTCGGCTTCCGGACTTCCGCACAACAAGCTCGCCGCACAGATAGCCAGGCAGGCAAAGATATTGAACAAATCAGAAGACTTCAGCGTGGTTTTCGGAGGGATAGGCATCAACAGCGAGGAAGCCAACTTCTTCAAGAACGAGTTCGAGGAAACAGGCGCCATAGACAGGGCTGTGATGTTCATGAACCTCTCTTCGGATCCTTCGATGGAAAGGATAATATTGCCGAGGCTGGCGCTCACCACTGCTGAATACCTTGCATACAAGGAGGACATGCACGTGCTTGTTATACTCACCGACATGACCAACTACTGCGAAGCGCTAAGGGAGATATCTGCTGCAAGGCAGGAGGTTCCAGGTAGAAGAGGCTTCCCGGGCTACATGTACACAGACCTTTCGACGATATACGAAAGGGCAGGAAAGATAAGGAATAGGAAGGGATCGATAACCCAGGTGCCGATACTCACGATGCCGGGAGACGACATAACGCATCCCATACCTGACCTCACGGGCTACATAACCGAGGGGCAGATAGTGCTCAGCAGGGAGCTGTACAGGAAAGGCATATACCCGAATGTCGACGTGCTGCTTTCGCTCTCGAGGCTCATGAATCAGGGCATAGGCAAGAATAGCACGAGGGAGGACCACAGGGGAGTTGTGGACCAGCTTTATGCGGCTTATGCAAAAGGCAAAGATCTTAGAAGCCTTACGGAAATAGTGGGCGAGGAAGCGCTCAGCACCGGGGACAAGGCTTACCTCAAATTTGCGGACATGTTCGAGGAGAAGTTCGTCAACCAGGGGTATTACGAGGACAGGAGCATAGAGAAGACGCTGAACCTGAGCTGGGAGCTTCTGTCAAATATAGACAGGAACGAAGTCAAGAGGGTAAAAGAGGAGTACATAAAGAAGTACGGAAAATGGGAAGAGAAGGATGGCGCAAAGTAACATACGCACTACGAGGCTCGAGCTCATAAAAACGAGGGCGCGCATAAAGGTGGCAGCCAAAGGGCTCAACCTGCTGAAAATGAAAAGGTCGAGCCTGGTGCTGGCGTTCTTTGAGATGGCAAAGCAGATAAAGGCGATGAGGGGCAGCATGATCGAAAGCGTAAGGATAGCGCAGGACTCCCTCAAAATGGCCGACCTCATGGCGGGCCGCATAACCCTCGAAAGGATAGCTGCGGAGAATGCCGAAACATCCGCCAAGGCGTCATCGAAAAACATAATGGGAGTTAAGATACCTGATCTTGAGGTAAAAAGCTCAATGCAGAATGAGGGCGCATACGAAATAATATCGATACCTGCTTCAGTGTTTGACGCAAAAAAAAGTTATGGGAATCTTTTTAGATTGCTGATAGAAGTGGCGGAGAAGGAGAATGCGTTGAGACTGCTGCTATACGAGATAGAGAAGCTCAACCGCAGGAGCAACGCCATAGAAAACGTGGCTATACCTAAGCTCAGCGAAAAAGCCTCATACATAAAGCAGAGGCTTGACGATATGGAAAGGGACCAGATAGTCTCAATAAAGTACATAAAAGGCAAACTCAATTCGCAAGAAGATGGTTGAGATGGAAAGAAATTACACCTTATCAAAAATAATGCACGAACCAAATAAGATAAAGATTACGAAGAACGGCGAAAAGGCGCTTATGAGGTTTCAAAGGATAATGTACTTTGTCATGGCCATAAACATAATGGCCGCAATAACCGCAATAGCGGTGCTGATGTTTCTGTCCGGAGTGATAAAATGAGCGATGTTTCAACACTTGAAAAAATAAAAGAGAGCGAAGATTTATATTCGAAAGAATTGGCGAAGGCGCAGCTTGATGCCGAAGCCATAATAAAGAAGGCGCATGCGGAAGCCGAGATAATAATGCACGATGCTCATAACAGGGCGGTGGAGCAATCGGACGTTATAAAGGTGGAAGCGGTAAAAGAGTCGAAAAAGAGGTTTGACGATACGATAGCAGCGCAGAAGACAAAGGTATCCGCGTTCAACAGCGTTTCAAAGGAGGAGGTCCTTAAAAGCTTCGCAGAAGCCGTATCGGAATCGTTTGACCTATAATTCGGAATCACGGTGGAAAAATGGTACTAAAGCCTGCAAAGATGTCAAGGGAGCGAATAATAATACCTAAGTCGCACCGCAGCGAAGCGTTAACCGTGCTCCACGACCTTGGCGTAATGCAGATAGAGCAGCTTCCGGACAACGTTGTTGCGATTCTTAACAGTAACGACGACATGGATTCAAGGGTCATAAGCGATTATGACCAGAAATTCAGGAGCCTAGAATCAATGCTCTACAAGTATGAGCCCAAGGAAAAATACCGATTTTCTAATGCAAGCGAGCTGATAAAAAAAGCGGAGTCCGTCAAGATAACGGAAAGGGTTGTAGAACTCACAAAGGAAATGTCGGCGTTAAGCGCATCGACGAAAGAGGCAAAGGATACATTGGATCTTCTCAAAAAAATGCCCAGGACGAAGCATGATTTAAGCATATTCACAACAGAGAAAATAGTCTCGTTCGTCGTAAAGGGCAGGGAGCTTCAGAAGTTCAATTCCGAAGCGCACAAAGCGATAAAAGAATGCGTGCTCCTCAAGGGCGAGTATTCAACCATAATAAGCATGGAGAAAGATTCGGAAAAAGATTTCGGCAACTATGTCAGGAACATGAAACTGGACATAGAAGTCATACCGAAAATGTCTGGTACTGTAGTCGAAAATGAAAAATTAATAGAATCACGCATAAACGAATTAGAATCTAAATACGAAGCGTTAAAGGCTGAGCTGAACAACATCTCCGAAATACACTACCCGCTGGTCAGCGCAATACGCGAACAGCTTGATCTGGAGATGGAAAAGATAGAGGTGGTTTCAAAGTTCGGCTTCGGCATAAATGTGATTGCGATAGAGGGATGGGTGCCGGAAGATGAGGTGCAAAGGCTCAAAAAGGCTCTCAAAAAAGTCACGAACGACAGTTTCATAATGGAAAAGATGCATACGAAGGAGTTGCCACCGACCAAGCTTTCCAACCCCGTCACCGTAAAGCTTTTCGAATTTTTCATAAGGTTCTACTCGCTTCCAAAAAGCAACGAATTCGACCCTACGCTGATATTCGCCGTTGTCTTCCCGATATTCTTCGGCTTCATGATAGGCGACGTAGGTTATGGCGCGATAATGTTCTTGGGTGCAATATGGCTGCTCCACAGGCTTAAGAACCCGCCAAAGAGAAGCCGCATACCGAAAGCCATAAGCAAGTTCATACACACGATAATAAGCAACAACGGCTTGACGATATTGGCAAAGTCTATAATGCCTGGTGCCGTCATAGCAATGGTGCTCGGTGTCATATTCAACGAGTATTTTGGATTCCAGCTGCCGTACAACGCCATATTCAACGTCGAGACAGGACTTCCGACATTATTGGTGGTATCCGGCTGGATAGGCGTAGGGATGGTTTCCTTCGGATTTATACTGGGTTTCCTGAACAACATGGCCATAGGGCGCAAAAAGCACGCTATAGGCAGAATAGGCTGGCTGATGGCCGCTTGGGGCATAGTTATATTCGGGCTCGCCGTTCTGCACAGGCAGATATTGTGGTTCCCTGATTATCCTGTAGTGGTTGCATACTTCCTGCTCATAGGCGGCATCATAACGGTCCTAGCAACAGAGGGCTTCGAGTCGCTCATGGAGTTCCCGTCGCTCATAAGCCACATACTCTCTTACACTAGGCTTATAGGAATACTTCTCGCGTCAGTGATACTTGCCCAGGTTATAGACTTCATATTCATTCATTCCCTCACGCATTCGCTGCCTCTAGCAATTTTGGGTATCATAATACTAATAGTGGGCCAGCTTTTCAATATAGCAATAGCCCTGTTCGAGCCAGGGATACAAGGGGCCAGGCTTATATACGTGGAGTTCTTTTCCAAGTTCTTCACGGGGAACGGCAGGGAATTCAGGCCGTTCGCAAGCAGGAGGGCAAGGACAATAAGCAGCGTAGAAGAAGAGCATCCGTTGATTGAGCGCTAAGATAAAAATATAAAAAGCCCATTTTTATTATTTTTAAATGGAAGCCTTCAAGTTACCTTCTCCAGCACAGTACCTGATATGGTATGCGGGAACCCGGTCTGTATGTCTGTGTAATTTATCAGTACATACCCTTTGAACAGCGAGCCGGGGCGTCCGCTGAACGCCGTGTTGTTGGTCCAGCACTGCAACGGGGTCACAGTATTGCCGCTTATCGTTACGTTAGAGCCTATCTGCAAGCTTATCGCGTTAGGCACAAAGGAAACCATATGAGTCAACGATGCGTTGGAATTGCACCCTATCGCAGTTATGTTTATCGGGGAGCTTGTGGATTGCTCTAAGTTCACGATTAGGGTGCCGTTGGTATACATGGTACTGAAGATGCAGCTGAAATCTGCCGGGAATATGCAGCTCGTGCTTACGAAAGAGCTGGGATTGAACAATCCCAATTCGAACAGCACACCCAAGGCTATCGCGATAATCAGTATCGCCCAACCGTATGTCATAAGATACTCCATGGCACTTTGGGCTTTGGTAGCTTTCAAGCTTATGTTAAACGCATGCATGAACACACATAATTCATTTAGGAAGTCGAATTCTTAAATACTTTTGTACGATGTAAGAGTTCAGAATTGTTACGGGATTTTGTCTAAGTAAAATCCTTCTTGTCTCCAGAAACACAAAATTATGCTCTCCGGAGGCAAAATATCTAGAAACTTCACGAATAAAGTTCACTTGTCTTTGGACTGCAAAGCTCTCAAACTCTTACATCCTCAAGTGAGAGTATAAAATGATACTATAAGTCAAAACTTAAGCAGCCAATATCACTATGTTTTTCTGCTCGCAGCAAATTATCAGGCACCAAATATCAACTAAGATATTTTTAGGATTTGAAATAGTAATGTTATTAGACTTTTACATACCTAAAGTATTATTTAATATTCTGAAGTAATACGCTATTACAAAAAGGTAATTTTATAGAAAAATTATTGCTACATGTACTGTTTTTGCCCTTCTGCATAGTATTAGCCATCATCTTTTTTCTCCCAGTTAATATAACTTCAGCAGCTGCTCCTGCCGTCCTACCCTCTGGCATTAGTGCATACACAAACCTCAACCTCAGCGCTTCGTGGAACGTGGGGCACGGTGCCTACGTTCAACAGATGGTCAATCTCACGGAGAGCAACACGATTTACGGCTCATACATAGCAGCCAGCAACAGCATAGCTAACTTTGAATACTTCTACGGCAACGGCACGGTAATCCCTGCGTGGATAGAGAGCAACAGCTCTGGCAAGCTCATCACTTGGCTCAAAATCAAGAACACGACGGCAACGAATGGCATTTACCTCGGCTTTGCCAGCAAGACCACCAACCTACTCTCCAGCTCTGGCACAACAGGCATAGGCGAAGCCCCCCAGCTCTCCAGCACTTATGCAGAGTATGACGACGGGGCGAGTGTGTTCACGCATTATTGGGACTTTGCCGGGACTGCTTTGCCGAGTGGATGGACCGGTGTGAATTATACTGTAAATAATGGAGTTACTGTTAAGGCTCCCGGAGCTACAAATCTTTTAAATTATATCAATACTACAAGTGCAATATATAATACTACACAAATAACAGAGTTTTATTTCCCATCGGGATTCGCTTTCGGTTCACCTATAGGAGGCACTACTGGGATAGGCGAAGGATGGGGATTAGGAAAAGCACCTAACACCTTCGGTAATAATGGTATATCAGTTTATAACGATTATCACTATGGCGCAACATTCTTTCAAACAGCATTTAACGCGGCATCAAACGTTTCAAGCACATTTACCACTGGGCCATCGTCGTTTATCTCTTCTATGTACTCTACATCTTCAAACGCCGTATTCGGCATAGGCACCAATCCTCCAAATTACAACAATGCTCATAACGCCATTTTAACAAAAGATGTTTATGTTGGTAACTCATTCATATCTCTTTCGAGCTATGATAGTGATACCAAAATAGGTCCTATAGATTACATACGCACGAGAGCATATCCCTCTTCTGGCGTTATGCCAAGCGTCAGCTTTGGAGCCGTACAGACTGTTGTGCCAACCCTGATCATCACCCATAACCCAGCCACCTATGGCTCAAGCATAACCATTACAGCCACCTGCCTCGGCGGCGGCACCTGCGCCATAGACTACCCAAGCTTAGGCACCGCCATAGTCACAGGCACGGGCTCTGCAACATACACCTACAACGCCTTTGCTCTGGGAGTTGGCACATACTCAAGCTTCTACGCCAACGACATAACGGCAGGCACAAACAGCACGGGGCAGACGCTAACGATCTCAAAGGCAACTCCAGTAATAACGCTGCCTAACTTCCCTGCGAACTATGTGTACAACGGAATAAATGCAACAGCAACCGCCAACATAATCTCATACAATAACCAACTGTCTGCGAACGCCTTCGTGAACAATGTTCTTATAACGTCTTTCGATACTGCAAATACCGTAACACTCGGTGCATCTGCAGGCAATTACATATTCACCGCAAACACACTTGGAAACGGAAACTACACATCTGCTTCAGTAACAAATACCCTCACGATCTCAAAGGCAACTCCAGTAATAACGCTGCCTAACTTCCCTGCGAACTATGTGTACAACGGAATAAATGCAACAGCAACCGCCAACATAATCTCATACAATAACCAACTGTCTGCGAACGCCTTCGTGAACAATGTTCTTATAACGTCTTTCGATACTGCAAATACCGTAACACTCGGTGCATCTGCAGGCAATTACATATTCACCGCAAACACACTTGGAAACGGAAACTACACATCTGCTTCAGTAACAAATACCCTCACGATCTCAAAGGCAGCCCCTGCGATTTTGTTATTGTTTAAGAATTATACAAGTTCCGTATCCCTTGATGCAACTGGGGCAGAAAAGACGATAAATTCGACACTGCCATTCAACATAACTGCATCGCTGGATACTGTAAACAACCAGCTCAACGCCGGAATATACGTAAACGCCTCTCTGAATGCCACCACTAATTCATTAAAAATCATAAGTTTTTCGGTCGGTAGTTTATCTGTAGGAAAGCACGTTATAACTTTCAACAGCCTAGGTAACAACAATTATACATCCTTTGATTCAGCGTTTATAATAAACGCGTCGGCCCAACCATCGTCAAATCGCGGTCCTGTTATAAATTCCGCCTTTACGGTAGAAAACAATATCGTTTTGCAGGTATTACGATCAGTAACGAACAAGGTAAATTTTGAAAATTATAACATAACTCTGAAATTTGTTACCAACTATACTGGCAAGGCGAATCTGTCAATAATAAAAGAAACACCATCATTTAAATCCTATCCTGGATGCTCTTCAGTAACATCTGTTTTTTTGATAAACGCATCTGTTGGCGGTGCACCGCTAAATGTATCATTACCTTATACTTATTCTGATGTTCGGGCTAACTTGTTACTTGCAATATGTAAAAACAACAGGTGGGAGCTGATTAAGAATTACACAATAAATCCCTACGCCCACACAATAAATTTCATTACCCCTATTTATTCAATAATTGGGTTTGTACCTCCGAATTATACTACAAGTATAACTACCTCAGTAACAACTTCTACTACAGTCTCTTCTACCTCTACCACTAAAACCACCACCAAATCTACTTCAACAATACCTTCGGTTAAATCAACAATATCATCAACAACTATAATGCCTACAACAACAATACTTAAGCATCCTGAGAAATTGAACGCCGACTACATAATCTTATTGATTGCATTTGCAATAGTCTTGATAATAATCGGTGCATATTATCTAATATCTAAGCATAAAGCCCGTGTCAAAAAGTAAAAAAACACAACAAACATGCGTTGAATTCAACTGAGCTTCAGCTTTAGCCAAATTAAATTTGCTACCTTCATTGTCAAAGCAACTATTCAAACAAAGTAAATCGGGCTCGTGAAGAAAATATAAAACCTGAACAGGATACGCCCCTTGAGGAACTAGGAACTGATAAAACACATCCTTTGCTTGGTACAGTAATTGCATGAACGCAAAAGGAGCCAGCACTTTTTACTGGTTGAGGATGTCACGCCTAAGAAAAGATTAAATTACTTAGGCTGCCCTGAGGCATCATGCATGTATTTACTTTCCAGCTTTGCAAGGTCTATTTCGCAGCCAACAACCGGTTCCTCTATACCGAAATTGTTCAATACCTTGGGGTGCAGCTCCCCTATGGCACCTATATCCCTATTGCTAACCATAACGGCAGCGCATCTGCCAGTTATAAATGATGCGTCGGACTTTTGCTCGAAGCTTGCTTTTATACCGATTGAAGTTAATATCGCGATTACTATGGACTTAGCCTCAGCAAAATCCGCTTTCGCGTGTTCCGAAACGAATGCCATATGCTTGCCTTCTATCACCTTCCCGTTCGATATGCCAAAAACATCGCCTATCTCGAATATCTTATATGGCATGGGTTCCGAAGAGGAATCTGAAAGATTGCGCATTAGAGCAGGAAGTATCGAACAGCGCATTATGCTTATATTCTCGGTCTTGGCGTATTTTATGCTTATTACGCCGTCCGGCTCATGTTCCCTTTCCATAAGCTCAAATTCGTATTTCTCGTTTGTGAGATAATTGTTGTAAGCTTCCGTATATCCTAATCCTATCATAGTTTCGGTAACTGCATTTTCAAACTCTGAGAAGTTTTCGGGTTTTCCTGGATTTACGCTGGGTACAGCCCTAGATTCAACATTATCATAACCGTATGCGAACATCAGGTCCTCGTACACATCCTGATTGTTAAGCACATCGTAACGATAGGGTGGAATGCTAACGGTCGCAGAACCGTTCTTTTCAGCATTTGTTAAGATATACCCACTCATCGCCGCAAGCTTCCCTATATCAAATCCTGTTGCCTTATACCCTATTATCTCGTTGAGCCCTGAAGTCTTTATTTTTGCGGTTTCCGACTTCAGCTCTGGAAAATGCTTGCTTGTACTGTCGGGAGCCAAAACCTTTACAGAATAAACTTTTGCTCCTGCATCTATGAACCTGCATGCGAATATATCGGCAACTTTGGAAACGACATTCGCGTCAGTTCCAGTTATGTCTATGAAAAGGCTTTTCGTATGGACTGTGGTCTTTGTGTAAGAGGAATTTGTTATCGGTATCAGCGAAATGATTTTCTCGCTGTCCTTCAGGAATGGGAATATAGTCTTCTTGTTCTTTCCCATAACTGTATTTTTATATGCGGTCCCTTTCTGCGTATTTTCTATTATGTCGGCGAAATCCATCTCTTTATTCTCGAGCAGTGTGACCATCTTGCCTTCGCGGGCTCCATCATAAGTCAAATCGCCTTTTATGGCCGAAAGGTCATGTATTCCCATCGCAAGCTTTCGCCTGTTCCTGCCTAGCGTTTCGCTTATCTTCTCAGAGAAGTTTATCAGGTAGCGCAGTGAGTCATCGGTAAAAGATACGTCTTTGATGACAAGCGCAGCTATGTACGGCCTTACCGCTTTTACGCCGGTCCCGGCTTTTACCGTAATGCCGCTATCGCCGCTTGATGAATAAGCCCTCGGCTTTCTCACGCCCTCATGCAGCGCCAGTTGCCTCGAAAGCCCAACTATATCAAGCAGGTCGGGTCTGTTAGGCGTTATATCTATCGTTATCTCCCTGCCGTCATCGTTTTCGACTTCCATGCCTATCTTAGGCACCGTCTCCTCGGGCTTACGCAGTCCAGACTCCTTTACGAGGTCGCTTTTCAAGAATGTTATGGTTGCCATGTGATCACAGTTTGATTGGCTGCCTTCTCCTTAGCCATCCTATATCGTTCTTGTACATCTCGCTCAGCGAGTTTATCTTTAGGTATTTGAACATCAATCTGTCCAGGCCTGCTCCCCAGGCTATGACTCTCATGTCGGTCCCAAGCGCCTTGGTTATCTCCTTCCTTATTATGCCCCCACCGCAAAGCTCAATCCAGTCTCCGTGCTCTTCATCGTAGTAGCTGGCTTCTAATCCTGGTTCGACAAAGGGAAAATACGACGGTTTGAACTTCACCTTGAAGCCGAGCCTTCCGTAAAACTGTTCGAGGGTGCTTTTGAGGTTTGATACTCCTAAGCCTTTTCCAATTATTATCCCGTCCAGCTGGTGCAGCTCTGCAAGGTGCTTGTAGTCCATGCTCTCGTTCCTGAAAACCTTGCCTATAGAAAACAATTTTATAGGATATTCGATTGAGCTGCCGCTGCCGTAATTTCTTATGTTGTGGGCAGAAACGCTTGTGGTGTGTGTCCTGAGGACCGGTTGTTCCGATGTCTTATAATTCCAATTCTTCCAGCCCTTCTTGTGCATCCTAGCTACTTGCTTCAGCAGCTCCTCTTCGGCAACACCTATGGCTTCAGGGTTGCTAAGGAAGAATGTGTCCTGCATATCCCTTGTCGGGTGGTCCTGCGGGGAAAAGAGCACATCGAAATTCCAAAAAGAAGATTCTACAATCGGCCCATGCGTTTCAATAAATCCCTGGCTTATCCATATGCTCCGTACGAGGTTCATAAACTCCTTCATAGGGTGCCTTCTTGCAGCGTACGTGTTCATCACGGGTTCGTTAACATCGTATTGTCTGAATTGCGATTCCTTCCATGCACCTGACTTTATTATCTCCCTTGTGAGCCTGCCTACGCGTTTATCGCTCGTTTCTCGCGAAAGAGCTTCTTCTCCTAACGGGGT
>JAJZZO010000015.1 GCA_021797495.1 Microcaldota archaeon
TGTAGGCTTTTGTCAATTCCATACCTTTTATATCGTCATTCATGTTTATACACTTTTCTGCGGTTCGCTCTCATCCCACCCCTAAAGGGAACCCTCTGAAGAGGGTGTGGGATTTCCCGCTCGCGTTGTTAAAGATATGCACAAAAGCCATAGAAAACGGTGCAAAGGGAATCATCGCGACCAACACCAGCACGGACTATACACTTATAGGCAATAGGAGGAAAAACGGAGGAATAAGCGGGAAGTTGATAATGGAAAAAAGCAGGAGTATGCTTGACACCCTTGCAGATGAGTTTTTTGGAGACACCGTAATAATCTCAGTAGGTGGCATAAGCAACGCCGAAGATGCGTATTATAGGATAACACATGGGGCCATGTTATTGCAGCTTTACACTGCGTTAATATATGAGGGTCCCACTGTAGCCAGTAATATTAACAGAGGAATTTCGGAGCTCTTGAGGAAGGACGGCTATTCTAAGATAAGCGATGCCATAGGAGCGAACCTCAAAAAGTAAGTCATCCCTTCTTTTGAGCTGTTTCATACGTCGTTTTTGTATTCTTTTATAAGCTCCACATAAGCCTTCCAATTGCGCGTAATCCTTTCCCTGTGTGCATCGGTCAATTGGGATTTCACTTTTCCAGGGACGCCCATGACTAAGCTGCCATCAGGTATCGTTGCGCCCTCAGGCACTACTGCTCCTGCGGCTATTATGCACCAGTCTCCTATTTTTGCACCCTCTAGTATTATGCTCCCCATTCCGATCAAGCAATTTGACCCTATTGTGCATCCGTGCACTGTGGAATTATGTCCTATGGAAACGTTATCACCTATTATCGTGGGAAATTTGTCAGCGGTTCCGTGCATTACAACATTGTCTTGGACATTCACATTGTCACCTATCTTTATGTAATTCATGTCCCCTCTCAATACTGCACCATGCCATATGTTCGAGTTTTTGCCTATTGTCACATCACCTATGATAGTTGCTGTCTCGACTATGAATGTGCTGTCTTCTATCTTCGGGCTTTTATCGCCGTAGTTTTTTATTGCCATTTTATCACTTGTAAGCTTCAAAATCTTTACCCAGAAGTTCCGATGCTATCTTCAGGTCCTGAATCTCGTCAGTGCCTTCGTATATTCTTGCAACCCTGCTATCGCCGAAGAGCTGCCCAACAGGGGACATGAGGGAATAGCCGAAGCCCCCATGAATCTGCACTGCCCTGTCCGCAGAATCGAAGGCGAGCCTTGAGGCTATGCGCTTTGCCAGTGAAACCCTGAGCTCTGTCTCATCCATCAGTGCACGGTCGCCGTAATTATTCTCGTACTCCTGCTTCTTGAACGCCGCCATGTATGTCGGCCACCGCGATTCCTCCAGGCTTTGCCTTATCATGGATATGTGCTGCTGTATGAGCTGGTGCTTGCCTATCTGCTTGCCGTGCTGCACGCGTTCCCTTGCACGCGACAGCGACGCCTTGAGCGAAGCCTCTATGACCCCGACGCAACCGGCGGAAACGCCGAGCCTGGCGTTCAGCAGGGAGGAATACGCAATAGGCATACCCTTGCCTATTGGACCCAGCAGGTTTTCCGCTGAAACCACTACATCGTTCAAATCAATCATGCCTGTATCCGATGTGAATAATCCGATCTTCTCCTTGAGTTGCGTGCTCTCAACGCCTTTGGCATGCATATCTACAATGAACGCGCTTATTTCTTCATGCTTGTCTGCAGACCTTGCAAACGCTATCATGTAATCAGATATGGTGCCATTCGATATTAGGTACTTGGTTCCGTTAAGCACATAACCGCTATCGGTTTTTGAATATGTCGTTTTCAGCGATGCGGGATCACTGCCTGCTTCAGGTTCCGTCAACCCGAAGCAGAAGATTTTGTCCTTTCTGACCATTTTAGGCAGGTACTCCTTCTTCTGTTCCCCGCTGCCCCAGCGTTGTATGGTTTGTGCGCATAGAAAGACCTGTACGTTTATAAAACTAGATATACCCATGCCGAGCTGCCCGAGACGCTCTTTGGCCAACGTCGTAACTATCTGGTGCACCTCTAATCCGCCATACTCTTTTTTTATTGGGAGCCCCAGGAGATTGTGCTTTGCCAATATGCCCGGAGCCTCGCTGTCGAACTCGTGGTTCATGTAGTGCTCGTATTCCGGCATCACAAGCTCCTCAGCCGCTTTGTCCGCTTCGTCTAGCACCTTAAGCTCCTGCTCCGAGAACTTGTAGAATTCTGAGAGATCGTCTATTGATTTCTGGAACAGCTCGTCCATTGAAACACCGTTAAGCGGAACCAAGCTCTGCCTTGAGCTTTTCTATTATCTCTGCGACTTTCTGGTTGGTGGCGTTTTTTATTATCGGTTCGCTTACGCCGCTTATTATGCCGCTGAACTGCGCGGTTGTCTTCCACACCACACCGGTAGAAGAATCGCCAAGCTTCGAGAGGCTTATGGTTATTGTTATATTGACTTCGCTGCCGAGCCCTTTCCCAGAAAGCATATACGTAAAGGTGTCATCTAAATTCGATGCCTTGCCAGTAAACCTGAAAGCGCCGCGTACAACGCTTATCCCGGCTTCCATGCTTATCGTGAAATTGGAACTATCTATTTTCTTGAAGTCTTTAGAATCCGGTATGCATTTCGCTATGTTGGACGTGTCCGACATGAAAGCCCTAAGCCTTTCTATAGGGACATTTATGCTTTCGTGGCCTTCCATGAGTGTCTGCATATCGTTTTATGGATTAAAAAAACATAATAACTTTCGCAAGTGGCTTCCTCCCGCGCCTAAAGACGCGGGCTTCCAGCGGCGTTTTTGATTTATCATCTTGAAACACCACGTATAGTTCCTTTGAGGAAAACATCTGTCTGTTTAGTATTTCTATCTCTTCCTTTGAATGGTATGCACGATATTTATACGCGCTTTTCATGGAAGTCACACATATTGCACTATCAATGTTTATATGCATTTCAGTGGGCTTATATCCCACCTATAAAGGAGTTGGATTTTACGCCCACATAGATTAATAAATTGCATGCATAAAAGGTAGTATTATGCCCAGTATAACCTCAGAGCTAAAAGAAATGGACTTCTGCTTGCCTGACTTTAAAAACAGCAACCTGTCGCTTATGAATGAATTTGCCAGGAATAAAGGCAGGCACATAAAAAGAGGCAAGAAAAGGGTCATATTAATCGTCGACGGGCTTGGTTATGATACGCTAGAAAAGGCAGCAGAGAAGGATGCCCAGATTTCGAGATTTATAGAAAGGAACACGCTCGAAAAGATAAGCACAGTATTCCCGTCTTATACGCCTTCAGTCATAATAAGCCTTAATTCTGGTTTTGAAGTCGTCCAACACGGCATAGTTGGGGACTTCTTTTCCAAGGAGTATGAAAAAATGATCAATCCGTTCAAGCTTTCATGGATGCCGTCCACGGATGAGGTAAAAGGCTCTGCGCCAAGGATAATGCCCAGACCTGCAATTCTAGAGAGCATAAGCAAACGCGGAGGATTCGTTTATGCCATGAGGGATAATGTGCTTGACAAAGAACTTCGCAGCGATTTTGTGAGCAAAGCGAATTTTATAGCGCATACGGGAAATGAGGATCTTTTTGTAGGAATTGAGGAGTTATTGCGTAGCGGTAATTTTGAATTTATATACGCGTATACCGATGCGCTTGACCATTTTAGCCACAGGTATTCGAAAGGCGGCGAAGAAACAGTAAGGCTTACCGCAAGATTGCTTAGGGACATAATGGGCTTGGAGGATAAATTAAAGAAAGCAGACGTGGAACTTTTCGTTTTCTCGGACCATGGGCAAATCGTCATGACAAAGGACAGCAGAGAAAAGATATTATGGAATGACAAATTTATGGACTTCCTCGAAATGCCAGTATTCGGCAATACCAGGGGCTTCTTTATGAAGCTTGCGGACGGAAAAGAGAAGGCGTTTGAAGATTATTTCGAGAAGAAGTATTCGAAAAAGGCTGCGCTTTTTGATACTGAAGAATTAATAAAAGCTGGGATATTCGGCAGTAAAAAACCCTCTGAATTCGCAAGATATAACCTTGCGGACAAAACAGGGATAACAAAAGGCAACAATTCGTTCAGTTTCACCAGCTACGAAAGCGAAAAGTTCAGGAGCAGGAACCCGTACATAAGCGAAAACAAGGGCACCCACGGAGGCATGAGCAGGGAGGAAATGGAAATACCGCTTTTGAGGATCGGATGATCATTCCAGACTTCCGGAAGCGTGCAATCTCTTTACCGCATGTGCGTACGCGTCCATTTGCGCCTTCTTGCTGCTCGTCCCTGAGGTAGGCAACGGACAGATATGTTGCGGTGCCGTTGCAATTGTACTGTAGTCACGACTCCCATATATTACGTTGGCTAGCGTATAGTGTCACGTACATATGATGATATTATATATTTTAGGTTCTCTTCTGCTACCATCTTAATTACAAAAATCAAGATGGCACGTCAGGGTTAAAAACCTAGCGTGCAAATAAGATAGCAGAAGAATCGACTACGCATGAAGGATTTCGGAACTGCTGTTAAGATATACAGAGGGTGTAATAACAAATGAATCTACTACTAATCGCCCACGACTTTGATTTTTCAAATAAAGATGGCATAGGTAGAGTATCATATGAATTTAATAGTACATTAAATGCATTTAACTACCCACACCAAACTTTATCGTATGGAGAGATGTCAGCGTTAAAACGCGATATTATTTTACCCACCAAGATACGGAAAATAAATCCAGATATAATACACTTATTACAACCAGAAGGTGGCAGTTTTGCTTTTAAAGCTAAGAAGGGAGTAATAAAGATATTGACATTACACGATTCTCCCGGCGCCAAATTGCATTATACAAAAAATGCTGTATTAAGTTGGTATGACATAAGACGAAAAGATATTGCGATTAGAAACGCTGATATATTAATATGCGTTAGTTCTTTAATAAAAGAAGGCGTAGTTGATTATATTAATAAAAAAGGTTATAAAAACAAAATTATAAAAGTGATTAATTTAGGTTTAGATAAAAAATTCATCTTTGAACCAGCATATTATGGATTAAGAAAAGATTTTGTTTATATAGGCAGTATTCACTTTCCTGAAAAAAATATCGAAGATTTATTAGAATTATACAAATTAATTATAACAAAATCCCCGAATAGTTATCTCCATATATTTACTTCTTCCCCTAATCCGATTAGCCATTTAAAGGATAAAACTGATATACCAATTTATTTAGATCACAAACCATTTGATGATACAAAAGGTATAATATTGCATTACCAAAAAAGCGATGAAGATATAATACCAATCTTAAAATCAGCAACGGCGTTAATTCATCTATCAAAAGTTGAAGGATTCGGTTTACCGATTCTTGAAGCTTTAGCTTTAGGAACCCCGGTTTTAACCTTGGATATTGGAAAAATTCCATACGAACTCAAAAAGTTCACTATATCTGATAATTTAAATGGACTTCTAACTCAATCTTTAAAATTAATTGAAGGTATGAATACAACCGCAGTTTCAGAAGGTATAACATATGCAAAATCACAAACTTGGGAACGATTTACAAATTCAATAATTGAGATTTATAACCAATTACCAGTTCATGGCGAGAAAACCGCGTTTTAGCGACAGTATGGGAATGCCACGATGAAAACTAAAAAAGAAATGAAGGAAATGTATAGGGCATACAAAAAGAATTAACGCATAGAAAACGCGCCGCAAGAATATATGAGGTATGTAGACGAGCTTGTAGTAGCAAAGAAGTAGTTGAAAATCCTATTGTAACCTCTTTCAGATTTGGGGAGTTTAAAAAAAAACGGTGACCTCATCAGTGCACCAAACCTTGAACTTATATCAGATATCAGAACGCGCAGCATCAAACAACCTCAGAAGAGCGGCTTATAACGCCTATCAGTATCGATATTACAATCGAAATACTTTAATATGGTTGGGGCCACGTTATACACGTAAAGCTTGCTTTTTTCCATCTTTTTGTAGTCAAGCTTTTCGTTCTTAGATATGACTCCGAATATGCCGTTGCGTATGTGGTCTCCGCGCTTTGCTGTTTCAGGCTGCATGAAAAGATTGCCGCTCTTCTGGTAGCCGAACGCGTCTATGAGATAACCCGGCTTTATCTCGGCCATGACGTCAGGGGCTATGAAAAGCTTCGTTCCTTCGTAGTAGTCATCTGCGTCGAAAACGTTAACCATAAGCTTGCTGCCGTCCTTGCCTTTTATCTGCGAGAGCGTATTCATCAGTTCTTTCTTGAGCTTTTTCTTCTCACTGCTTTTTACGATTCCGTTTTTGAATCTGGAATCGTTTATGAATATGGTGCATACTACAGTGTTAGCTATGCTTGCAAAGGCTTTGGTCCTGTGCATGTCGTAATCGAAGTCGTGAAGGCGCGTATAGTCCTCGGATGATGCGCCCTTCAGCATTGCGGCAAACGCGTTCTTTGAAACGTTCTTTAGGCTTTTCGGGAGCTTATCGTATAATATCTTCCTGGAACCGCTCCTGTTCATGCTCTTCAGTATCCTTTCCCTTACACTGTATTTTATCGAGCTCATAGCATTGGAATTGTTCATTGCCTGTTCAAGCTCAGGTTTGAGCTTTGCGTAGCCGTTGTTTATGAGCCAGCCGTTCATCAGGAATTTCTCTTTTATTGGCTGGGCACCGTGGTCCGAAACCAGCAGTATCGTAGCGTTTTCCGATTCGGCGCGCTTCTCGAGCCACGTCAGGAACTCCGAAATGCGTTCGTATAACGGCATCACGTAGTCGCGCCATTCCTTCAGGTTGAGCGAGAAGTGCTGGAGCCTGTCCTGTTCCGTGAAGCATATGAACGCGAAATCGTAGTCCTTCTTGTTGAGCATATCCATTGCGACGTTCGAGCGTTTTAATATGCTCTGCTGGAAAAGCTCCGAGGCGTTCGCAAGGGTCATTTTACCCGACTTTATGTCGGCCTCTATATCTGGCTCGCCGGCAAATCCGTTGCTTTCAGCTATCTTTTGCACATATTTGGAACTGAACTTCGCAGGAAGAGGAAAACCAGTTATCATGTCTATGTTTTCACTTGTGGTGGGCTTCACCAGCATTGCAGGCGTTATTATCAGGCTCGTGTAGCCGTTCCTGGCGAGCTTCTCCCAGAATGGCTCCTTTATGCTGGGGTCGTAATACACTACCGATTTTGTATAGCTCGGCTCCATCTCCAAAAATTCCGGGACTCCGTGGTCTCCGGGCTTGAAACCGGTATAGATGCTCGGCCATGAAGGCCCGGTCATAGGCGGAAGCGTGGATTCCATATTTGTAAGGGTGCCCTCCTTGAAGAAACGGCCAAAGCCCGAAAGCTTGTACCTGTTAAGGTTTTCTTTTATTAGCCACAGCGGGGCAGAATCTATTCCTACCAAATAAAGTTTTTTTCCTATGTAAACACCATCGAGATTGGCTACGAATAATATCATTGGGTATATAATGATTTATACTTTATGCCTTTTTGGATTGCAAATTCTCTATGTTTACTGCCATCTCTTCCGCCGTGCATTATTGCTTTTACTGCATTACGCGAGACAAACGAAAAAGGTATATAAACACTTCTATTCCATTTTGCTTTGAAATATAAATATTTAGGTGAAAATAATGGGAAATGCAGGACACTAATAAATTTGATTTTGTTACTTGCTATTCCTTTATACTTTTACTAATTTTCATAGGGTATTTGTACTGATTAGTTATTTCCTCAGGTATTCTTCTAAAACCTATAGAACCTATTATTATTTCCGTAACTATTGCATTCTTGATATCTTTTTTGTCCTGTTTTGACATATCTGCAATGTCTTTTATTGCGGGGTCCAAACCTTCATATATTGGCATTATATACACCAACCCATAAGGTGCGCCGATATCCCCTTCTAATGCATATTTATTCGTAGGCGTTTTTGGCAGTTTTATCAGTTTTACCATGAACTCGTTTCTGTGGATGTTGAAACTGTTTATATCAGGCTGCCTTACTGTCAGGACCGCAGGGTATTTCATTGGCGGATTCTTCATGTTTACTGTTATCCTTTCTACTATTCCTTTTTCTACCAATCGGTTATATGTGTAGTCTGCCGCCCCTGGATTCAATCCGAGTTTTTTGCAGATGAGAAAAGCTGATTTTAGATTGTTTCCAGAGCGTCAATCGGTACGCTTTATTATGTGGTAGCCGAATTGCGTCTTTACCAATCCAGATATCTCGCCTTTCTTCAAAGCAAAGGCTGCGTTTTCGAACTCGCGCACCATAGTACCTCTTCCGAAGTAGCCCAGGTCGCCTCCGCGTTTGCGCGAACCGTCTATGGAGTACTGTGCGGCAAGCGCCTCGAAGCTTTCGCCCTTGGCGAGCCTTTGGAGCAGCTGCTCGGCAGTCGACATCTTTTCGACAAGTATGTGCGAACAGCGTATCTTTTCAGCCATGCGAAAGCCTCATGGGAATAGCCTGTTGACCATCCTTGGGAATGGTATCGCATCTCTTATGTGGTCTAAGTTAAGCATCCACTTTATCAGCCTTTCGGTGCCAAGGCCGAAGCCGGCATGCGGCACGCTGCCATATCTCCTTAGGTCTATGTACCATTCGTAGTTCTGCATGTTGAATTTTATGCCCTTTGCCTGCTCAAACTCCTTGAACCTGCTCATCAGCTCATCGTATTTCCATATCCTCTCGCTTGAGCCTATTATCTCGCCGTGCCCGTGAGGAGCCTGCAAATCCACGCTCATGGTAGTGCGTTCGTCTTTGGGGTTTATCGGCTGGTAAAACGCCTTTAACTCTCTCGGCCAGTACATCACGAACACCGGCTTGTCCTCTTCCGCTGTAAGAAGGCGCTCCTCTTCAACGCCGAAATCGTCGCCCCACTTGAGGTTCTTCCCCTTCTGGTTCAGTATTTCTATTGCTTGCTCGTACGTTAGCCTCTTGAACGGCGCCCTTATTTTCTTTAATGCCTCCGTATCGACCTGCAGCTGCTTCAGCTCGTCCTCGTTGTTCTTTAACAGCTGCTTGGCAACATAACCTAGCATGTCCTCTTCGAACTTCATGAGCTTTTCAAGGTTGTAATGCGCAGCTTCCATCTCCATGTGCCAATATTCGGCGAGGTGCTTAATGGTCCTTGATTTCTCGGCCCTGTACGATGGCGCAAACGTGTAAACCTTTTCTAGCGAATATATCATGGCTTCGGCATATAGCTGCGATGATTCCGTGAGATATGCTTTCTGGCCGTAATAGTCTATGGGGAACATGTCTGCCCCGGTTTCGCCGGCTGCTCCAGTTATTAGAGGCGGCGTAATCTCGTAGAAGCCCTTGCCGTCGTTGAACTTCCTTATGTACCTGAAAAAGTACGATCTGAGCTTCATTATGTTGGTCATTTTCACGCTCCTTAGCCACAAATGCCTCTTGTCCAGCAGAAGCTCTGTGCTTTGGTATTCAGTTATAGGGTATGGCTCTCCAATGCTTATGGTCTTGAAGGCTGTGCTTTCTATCTCATAGCCCGAAGGCGCCCTTTCGTCCTTTTTGACAGAGCCCTTCAGCTCAACGCTTGATTCGATTATGGCATCTTGGGCTGCCTTCCATGTCTTAGCATCCACATTGTCTTTTTTTATCGATGTTTGTATTGTGCCGGTTCTGTCCCTAACAATGATGAATATTATCCCCCCGCTTTCCCTTTTCCTATAGACCCAGCCCCTTATTGATACCTGCTCGCCCAATTTCTTAGGGATTTCAGATGCATGCAAATATGTCATTCAACCACGTTTTTTATTTCTTGTTTCGCATTTAAATTGCTTTTGTACATAGAAACGGCAAATGCTTAGCTGATAGCATTTCGAAAATGTTTGGAAAGTGTTAAGAATGTCAAATGACATGGAGTTTAAAGGGTGTTGCAATGTTAAAAGATGCGTTTAGCGCAACCATAAAATATATGCAAATAATGGATGAGAATGGAAACATCGACCAGCAGCTCATGCCGCATGATCTGGACGAAAAGAGGCTTGTGGAATTTTATAAAATGATGAACCTTGCCAGGAACCTCGATGCCAAGGCGTTGAGCCTGCAAAGGCAGGGAAAGTTGGCCACTTATGCGCCGTTAGTGGGAGAAGAGGCTACGCAGATAGGGAGCGCTATGGCCATGGGAGAAAAAGACTTCGCGGTGCCTTCATTCAGGCAGCACGGAGTTTACATAGCTAGGGGCTTGACATTGGAGCAGTTTTTTGTTTACTGGAGAGGTTATGAGGAAGGAGCGTCGATAGACAAGAAGCTTAACATGACACCCGTGATTGTGCCTGTCTCCACACAGATGCCGCATGCTGCCGGGATTGCTTTCGCAAAGAAATACATGAAAGAGGATTCTGCAGTCGTAGCGTATGTGGGTGACGGCGGCACATCGGAAGGCGATTTTTATGAGGCCATAAATTTCGCAGGGGTTTTCAAGGTGCCGTTGGTAGTAATCATAGAAAACAACGGCTGGGCCATATCGATGCCCAGAAGCGAACAGACAGCTGCGGCGACGCTTGCCCAAAAGGCGATTGCCGCTGGCATAGACTCAATACAGGTAGATGGCAACGATGTTTTGGCGGTTTACAAAGCGACAAAAGACGCGATAAAAAGCGCGAAAGAGGGCAAACCGTATGTGATAGAATGCTTAACCTATAGATTGGGCATGCATACAACTTCCGACGACCCAGCAAAATATAGGGAAGACGCGGAAGTAGAGGCGTGGAAAAAACGCGACCCGATACTTAGGCTCGGGAACTACCTTAGGCAGAAGGGGCTTTGGGACGATTCGATGGAAAGTTCCATGATGGACGAACAGCTAAGGAGCATAGACCAGGCGCTTGAAAAGGCGGAGCAGTTCAAGCCGAATCCTGATTCCATTTTCGAAAACGTATACAGCTTCATGTCGGAGGCGCTCGAAGAACAGATGAAAAACGCTGATTACAGCAATTATTGGCAATAGGTGTTTGCATGGCAATGTTGAATATGGTACAGGCAATAAACAATGCACTGGATTTGCTTATGGCAGAGGACAGGAATGTGGTGCTTTTAGGTGAAGACATAGGGAAAGACGGCGGAGTTTTCAGGGTTACCGACGGGCTCATTGAAAAATATTCCAAGGACAGGGTTATAGATACGCCCCTTGCGGAGTCGAGCATAATAGGCGCTTCCATAGGCATGGCGATTGCCGGGCTTAAACCCATACCTGAGATACAGTTCGCAGGGTTCATGTACCTGGGTTATTCGCAGATAGTGAACCATGCCGCAAGGTACAGGTCCAGGACACGCTCCAACGTAACGCTTCCTATGGTAATACGCACGCCCGTAAGCGGAGGCGTGAAGACCCTGGAGCACCATTCGGAAAGCCCTGAAGCGGAGTATTCCCATGTCGGGGGGCTCGTAGTGGTTGAGCCGTCTACGCCGTATGATGCAAAAGGGCTCCTGACAAGCGCCGTGCACGGGAAAGATCCTGTGCTTTTCCTGGAACCGACAAAGCTTTACAGGCTTTTCAAGCAGGAAGTCCCAGAAGAGATGTTTGAAGTGCCAATAGGCAAGGCCAACGTGCTTAGGGAAGGCGACGACCTGACTATAATCACTTACGGCACTATGGTCAACGTCGTGGAAAAAGCGCTGGAGAAGAAACCAGGAGTGAGCGCAGAAGTGGTTGACTTGAGGACGATAAACCCGTTGGATGAGGAAACCATAGTCGAAAGCTCCAGAAAAACAGGCAAGGTTATGATAGTGCATGAAGCCCCATTAAGCTTCGGAGTTGGCGCAGAGGTTTCCGCTATAATATCTGAAAAGGCGATATACGAGATAGATGCGCCGATAATGCGCGTAACATCGCCGAGCCTGCCGTATCCGATGCCAGGATATGAAAACTATTACATACCGAACGAGAAGAAGGTGCTTGAAGCCATTGACGAACTGCTCAAGATGTAGGGTCTTTGCATGGATGAGATAAGATTTGTGGATATCGGAGAAGGCATTACAGAGGGGCGCATACAGAAATGGCTCGTAAAGGATATGGACAGCGTAAAGGAGGACCAGGCTGTTGCACAGGTCGAAACCGATAAGGCAGTGGTGAGCATTCCGTCGCCGAAATCCGGCAGCATAAAGATAGTTGCAAAAGAGGGTTCCGATGTGAAGGTGGGAGATATATTAGCTTATGTAGGAACCATGGATGAGCTTAAGTCTGCAGGTGCCGCACAGCCAAGCGGCAACGCGAAAGCGCAACATTTAGGGGAAGTCAAACAGCAGGCACAGGTCCCGCCAGTTTCAGCGGGCAAAACAAGCGCGCGTATTTTAGCTCCTCCGTCGGTAAGGCATCTTGCCGAAAGCTTAGGCATAGACATATCGAAAGTCAAAGGCACAGGCCCCAACGGAAGGGTTACGGAAAACGACATAAGATCGCATGCAAACGCAGGGAATGCGCAAAGTGGCGCTTCTGATAGGAAGAACGGGGCAAAACAGCAGCTGGGCTCAACTGAAATATTGCCGTTGTCGCAGACAAGAAAGGCCATAGCAAGGAACATGGAGCTTTCATGGCAGATCCCAAGGGCCTCGCACATGGATTTGGCAGATGCAAGTGCGCTTTTCGATATCGTGAAGAGGGAAAAGGATAAGGCGCTGAAGCAACTCGACGTCAAGCTTTCGTACCTCCCTTTTATAATCAAGGCTGCGGTCAAAGCGCTTGAGGAAAACCCGCATTTCAACGCAAGCTATGACAGGGACAAGCAGGAGATAATACTGAAGAAATATTATAACATAGGCCTTGCTGCCGAAGCTCCGGACGGCTTGAAAGTGGTTGTAGTAAAAGATAGCGACAAGAAGAGCGTTATAGAGATTGCAAAAGAGATAGACGAATTGCACAAAAAGGTGCTCAACCAGACGATATCCCTGCAGGAAATGCGCGATACGAGCTTCACGATAACTAATGTAGGGAGCCTTGGAGGAGGATTCTTGGCGATACCGATGATAAATTACCCTGACGTTGCGATACTTGGCACTACGATGATACGGGACATGCCCGTGGTCAGGGACGGAAGCGTTGTTGCAGGCAAGGTGCTACCTTTCACTGTGACGTTCGACCACAGGGTGGTGGATGGAGCTGAAGCCGTAAAATTCGGGAACTCGTTTAAGGGTTATATCGAAGACCCGGAATTCCTGGATATGCTTTGAGGTGTTTTCATGGTCATGGGGGAGGTTCCTGAAGAAGCTGACATTGCAGTCATAGGCGGAGGGGTTGGAGGTTATACTGCCGCCATAAGGGCAGCGGAATTGGGAAAAAGCGTAGTACTCATAGAAAAGGAAAAACTAGGAGGGCACTGCCTTAACTACGCATGCATACCCTCGAAAACTTTGATACATATATCAAGCATATTTTATGACTCTACGCATTCGCAGAAGTTCGGGATAAATGCGCAGAATGTCACGATAGATGCCAAGAAGATGCTCGAATGGAGAGTTGGAGTCTCGGAAAAACTTGAAAAAGGAGTTGCGTTCCTTTGCAAGCAGAACAAGATAGACGTGCTCAAAGGCTCTGCGACATTCATAGAAAAGAACCGCTTGCAGGTGACCGATGGTACCGAGGTCATTTTCAAGAAGGCGATATTGGCAACGGGATCTATCCCGTCAAATCTCAGTTCAATGCCATTCGACGGCAAAAGAATACTGGATTATAAACAGGCTCTGCTCATGGATTATATACCCAAGGAGATGGCGATAGTAGGAGCGGGTTATGTGGCAGTTGAGATAAGCACCCTTTACGCCAAGCTCGGGTCTAAAGTACACGTTATAGCCAGATCCGACGTACTATCCAAATTCGACAGGGATGCCGTAGCGATAGTCAAAAGGCATATGGAAACATTGGGAATAAGCATACATTTTGGGGTGGCTCCGAAAGGCTACGATAACGGCGTATTGGAACTTGATAACGGAGAAAAAATAAATGCAGAAGTGGCAGTAGTGGCCGTAGGGCTGTCGCCATACACCGATGGATTGGGGTTGGAAAATGCAGGAGTGGAAACCTACGGGCGCGGGTTCGTAAAAGTCGATGGAAGATTGCAGACTTCGAATCCCGACATATACGCCATAGGCGACGTGATAGGCGAACCGATGCTTGCACATAAATCCATGAGGCAGGGCGTAATATCCGCTGAGGGTGCTTCGGGATTGGGAAGCATGTATGACAACGTAGTAGTGCCTGCAGTAATATTCTCCGACCCTGAGATAGCGATTGCAGGGAGCGTGGAGCAGAGCGAAGGCATTACGGTAAAAAAATTCCCCTTAACCGCATTGGGCAGGGCAATAGCCCTTGATGAAACCGACGGTTTTGCGAAGATAGCTTATGATTCGAGCAACATCATAACAGGCATAGAGGTTGTTTCGCCCGATGCCAATGCCGTTATTGCGGAAGCCGCATTGGCTATAGAGATGGGAGCCACCCTTGAAGACGTTGCAGACACGATACACCCTCATCCGACTTACAGCGAGTCCATAAAAGAAGTAGCAGAAGCCGCACTAGGCAGGCCGATACATTTCTTTTACGGTGGAACAGCATGAGATTCGAGGAATTGGAATCCGTGTTTGTAGAAACAAAAAGGGGCATGCTTCACTTCCTCAAAAACAAGAGCGGCCCAAAAGACATTTCTCTTGTTTTGCTGCATGGGCTCGGAGCTAATGCGAGATCGTGGAAAAAGTTAGTGCCGTTCATACCTGAATATATGGGCATAATAATTGTAGACCTGTTGGGGCACGGAAGCTCCGATGCGCCAAAGATCGATTATACACCCGGATTGGAAGCAGAATGCGTAGCTGAACTCGTAGGCTCTTTGAAGCTCAAGGATTTCGTATTGGTGGGAAATTCATATGGGGGATGGGTAGCCGCATACGGCTGCGCAAATAACATTTTCCAGAAAGGGCTCAAAGCATTGGTGCTTGAAGATTCCGCAGGATTGAAGAAAGAGATTGACGCAATACTCGGGAAGATGACATACGATGAATTCTATAATATGGAACTCACGGGGGCGTTAAGGCTGAATAACAACAAGGATTACGTAATCAGGAGCATAATAAGCAACGCGAATGAAGTATATCTTTTGAGAGATGAAGACTTAAAGAACATAAAGGCAAAAACCCTCATAGTATGGGGAAAGGATGACGGTGTAATAAGCAGCAGATACGCCGAAGTATTTTCAAACTGCATAAAGGACTCAAAGATTGAACTGATAAATAATGCGGGCCATATACCGCATTTTTCGAAGCCGGAGGAATTCGCAAAATTACTCGTGGATTTCATAAGGCAATGCTAGTAAATTAACGGGAAATGCCTGCATGGGCTTCAAGCCCTAAGAAGTTTTTTTATTTGAGATAGCTCCGAGCTTAATTCTTTTATCCCTGTTTCCACAGCCGCATCTCCAACGCCTACCTTTGACATTGTTTTTTTAAGCTTTTTACTTAGCATTGCTAACTTTATCGGAGTCTTGGTGGAAAGAATATCAGCATATGATCTATAATTCTTGTCGGATTTTATATGGCTTTGTTTTGAATCAGACATGGCAGAAGCGACAACAGCATCCACCCGCTCTATGCTTGCAGCTAAATGCCCTGCGGCCCTGGCGGCAACATCGCTTACA
The DNA here is from genome assembly GCA_021797495.1 of Microcaldota archaeon. Lineage (GTDB taxonomy): Archaea > Micrarchaeota > Micrarchaeia > Micrarchaeales > Micrarchaeaceae > Micrarchaeum_A. Next base: position 15,683 of record JAJZZO010000015.1, read on the forward strand.
TCGAATATTTCCAGGTTTGAAAACAGGGCAACCAGTGATCCGCGTGCGCGCGTATTTGTAAAAACGAGCGGATTTATGCTAGTAGCTAGCGTGAAAGCTATGTCTGCAATCCTCACCTCCACATCGCTGTTGCGAAGTTCAACCTTTATCGAATCCCTGAATATTTCATGTGTCACGCTTATCGGGCCGAGCCCGGTTTCCGTGGTAAATATGTCAGTGTCAGGATACGAGCCGTCACGGTATACGGGAAACGGCGAATAGTAGGTAACGTTTTCGTAAGCCAATTTTCCTTCAACCATAACCGCTTTTACCCTGTCCACCATCCTGTCTTTCCGCATGCCGTTGAACGCTCTTGCAGCGCTGTAATGGGGCATTATAACATCGATGTCTACTGAAGGGCGCATATAGTTGGAAAGTTCAGCAGGTACCAGCACCTTTTTGCCAGAGCCGCCGTTAAGCAGCATGGTGCTCCCTGATACTGCATCCAGCGCTTTCTTTGTGAGAAGCATTTCATGGCTGTGCGGCACCGTCTCAAGGCATGCTTTTTCTTCTTTTTTTATTTCGATACGCATATTCACCGCAGGGATTGTTATAGCTGGGAAATACATTTAAGCCTTTTCTGCAAGAAAAGCGAAGATGTTGACTTTATGTCCATATCATCCAATCATTCGCGCCCTTTTATCGTTTTTTATTATGCCCGCCGCATTAACTATTTTTGCCTTTGCTTTCCTTACCTTCGGAAATCGCATGGTAGAATGTCTTTTGAACATCCAGCAATTTGAGCCATGTTTATGGTTTTTGTTGTGTTTGGGCACCGGCTTTATGCCTGAAGATTAGGTAGTATGCACCGATTATTATCAAAACTACTGCAAACG
>JAJZZO010000004.1 GCA_021797495.1 Microcaldota archaeon
CCTGCACACCTATCCGCGAAAGTTTTGCCAGCATCTCAGGGAGCTCTTTTTTATCTCTCATGTCCCTTATCTCTTTGAGAATCGGATTTATTGGGTTAAATTTGAGTTTTTCCAAAGTTGCAGTATCAATGTACGAAGCGTAGAAGCTGCCCACCCTGCTTTCTATCACAGAACTTGAGCCCGCACCTTTCTTAAAGCAGGATTCGGCTATTTCTTTCAGCACCAGCATGTTCGAATCATAGAGTTGCGAGAATGAGCTTATCTGCGATTTATCGCTTGGGATTTCAGCTTTCTTGAGCCAGTTTCCGCACGAATAAACATAAAAATCACGGAACGGATCAACGCTCATGGCCATGTTTTTTATCGAGAACCCGATGCTTTTTCCGGTATTTTTCTTTTGAGTCATGACTTTCCGCACCTTTCTTTTTTATTATCCCCTTTTTGCTCTGATGAGGCATCAGTGCCTACACGCAACAGGGTAATGTCCTCCTTTGCAATCATTGCAGTATCCATACTTGTCGTGTTCTTCCCGGGTTGAGTTGCCACTGTTTCTTCCTTTTTTATTTCCTTGCTGTCCATAGAATCGATATTATTTGAAATGCAAGCAATTTAGCAGTATCACAGAATATCACATATTAGGAACATTAAAACGACTTAATGAAACTATCCGACATAAAAGGTTTAAGGTCGCTTATCTTGGCAATATCATTGCCGAATTCATTGTTCCTGTCAACCAGTACAGCCTTCATACCGCTCTTTCGAGGTCCTTCATAATCGTTTATCAGGTCATCGCCTACGAACAGTATCTCGTCTGCACCGCATTTCGATTCTTTTATAACGCGCTTGTACGCTTTCGGATCGGGTTTCGGTATGTTCGTCGTATCCTCTCCGAAAACGAACGCAAAATACTTCAAGAGCCCCTCTTTCTCAAGCGTTTTTGTATAACTTGTCGCTGCGCCTGCTGTAAGCAGGCCGAGCCTAAAGCCGCTAGCTTGCAAGTGTTCTAGGACTTCCATCACCTCAGGATATGGCTTCCTGTTGCTGGCATCCGTCCATTTTTCATTCATTATCTTTGCCAGAGCTTCTGCCTGCTCGTCATTGAATCCTAGTAGCATGAACCTTATTTCATTTTCAATAAGGTAACCGGCTTCATCAAGTTTTATAATGCCTTTAGAGCGAAGCATTATTGCTATTCGCCTAGACATAGCGAATGCATCGTCTATCTCTGCTATACTCTTATCGTAGCCTTGATCTTTCAACACATTCCGTATCTTCTCATTCTTAGAAATACTGCTGAACAGGGTACCCTGAGCATCGAATACTATAACCTTTATCATGACATAACATACCAAGGCAAACTATAAGGATATTGTGCACACCGACAAGTGCAATTACCTAGAGTATATCGTAACAGAACCGTCAGCGTATGAATTCTCTATGCCGTCATACATCAGAAGGTTAAACTTCTGCATGCTTTTTGGTATTGTAAAAGGCCCAGCTGCGATATTAAGCCCACAATCTTTTTGAAAGGTGGAGTTGGTAACTGAGATAACATAAGTATTGTTTGGAATCATGCTGCAGCTCGGATATTCAGTATTAAAATATGTAATTTTTTTAGGATATAGGTAAACGCCCAACTGGATTATGTTGTTGGTCTCTATCAGATTCACGTTGGTTTTGTGTGCCAGAAAAGAAACAGCTTCTTTGAAAGGATAAAATGACGCATGCTCTGAAGCTCCTATAAAATAAGTCGCATATAATGATTGCAATGCTACAAGTATAAGGAGCGCCATAAAAACAACTTTTATTATGATGGCCTTTTTACTGTAATTTGGGTGCTTATTCTTCCTTTTGTTGGGATTCCTTTTCTTTTTTGTTTTTAATCTGTCAAAGATATTGCTGTAACCTACGCCAACCATCAACGCTATTGCAGGAGCCACGAGTAGAGTATAGCGGGAGAATGGAGGTATGAAAACATAATGGCTTATGCTCATTGTACCGAATATAAGATAAAGCATAATGGATGCGAAAAGGAATGAAGGAAGTATTATATTGCTTTTTTTGATTAATATCGAAACGATTGCAGCCATTAGAGCCAGATATACAAACCACACATATGAAAATGTATCATATGGTTGTGGTAACCTGTTACTAAACCTCGGAAGAAAATAGCCCAAAAACCCGCTCGTTATTCCAGTACCGGCAGATGGAGTATATACTGGGAACAAGGTTGCGGCGTATATCGGATATATATAGCCTGGATTAAACACGTACCATACTGTTTGATTATACCAGTTGGAATCGGACTTGAACTGAAGCAACGGGTTTACTCCAAAAGCTCCATTCCACAGCATTATCAGCACTATAGCCAAAGCAATGCCAGCAATAAACGATGGGAAGGGTAAAACTCGCGAAACGAGATTTTGCCTTGTTTTGAAACACGAATAGAGCCATATAAAGAATATTGGTACAAAAACTATGATCACTTCAGCAGTTATTAGGAAGCCGATCATCATGAAAAACCCTGCCGATACAGAATAGATGACGCTTCTTTTGCGGCTTGATGATTTTATCGCGGAGTAGAATGCATAAACGGATAGCATCGCGATAAAAGCCATCGGGATATCGTCGCCGACCAAAGCCGCATTTGTAACGGCTAATGGCATTATGGCAAAACAGAATGCAGATAAAAGACCTCCTGAGCTATTGCTAAGTTTTTTACCCAGTTCGAATACGAGTATTATTGTGCCTATAAAACAGAGTTCGCCGAAAAGAGAGCTAGATAAGGCGCTTATTCCAAATAGCAGATAAAATAGGGCTATGCCAAAATTTAATACGTATTTTTGCCCCAATACGCCGTCAAACGCTATAGAGCTTGCATTATGTGAAAAAATGGCAGTGGCATAATCTACATAGCTAGGTGCATCGCTCGAATACTGGCTTGGGCCGTAAAACGATGCGTAGCTTAATGAGATTGCAATGACTATTATTAAGGTCAGAAGCGCTAAATCCCCGTGCTTATGCATCAGCACATCCTTACTCTTCATGGATTCACGTCAACCATACTGTTATGCCAAGACCGAAAATTAAATCTTTGCTTCTGGAAACAGGTAATCTTTGTAATGAAAACCTAAAAAACAAAGGGTTGTTTTGTGTTTAAAGGCTTATATGATGCCGTAACACAGAGTTAAATATTTTTACCCGAAAATAGTCAATGCTACTGCTGATGATTATCATGCCGAACCTAGATTTGCCTTGGACGGAAAAATACAGGCCGAAAAGCCTCGACGATGTGATAGGCCAAAAACCGATAGTCGAAAGGCTTAAATCATTCATAAAGGGAAGCAACTTCCCGAATATGATATTTGCCGGAAGCGCCGGCATAGGGAAGACAACATGCGCCATAGCGCTCGCAAAGGACCTTTACGGCAGTGACCTGGAGGGGGCCTTCAAGGAGCTTAATGCCAGCGATGCAAGGGGCATAGACGTGATAAGGGGAGAGGTAAAGAACTTCGCAAGGACCGTATCGATAGCTAGGGTACCTGTCAAGATAATATTTCTGGACGAAGCAGATTCGCTGACTGCAGATGCACAGCACGCTCTTAGGAGGACGATGGAGAAGTATTCATCGGAAACGCGCTTCATACTCAGCGCGAACTACGCCAGCAAGATAATAGAGCCCATACAGAGCAGGTGCGTAGTTTTCAGATTCAAGCAGCTCACTGCGGCTGACATGCGCATATACGTTGAGCGTATAGCAAAGGAAGAAGAGCTTGAAATGGATGAAAAAGCGATAGATGCGCTGATATATGTGGGAGACGGGGACATGAGGAAGCTCACGAACGTGCTTCAGAGCGCTGCGATGTTTTCCAAGAAAGTGACCGAGTCGGAGGTTTACAACGTTGCTTCGAGGGCGAGGCCTACCGAGATAATATCAATGCTTAAGTACAGCATAGAAGGAAATTTTGAGAAGGCGAGGAGTGAGCTTGACACTCTCATGCTAAAGCACGGGCTCGGAGCGGAAGACATACTGACACAGTGCTACAAGGAGATACACGGAATTAATATGGACGAGAGGGCAAAGCTCAAGACCATAAGTTATATAGGCGAATGCAATTTCAGGGTAGTAGAAGGTGCCAACGAGCGCATACAACTGGAAGCTTTCCTGGCGAATCTTGCCTTGATAGCGAAAGGGCAGTGAGCAAAATGCACTTTATGCAGCCACTTCACGTTCCTGTATCTGGTATGCTTGATTTTTCGGCGTTGAAAACCAGTTCCAGCTCACCAGCATAGTCATATGCTGGGGCTTTTATGTAAAAGCTTGCGATGTAGCTGCTTTTGTTGTCTATTGTGAATGGGAGCTTGGGCTCCGAACCCACAAATTCGAATGGTTTGTTCACGGTTACGCTTTTTACAGTATCTGCGTATGTAAGTATCCTGTACATTTGCATTGATATCTCAAAATTCCCGTCCTTTTCAAGGCTTTTTACTTCTCCGTGCTCGTTGACTTTGACACGCTTGCTGCCGTTTACCGCGATTATGTCAGGCAGTTCTATGTGCACCATTTCAACGGGCTTTGGGACCATCTTGAGCACTAGCGGTCCGCTGTAGTTATACTCCGGTGCCTGCACTTTAATCGCGAATTCCACAGATTCACCTGGTTTTATGGATGCAGGCACGTTTGGCTCAACGCTTATGAGCTTGAACGGTTTCCTCACTTCTATTTCGTTAACTATTTCGGTATTATCTGCCTTTTTAAGGAATGATAGCCCTTCGTAATTCTTGTTTGTGAATGGAATCTTAAGCTCAAATTCTCTCTCTCTTAGCTTCATCCCGGGAAGGCCGTGCATAGAATTCTTCCAGTAGATGCTTACCCCCGTAACCTCGCCAGTGTAGCTTGATTTTTTCTTCAAGAAACCAAAACTTATCCCCATTTAAGCACTGCAATTTGTTGTCATCTTATCTTATGGCTAAATAAGTTATGCGTAATTATCGTTTACTTGTTTGCAGGTTGTGCATTCATGCATGGACCCTGCGAAGCACTATCCTGTTTTTGTAGCGTTTGTGCGAGATGACCCTTTTCCTCACATTGTGCGTGTACATGACCCTCGAATGCATGATGCCGCCCTTTGTCTGTATGAGCGCAAGGTCGCTCCTTTTAATAACCGCTTTCCTTCCTGCATAATTAGCGTAAAAAGAGGCTTCGTCTACGAGCTCCTTTACCGTTTGTTCAAGCTCCTGTTCGAGAGATATTACCGCATTCTCGTTTATTTTTTCCGCGCCAGCCTCCTTAAGGAACTGTTCGACATCGTATAAGCTGAAACCCCTTTGTTTTACCAAATTAAACACCCCTTAAAAATACCAAACGAAGTTGGCAGATAGTTATTTGAACGAAGGTTTTTAAATGAAAGTGGAGGGAACGGAATAGCGGCAGTATGGGAATGCCATTATGCAAGCAATGCACCTATTATGCCATAAGCTACAGCCACGGCGATGTTGTCGTCAATCTTATTGCTAAGGCTTTCAAGCAGTGCCAGGGCAAAGGCTATAGGTATACCTACATAGCCGATTAAAAGCACGCCGAATACGAGGCCAAGGATAAAATATGACAAGGTGCCAGCATAGCTTTTCTTGCGGTTGTATGGCAGTTTTAACTTGCCGAATCTGAGGCCCATTATCGTAGCTATCGGATCGCAGAACAAGAGTATCAGGATGCCGAATAACGCTATCTTAAATGAGGGGTACAAAGAGAGCAGTATTGTAAAACCTATTGCAAGAAATATCGCACCCCTTCCGAAAAAAACCCCGTCTTTCTCTAGGTTTTTGAAGAATGACATGTGCTTATTTTTGGAATTAAGCGAAAAGGCTATGCCAAATAAACCGAGCAGCACCAGGTAGAACGAGATATATGCACCTAAAGCACCTAAAAATATGAGCAGGACAGATATTATTATACCTGTGAATATCTGGATATAGTCCCGGTTAAGCTCAGCTCTTATGTTTTGATTGTGTGGGCGCTTGATTGAACTGCTCGATTCCACACCGGAGAGCATAATACCGTAAAGCGCACCTATGCCGAATGCCATGGTATCGTATCCGCTTGCAAGCCCAAAGTGCAGGTAAACAAGTAAAACGAGAGCCACAGCACCCAGCAATGCGAAGAACAAGGAAAACATCTTTTTGCCATAGGCGTACATTAGAGGCATTGACAAAAGCAGCATTAGCGCTACGGCAAACGATTCATACGAGTAGTTAAAATACAACAAGGACAAAACTACGAAAGCAAGCGCACCAAGCACTGAAAAATGCTTGTGCGAATAGTATTCAGCCAGGAATACCGCGGCAAATATAACCAATGATATTATGTAATAGTACAGACTAACACCGTTTCGCACAGGCGGATTCATGCATTGTTTTCAGTGCATGCAAAGGCTTATGCTTATCGAATTTATATTAAGCTTATTATCCAAGCGGCAATCAGGAAACCCACGGCGATTATTGCAGGTACAAGAACCTTCGCGGTTGCTGCCATTGAACTTACAGCTGCCATCATCTTTTCTCTCTGGTTTATGCCCCAGATATAGAAATTCTTCATTATCGCGGATTCCCACACCAAGTTGGCCTCCTTCAAATCTTTAATGGCAGAATCTATCGCTTCATCAAGGGCTTTTGACATTCTGGAATAGCTTACGGTGCTCCCCAGAACGTTGCTCGCCGTCTGACGTAATGAATTGACGTAATGCGTATCCGTTGTATAAAGCTCGAAATCCACCCCGAATTTATCCGATATGTGCGATAGGATTTTATCCCTGAATTGGGGGTTAATGTTATTGGCGTTGAACTGTATAATGCCCACTCTCTTTGCACCTATCTCAAAAACCACAACGTTAACGTTTCCAGGGGCCATGTCCTGCGGTCTGCCAAGCTTCTCGTACAGGTTTGCAGACGCAGTACCTACCTTTATGGCAGAACTTTCCGATACAGTTGCTATCGATTTTATTGCCCCCATGTAATCGTTTAGAATTTGGGAATCGAATTTAACTGCTGCAAGTTCCTCCGCTGATGCAGAGGTATACCTGGAGTTATGCGCATCTACCAAGATTATGTTTTTTGCCTGCTGTTGCAGCGCGTGCCTTAGCAACACCGACGCTTCAGGCGTTATGTCCTCAGTGACACGCGGGGCCCTGCTTAGTGTCGCAATAGCGGTATCTCCGAATTTTATCAGCCTCACTCTTGCACCGTTGGATTCACCGTAACAATACGAATACATGAGCTTTTTTCTCTTGGCGGATTTTGCCCTGTTTACCATGTCGTCTATGGCACGTTTGAGCTGCTGGAATTGATCACTAGAAACCGCGTTGTGATCTTCGTTGATGGCGGAGTGCAAGACAACAGACTGGGATTTGTATCGCGATGTTATGTGCCTTTCTATCAGATATGGGAAATTGCTGCTTCCAAGCGTGCCTACAGGGCCGAAATGTATGTTTGGCACCACGAGCATGGATTTTGTCCTGCCCGATTTATCCATGGCAATCACTGAATCCACACCTATGTCCGCTTTCTCCCCAAACGGGTTCCGCACTTTCCTATTTGGTATGGTTATGTTTATGCTGAACAGCCAGTTCTGCATCATTTGCGAAAACGTGTCTATGCCGCTAAAGCCAAGGCTTTTCTTTATTGGAGAATCTATGAAATATATTATGGTGTAGCTTATCAAAAGGAATACGAATATGGCTGCGTAGAGCTTTATCATGAGTATGTCGAATGGCACAGTGACGCCGAAGAATATGGTGCTTGCAGGAAGGAAGAATATAAGGTTAACTGTAGGTTGCAACAGCGCGAACATCGAGGCATTCTTCGACCTGTTCATCATTATCTTGTTTATGAAGACCCACCATGCAAATATGCTTGCGTCGCTGACTATTATGGCTGCCAGAGCTAAAGCGTACGAATGCGATATGTAGTATATGGCCCCGGAGAATATCAGGAATATCCCGTACATAAGCTCTGCCAAGAGGGATACGAATATTATGTACTTGAAGCGTATGTAGCTGCGCATTGCCTTGAACAGTATTATTGTTATCGTAGTTGGCAATATTATGGCGAATATGCCCCCTATGGCACCACTTGCGATTATGTATTGTATGCTGTATAAGGGATCTGCTATATGTGCCACATAGGACGTTATGATTCCAGAAGCTAGGCCGAGCAGCACGAGCATGGCGTATAAGCTGGCTGAGCCGGGAAGGTTTTTAGCGAATAGGCTCACGTGACTGAGGAAACCTGAATAGCTTTTGTCCACCATAAAACGCACTTGTATCTTTGGTCAGCTTGTGCACTACATATCAAATACCAAAAATAAGGTAATAAACTATTTATCGGTTTGCCGAAAAGGCTTACTTGCCATACCTTCTTTTGCGCCTTGAGAATTCCCTTATCGCGGCATTAAGGTCCGATTTGCTGAAGTCTGGCCAGTATTTCTTGCTGAAGTATAGCTCCGAATACGAGGACTGCCAGGGCAATAACCCCGAAAGCCTTTCTTCACCGGAAGTTCTTATTATAAGATCCGGATCGTTTACCAATGCGGTTCTAAGGCTCCCTTTTAGCTTGTCTTCGCTTATCTCCTTTGGGGACACACCTGAAGCGAGGAGCCTTTTTGCAGCATATACGATATCTTCATGACCTCCGTATGCCAGAAGTATGTTTATGTAGAACTTGTTATACTTTTCAGTATGCTTTTCCACGTATCGCAAAGCCTTGTCCACAGTTTTCGGAATGAGCTCCCTGTTGCCTATTATCCTTACCCTTGCTTGGGTATCATCAAGCATTTTTATTATTTTCTTGTCCCTTGCAGCATGCGTATAGAGCTTGTAAAGTATGCCTAGTTCGGAAGGGGTTCTTTTATTTATGTTTTCTGTAGAAAGAGCCCATACAGTAAGGCTTTTGGATCCCATGCTCTTGAGCCATATTGAAAACTCTATGAACTTTTTTATTCCGTAGTTATAGCCGTTGAATAAGTTTATTCTATTATTCTTCGCCCATCTTCTGTTTCCGTCCGGAATCAACGCTACATTTGCTGGGACGATAAGCTCTCTATTAGACATTGCTGCACCTGATACTAGCCACTTTCAGATACCTTTTACAGTTATTAATTTAAATTCTTTGCTAAACACCCTATTTCAAGCCCCAGAAAGGGTTAATATATTTAGTCACTAAAATAGTATTATAGTTTTGCGGATTTTGCATTTTTGCACGTATGAACCAACTGAGATTATTTAAGGTGAACATTTTGATACGAAGCATGCTGTTTTACGAGCCTGAAACCCTTGACAAGATAAAGGGGAACGAAACGGCGGTTGCGGAACTCAGACGCTTCGCCCTTTCGTTCAGGATGGGAAAGCATGAGAGACCGCTGTTGGTTTATGGGCCCACAGGCATCGGCAAGAGCGCCGCAATAAGGCTGCTTGCCAAGGAAAATGGGTGGAATATAATAGAGTTGAGCGCTAGCGATTATAGAGACAAGGAGAGCATATCCGGCATGCTCACGGCGGCATCGCAATCAAGAGGGCTCTTTGGAGGAAGGAACCTGATAATGCTTGACGAGATAGACGAGTTGAGTTCCAGATTCGACAAGGGAGCAGCAGCAGCGATAAGCGATCTCGTCAACAAATCAAAGAACCCGATAATACTCATAGCAAATGATATGTGGGACCAAAAAATAACGTTCTTAAGGAACATCACCACACCCGTGGAGTTTAAGAAACCCAGGCAATTCGTTGTGGAAGAGTTGTTGAACGATGTGGCGGCCGAAGCAGGGATAAAAGCGAACAAAGACGTGATAACTGCAATCGCGAGGAGATCAGGCGGCGATGTGAGAAGCGCGATAAGCGACATGCTTATACTTGGCGATGCTCCGGACGAGGCACTGGATTATATAGGCTTAAGGGACAGAAAGGGCTACATATTCGAGACACTGGACAAAATATTCCTGTCAAACACTATAGCTGCACCCTTGAGAGCTATAACAAATTCCGAGGATACCGGAGACATGCTGATAAAGTGGGTAGACCAGAACATACCGAAGAGGTATACTTACATTTTAGATATAGCCACAGCTTACGAGAACCTTGCTGATGCGTCCGTATACTTCAGCAGGGCGATAAGGTCGCAGTACTACACGTATTGGAGGTACATGAATGTCATGATGTCCAGCGGCGTTGCACTTTCGAAAAGCGCTTACCCACAGGTGAAGCTGCGCTACGAATTCCCTAAAGCCATAAAGGAGCTCAGCACCACGAAAAACGAGAGGTCCATATCTACAGAGATTGCAAAAAGGCTCCAGAGGCACATACACGAAAGCCTTTCCAGAATAAAGGAGTATTATATACCGATGCTTGTTTCGATGGTCAAAAATTCCGACGATGAAAACACGTATGCATTCCTTGAAAGCAGGTATGGCTTGGAACAAAAACAGATAGAATTCCTGAAGAACGGAGCCCACTAATCCCCAAGGTTTATGCATATCTCCTTTTCCAGCAACTTAAGGAACTCCTCCGTCAAATATTCGTCCTCCAGTTTTACGCTTGCGGCTTCATTGTGACCGCCGCCATTTAGTATGTAGTCGGTATCGCCCTTCATCTTTTCTATTATTGAGAGCAAACTGAGGCGCTTTGAAAGTATTTTGCTTGCCCTTATCGAAGCCAGGCCCCTATTGTGGACTATAGTCACAGATGGGCCGAACTTTTCTTCAACAGAATCGCTAAATATCGAGGTAAACCTCCCGTGCCTGACAAAGTTGTATGCACTATCCGATACACGCGAATAGTCTAGAACGGCGATGACGAATCCCGCATGCCTGTGCACTTTCAGGTGCTGCATGCCGGTGATTATGGCCTCGTCCATTTGCGATTTTGCCTCGGAGAATATGCTGCGTGAGACAGATTCGTCCTCTATCGACGCTATTATCGATTTTGGATTTACGTTGCTGCTTCGGGAGCTGCTGTCCGTTGTTATGGCATCCAATATGACTGCCAGCTTCAGGGTTTCAGGCTCTTCCTTTGCGTATGAACTGTGATCGCTCAGCAACGATGCCTTGGCAAGGTCCTTGACTTTAGCGTTGGCTATCTTGCTCGCGACGGCGCACGCCATTGCGCCTGCAGATACATCGGAACCATATCCTTCAAGCCACGGATTCACGTACAGTGCCTCTCCATAATCAAAACCATCGTATGTGGGGTGGTGATCAAGCCATACTATGTCCATGTATTCGGATGCCTTTTTTATCACGGGTATGCTCTCGTCCAATGTACCGAAGTCTATTATGCACAGCAGCGGCTTTTCCACAGAATGGAACTGGGACAGCCTTAACTGGTCGTATGACAGCGACTGCATCGTGTATGCCACGCCCTTGTTCATTGTCCATATGCAATTATGGCTGCTTAGCCTTATCTCCTTTCCCAGCTTGTCTAGGGCCTTGTATATGGCCACTGCACCAGAGGCACCATCACCGTCGTTATGAAACCTGAATATTATCGGAGCGCCCGAGACAAACTTGCGCACTATGCGCTCCGCAACTTGGCCAAGCTTGGGCCCCATGGCAGAAAATGCCTCGTCCAGCGGTTTTATCCCGAATTTTTGGACTGGCCTGGTTTCAGGAAGCGCTTTTAACGCATTTGACATGAGCCTTTCGTATTCTTCCGACGTTGCTTTCCTTCCAGTTATGTGTTTTGCGTCTAGCTGGGAAAGCGCGTCCGAAGCACTGAGTTCGACTATGTCCAACGGCTCCGCTAGCGCCCTTGAATAGATTTGCACAGGTACGCTTCCGATAAGCGTGCAAAGCTCAAGGTTTTTAGGGACATATTTGACGCTTGAAACTACGAATTCTGGCATAAAATCGTTATTTTACATTTGGGCAGTGCTGCAATCCAAGTTATTTAGATGGGACTAATATTTGTATTTATCCATGCATAAGCGGATTTCCGAAGTTTTTAGCCGGAAGAGTTGGTGCCATTCGCCACTCTGGCTATGCAATTTTTCTGTACGGAAGAATTCGTTATAGGGCTGCAATATGTGGCGTTATGGTAAAGAACGGCAAAACCCACATAGCACGAGTCCGTGGTTAGTTCGCCGCCGTAAACACCAGCTGCCGTGCAATTTGATATTACGGCATTGACGCTTAGCTTTGCCCTTTGTACTGACGTTGAATTTGCTTGTATGGCACAAGCGGCGGAGATTGTGCCTGGTATGTACGCACACAGCGAAGGATTGTCGTATTTTATTGCGAGAGAGTAATAGCATATTTCCGAATCCGATGCATTAAGCAATATGTTATCTAAGGCATAATTCGTTGCGCTTGAGTTCGATGCATATATGCTTAAAAGCTCCGTGGCTGGCATACCAGTCGAGACATTGCTGCTCATATTAGAGCAGTATGAAGCGTTGCCCGTAGACATCGCCAGCGTATACGTGCTTGCATTCGAGCAATATCCGTTAAGGGTGTGGTTGCTTATGCCGTTGCAATAGGATGCCGAGGCGAATTTCCTTAAAGACGCGAAAGAATACAGGCATTCCGACTTATATTGTTGCGCGTTTAATGAATTGCACACGCTTTCGTTGCCGGTGCTTATGCTCAGATTGCTAGCGCAGCTGTAGAGCGTGCTTTGATTATTTATGGAATTGCATATGGATGCGTTCCTTGTTGAAACTGCCACATTTTCAAGGCAGAGATTTTGCATTTGCGTCCCAGTAATTTCATAGCACATTGATGTGTTTCCGGTGCTCACTGCATAGCGCTCAAAACAGTTATTGCGCTGTGTCGCATACAACACGCCAGAACAACCTTTATGCAAATCTATGTAGAACGAGGATATGACGGCAAGGCCGACTATTATGAGCACTAGCACCCCTATGCGCATGTATTCGTTTTTTGTTTTTTGGGGCTTTGGATTCCGCACGGCTTGGGCGGTAGGATTTACACCGCTTGCCGCAGCTTTCACCTTGCCTTTTCCGTTTTGCATTACGGGGAATCACCCATCTGGTCTACAGTATAAACATTAAACCCGTTTGCGGTTATCTCGTAAGGCGCAAGGGCCCAGCTATGTTCTGTGCCGCGCATCTTCACAACTTCGGCGGTCAACGTCCTTCTGTCCTCTCTGCTCATTTGGTAGAGCATAAGTATGCCGTCGAATATGAAGAATTCCGGAGAATACTTCAGCTTGTCCCTGTCCGCGAAGTCTATTTCAACAGTAAGGAAGGTTGTCACATTGAGCCTGCGAAGGTTAGACATGAGCATGAGCATTGACCGTCTGTAATGGTATTTGTCTACGAGCATGAGCTTGAGCAGTGATATGGAATCTATGACCACGCACCTTGCATTATTCCTCTTGACAATGGACTCTATGTCCGATATTATGTTTCCAAATGAGTATGATGCCGAATCACTCTCGGTTTGCAACCTGGATGACGGGTCCTCGCCATCTATTATTATAACCTGTTTTTTTATCAACTCGTCTATATCTGTGAAACCCTTGAAAGCCTGCTTCACGTTGCTTAGCAATACCTCGGGCTTCTCTTCCAGCGCTATGAATACGCAAGGTATTCCGGCTTTTGCATTATGGTATAATATCTCAAACGAAAGCAGTGTTTTACCTGCACCCGGGCCTCCGGCTATTATCGTTTGGTTGTGCTCGGGAACCCCGCCGTCTAGCATAGAATCGAGGCCGCCTATACCTGTTTTTATTCTTTCAATTTCTCCCATTCAACACGCCATTATTGAATTAGCGTGGCACATTTAAATAGGTTTTTGGAAAATATACATTATAGGTTATGCTGGTGCCTGAATGATTAAGCGCATTGTTTACATCGGACTCTTCCTGTTAGCGATAAGCATAGTGGCATATTACTCGGTATACTCGAGCATAATGAGCCAGACAACTGCAGGCTACGCACAGAATATAACCAGGATCTATGATAACTTTACGCTCGTCAATAATTCGGTGGGAACGTTTAGCTTTATGTCACATGTTAACAACGCCAGCATATACGTCTTACGGGCCAGCGCGCCTGTAGACGTGTTCGTGTTAAACGCTACCGGCTATGGCAACTGGAAAAATTTTGTTTCTAATGGTTCAAGTACGGCAAACGATCTCAGAATCGCAAAGAGTCTTGAGGGAAAGGGGGCCGTAATGTTATACGAAAACGTAACAAACGCAACAATGCCTGTATCTTTCGTAAAGCCCATATATGTACAAAACAACTCGAACATTACCTTCGGGATGTTAGGACAAGGAAAATTTTATATACTGTCTACCCTATTCCCAGCAACGAACAATTCCAAAGCAACAGTAAACAGCACCTTGGCCCCAAGCATAGATATAAGCCAAAGCATTAGTGACGCTAGAAGTCTGAGTTTAGTCGGAATTGCCGCAACGTTGATGTTAATCGTGAGCTTCGTAGTAATACTTATAGGCATATTAAGGCAGGATAAAAGCAAGCAAAACGAGGAGCTAAAACCGGAAGCGGTAGAAGAGCTTTACAAAGGTATAAGGAATTCGAGCTCGGAAACGCAAAGCAGTAAGATAAAGGAAACCAGGAAAACGCACAGACCTAAAAAGAGATAGCAATTATGGTCAATACGGTCAAGCCCTTGCAAAAGCTATTTATTCGTTTTGTGTCTATACATAGTTAGACAAAAGCCAAAGTTGATGCTATGGACGAACTTGCAGAAAAAATCGCCGGAGAGATAGCCTTATCCGAAAGCCCTGGCAGCGTGATGAAGAAATGGCGCGAGCTTTTCGGTGTCACCCAGGCGGAATTGTCTAAATCGATAAAGATATCGGCTTCCACCATAAGCGATTACGAAAGCAACAGGAGGCTAAGCCCGGGCGTTGCAATAATAAAAAGGTTCGTCGGAGCCCTTTTCGAGATAGATGAAAGCAAGGGCAGCACAGTAAAGAGCAGCCTTGAAAAATTTGCAGGGCAGCAGAAAGACGAGGAGCTGCCTTACACGATACATGATTTCAGCACCCCCATAACCGGAGCAGACTTCAACAGGATAATAGAAGGAAAAGTTATCGCAAACCCAAACCAATTGGATGGTATAAAGCTATTCGGATACACGAAGCTCGACAGCCTTAGGGTCATATTGGA
The DNA here is from genome assembly GCA_021797495.1 of Microcaldota archaeon. Taxonomy (GTDB): domain Archaea; phylum Micrarchaeota; class Micrarchaeia; order Micrarchaeales; family Micrarchaeaceae; genus Micrarchaeum_A. Next base: position 15,148 of record JAJZZO010000004.1, read on the forward strand.
GATGCAGCCTGGAGACTACCCCAAACTTTTCGGCTCAACAACGGAAAGGGTGTTCATTTTCCAGAACGTGAGCACAGGAAGGTCACCAATGGTCGTGATAAGGGTAGCCCCGATAAAACCGAGGATTGTGGTGATACACAACCTCACAAGCATAGACAAATTGGCTGTGAAAATAGCGCAGATAGAAAAGATACCTTTGCTGACAAGCAAGCTTTCGATGGAGGAGATCGAGGCAAGGCTGGGCAAAGTGTGAATGTCATAGATAAACGGCTCAGCCCCAAACGTCGGCACGTATCTCGTTTTGCGGCACGTTAAGCTGCACTAGCGCATTCTTTATGGCCTGCACGAAAGGCAGCGGACCGCAAACGTATGTGGTCCTGTCGTTGATGTCTGGAGCACTTTCCTTTATCATTCCTGCATCAACGTGCCCTGTTTTGCCTGTCCAACCGTCGCCTTCCTGCGGCCTTGTAACTGTTATCACGAGCTTTATCCCCAATTCATCCTTGAGCTGCATAAGCTCTTCTCTGCGTATTGTCTCGCTCGGAAATTTTATGCTGTATATCAATATCACGTCTGTACCGGCGTTTATCTTTTTTATATGGCGAAGCATCGACATGAATGGCGCAAAGCCCGTGCCCCCGGCTATGAATAGCACCTTCTTGTTCTCTTCAGGCACGAATTTGAACTGGCCATACGGCCCAGTTATCACATATTTGTCTCCTGGCTTCGATTGGGTGAAGTATGATACATGACCGCCGTGCTCCTTGACGACATAAAATTCCATTTCTTCAGAGTTTGGTTCAGAGGCTATTGAAAAAGCCCTCCCAATGTAGAGCTTTCCCGTTTGTTTGTCGATACCAGAAATCATTGCGAACATTCCGGCATCGAAATCCATTGTGCTGCCATCAACGGCTTTTAGCCTTACCAATTGAACTTCCGGTGTTTCACTTGCTGAGACTGTAAGCTCGTATTCCTTTTTTGAGACTGTGTATATCTTGCCCTCCATCACTATCACTGCATTTTGACTCATTTAATTATCGGGCAAGAAATTTAAAATGCGTTGTAATTCAAAGCGTATCGCAACGTGTATTTCGACTCCGAACCCCTGGTTCTCTGAGAAAGCTTATGAAAAACATATAAATATTACTTAAGCAGTATGCTAATCGTCCATCAGGATGGTGAAAATTTATGGTAAACGAAGTAAGTAAGGAGCCTAAAAGTTCTAAGTATTTGAATACAGAAGTACATTCAAACTCTGGAAGGGACCTTTATTCTCTAAGGGAACTTGATATAAAAAAGGAGTGCTTGATAAAAATCGTCCTCCCCCTCGCGCAGAGAGTTATGGATGAAAAAACAGACATAAGCAACGGATTAAAAGATGACAAACCAGATTACATAGAAGTGAGAGATAGAACAGGGTGGGGTTATTTCCGAAAGGTCCAAACGGAGATATTGCCAAGCGGCAAAATACAGCTCTATGATATCGGGCCAAGCGGCCATAGCAAGATGCTTGCTTCGGAGTACAACTTGAATTTTGACCAAGACGGCAAAATAACTGAAGCCACAGAGGATAAAGATTACGGAAGCAAACACGTTAGCGTGGTATACAGTATAAGCAGTTTTGATAAGGGGGGAACAACGGGATATGACGCAAAGCCGAAAAGCGTTGTATTGACAACTAAAGAAGGCAATAAGGAACACGTAAAACTTTTTATAGGAACGGATTTGGACGGAGACGACTTGCTTGAAGAGATACCGTTCCCAAATAACTTCGCACAAGTATTGACTTATAAACTGAGGGAATGACGTTTCGCTAAACCGGTGAAGTGAATGGAAAAAATGAATAGCACCAAAGAAAAAGTGATTCTTGAGAAAGTCTTTGAAGGGAACGCAAGGCGCATGATATTTGAAAAGGAGGAACTTTCCCTGGTAAAAGAGCTCATAAGCAATGATGACGATGCGCTGCATGTGGTAGGCGATATAATTTTTGCATTCAACAGCAAGAGATATGTAATGGACATATTTGAGGAATTATACAAAAATGATATAAAAGGAGAACTTCTAGTCTCTTTTTATTCGGAATGCAATAAAGACGTTGCAGAACTTGCATACAATATGGAAAGAGGTAAAACCAACTTTCTGCGAAGGGATACTGACTGATTCCAATTTATTGATTTTTTAGGCTCATGCTCACATGTATGAGCTTATCTTTTTCTGCATTATTATCTCACGCAAAAGGCGGCTGTTGGCTATCCAGCTTGCAGGTTTTATCTCCATTTTCTGCGATATGAACTGCAGCATTTCAGTGGTATCGTGAAGTATCGTCGGTTCTGTCTCCAAAGTCTCTCTGACGTGTTCCCTGACATTCCACACGCCCACTGGCATCATGTAACCCTCATGAACTTCCCTTAATATTAAAGCCATGGCCTGCTTTTTCATGCCCTGCAGCCTTTCCGTTGTAGCCAATCTGCCAGAGTAGTAGCAACCGCCTATTTCCGCGTATGTCTTCCTGCCTTTGTAGCCTTCATACGAGCCGTATATAGATATGCTGTCCCCATCGGCGTTCCACACCGTTTTCGGGTAGAAAGCCTCTATCGATTCGTACTGCCATGCTCCAGGTATGAGGAATATGAGCCATCTGTTGTCCAAAGCGACGTTGTAGAAAGCGTATATGGCGTCCAAGCTCTCATAGCCTTTAATCTCCTCACGCATAGTCTTTGATATTGTGTCATCGACAGCGGTTATGCTCCATCGCGTAGGGACGAATTTCCTGGAGTTTTTTGCGCCGAACAGACCGGCTGAAAGCGCTTTCTGGATGGACGATATCTCCAACCCTTTCTTATAAAGCTCATTTATCGCCGTGGTGGCTTTTGCGTCGGTATCGAAATGCATCGCCTCTATCTTCCTGTCCGCTTTGAAATTATACAGCTTGAAATCGCGTATCTTGGCACTTGGACCGAAAGGCTGTGCTTCGTCGAACACCTCAGGCTTCATGAACGGCTTGCCGGCAAAGCCCAGCTCTGCATCCGCAGGCTTTTCTGCCAGCGCAAGGTTCTGGACGAATTCAGGCACGCCGCGCTTCTCCACATCGTGAATATTGGCTATCTGCATGCCCCTTACCAATTTGGAGCGCATTTGAACTATTTTTTCTATGTCAAACGGCCTCCAGCGTTCCGGCATTCCCATTAATGAGGTATCCCCGAACTCTGGCGGTACCATCGGGCCTATGAAAACCTTCGGATAACCATACCTTCCTATAAAGATGTCTGTTGGCGAGCTGCCCACTATTTCGCTGGATTTTAGTATGCTGATGGTTTTTGCGTTGTAGTAATATCGCAGCAGTGCCGGATCCCTCATGCGCGCATACGCTATGGCGGAGCGCTTTATGGGTATGTCCATCCCGCTTATTTCATTTATGGCGGTAAACCTGTCAAAAGCCATCACTAGCATTTATACTTGAATATATTTATCGTTTGGGTTTCCTTTTAGCAACTTTTTTAGACTTCTTTTTCTAAGCATTTGCATCAGAGGCGGTTGTATGGCCAAAAATTATGACATGAAAACTAGATTGAGGAATGTTTTTACCGGAGCGGAATTTGACGTTTCTGTGATAATGAATACCAATTCCAAGGACAGCAATTTCCTTTACCTTACGGGATTTATCAGCGGAGTATTCGAGCAGGCGATACTCGTATCCGATAAAAATGGCTCGACATTACTGACCAACGAGCTTGAATACGATACTGCCATCGAGCAGGCACCAAATAACATGGAAGTGAAATGCGTAGATTCCGGGCCGGGCAACAGCATAGGCAGAATGATAAAGGATATAGTTGGCAGCAGGTCGGTGGGCTTGGATTACGGTTTCTTGCCGTATAATTATGCCTCTTACCTGAGAAAGATTCTTGGGAAAAATAGGTTTTACGATGCCACAAAGCAATTCGCAAACGCAAGGGAGATAAAAGATGAATTTGAGATAAGGGCCATGCGCAAAGCTGTTTCCATAACAAGGGAAGCGCTCAAGGAGATACCTGATTACTTCAAAAGCGGGATGACAGAGAACGAGCTCAGGGCAAGGTTTGAATATATATTGGGAAACCACGGAGGTGAGGGACTTGCTTTCGAAAGCATAGTCTCTTTCGGCTCAAATGCAGCGCTGCCGCACCACACGCCTGACAACACAAGATTAAAACCAAACGAATTCGTGCTTCTCGACGTCGGGGCTAAATATCAGAATTATTGTGCTGACATGACACGCACGTTCATTTTTGAGCCTGACAAGCAAACGCTCAAATACAAACGCATGAAGGAGATAATAGACACGGTGAAAGAAGCACAGCAGATGGGCCTTGCGCACATAAAAGCTGGCGCGAACGGTTCTGAAGCACACAATGCCGTCACTGAATTTATAAACACTACAAGAAATGGCATATACAAGGGACGGTTCATACACTCGCTCGGGCACCAGATAGGCATAGACGTCCATGACGGAAATGGCTTGAGCCCAAGAAGCAAAATCCTCAGGGAAGGCATGGTCGTAAGCGACGAACCCGGCATATACATAACGGGTTTTGGAGGCGCTCGGTTCGAGGATGACGTATTGGTTGGGAAAAAACGCTCGTCATTTCTTTGAATGTTTTGCCGAAAGCTTGGAGACGAGATCGTTCAATTCTGCACCGTCAACATTCAGCCTGTACTTTGACATGAAGGATTTTATGAACATCGAGGTATGCTCTTTGTCCTCAAGGCTATGGCCCTTCAATTCGCTTTCTATAAGCGATTCCAGTGCCTTGCCGGTTTTGCGCGACAGTCCGTTTGACTCGACAATCTCGCTTATGGGTTTGCCAGCTTTTTTTGCAGCCAACCTTATCAATTGCTCAACGGCCTGCTTTGTTATTTTGCCGTCAAAAAACAACGCGAATATCTCTTTTACCGCTGCGTTAGGTATTGCATCAGTGTTTATTCCGTCCCGCTGAATCTCCCTGAACTTTTGTAGGATAACGTTAGCTATGAATTGCCTATCCGCATTTTTGGACGCCGCCAGCTCTCTGTACAACTGCAGCTTCGGCGAAAGCATCATGCGATCGGCAAGATCTTCGGATGAAAGCTCTTCGACAAGTTTGGCTCTTTCTTTGGAGACACTTATTGCCCCGGATTCCGCATTTTTGAGCATGGACGATGTTATCAATATCGGCCTCGTATCGGTTTCCGGATACATCCTTGAACCGCCAGGAAGGGGCCTCATGAACCTTGTTGTGAATAGTTCCCTGTTATCTACTGCACGGGTTTCCGGCGGGATCGTGCTTATCGCCAGCTTAGCCCTTTCCATTGCAAGGCCTATGGCTTTAGATGCAATCTCTTTTTTTCCTGTTACGATTATGAAGGCATCTTCTCCATCCATGCCCAGTTTGTCTCTTATTGCATCAAGCTCCGAAGCGCTTATCTTGTACTTTGACATGTCCTCGTCGCTGTGTATTATGCCCTTTACTCCGGCCATTTTCGCATAGTCGCTTATCTCCGTGCCCAGGCGCCTGCCAGGGTTAACCTCCATGCCGATTACGCCCTTGAAATGTTTAAGCTTGAAGCCTATCACAGAACCTGATGCGGTTATTGACGCGGATATCATCTTTGATTCTGTTGACGAGAACACATCGGTTAAGTCCGTCTTTTCGAAATCTACTCCAGCATTGCGTGAATTGAGCAGTTTCGATATTTCAAGAAGTTTCTGCTGGCGTACGACCTCGTTTTCTATGAACTTGTCCATATCTGAGAGCTCCTGCAGCCCCTTTATCTCTATCCTTGACCCGCCAGATATAGACACGTTGACATCCTGCCTTATCGAGCCTATGCCGCGCTGTACGAATCCGGTAAGCCTCAACAGGGTGCCTATGTGCAGAGCAACATCCTTGGCTTCTTCAGGTGTCTTTATGTACGGGAACGTGTCTATCTCTATCAACGGTATGCCTATCCTTGACGTATCGTATTCGGCGTATGATTCGGAGTTCGATATTATGCCTGCACTTTCCTCTTCCAGAAACATTGACGGTATCTCAATCTTGTTGCCATTTACGGTTATGCGTCCGTTAAACCCGGTTAAAGTGCTCCTTTGGAATGCGCTGGGATTGCTTCCGTCAACCACTTCCTTTCTCATCGGTTCAAGCTCTGCAGGTACTTTCATTGACATTGATGCCGCAAGTTTCAGCGCTATCTCCAACGCATCCCTATTCATTAGATGCGGGGGCTCTTCGTCTATATCCACAAGGCACGCATGACCGTCGCTTATCAAGTATTTGAAATTCCTTTCTTTCAGTTCCTCAAATTTTGCAGACCTGTCTATCTCCCCAAGTTCCCCGGCCACAGCCCTTAACCTCCTTGTTATTGTAGGGCCATGCTGCTGCTCTTCCAGGTTTGCGTTGCAGCCACAGAAAAGTTTCCTGTCGGTAGCGAGGCGCTGGTGTATCTCCAGACCGCACATGAAGCCTATCTGCTTGTAGTATTTTTCGTCACGCCTGTTTTCCATTTTTAACTACCTTTGAATTGCCCGGCTGCTTGATTGAAGAGTTCATATGTATCCCGAGCGCCGCTATCTTGTAGCCTATGCTGGCGAAAAGGAAAAGCAACAGTATATCTAGGAAATAGAAGAACAGGTTGCTTGTCGGGAGGTGGTTTCCTATGGCAGAGTATATGGCGGAACTTATGCTTTGCGCCGTGCTATTCTGCTGTTGCGGCTGAGGAGGCGGCGCTCTTGCGTAAGCCGTCATCGAGTTATAGAGGCCATAGCCCATGTATAAAGTTACAAGTATTATTAGGACGCCGAATACGAACGCAGAATATCCAATAGCTTTTTCAGATTGCATGTGTTACACCAAGAAATCTTCATACAGGCTCCTGCCGCTAATCTCCCCGACAAGGTTTTCAGCAAGCATCTTTGAGGCCTCTTCCCGCTTATAGTTTCCGAGCAGCCAACCGAGCTTTACGTATGCAGTCTCGGGAGTCATGTCCTCGCAGTATATTACACCGGCCGAGCTCAATAACCTCAGGTTCCTATACACGCTTGGATTTACCCTGCCGTAAAGGCACTGTGACGTCATCCCCACTATTACGCCCTTGTCTACGGCGCGCTTTATATTCGGAAGCCACGAATAACCCTCGTGCTCAGTAGAAACCGGCGTGTGACCGAGCCCTGTACCTTCTATTATTATGCCTTTGTAGCCTTTGCCGACATAATAATCTATAATCCCTGGATCGGAATTCGGATAGGCTTTCACAAGCGCGACCTTGCTTTCGAAGCCAGACAGCAGTTTATTTGCGCTGTTTTTGCCTGCCCTTACGTATTCCGATTCTCCGTACTTTATTGTCCCGTCTGACGACACCGAAGCTATGTAATTATTGTTTATGGGCCTGAATGCGTCCCTTCTTGAGGTGTGCATTTTCCTGACTTTTGTTCCGCGAATGAAACCGCATTCCGAATCTGAAGAGCTTTTGTGCATGCAGATTCCGACTTCGCCGATATCCGATTTGGCGGCCAGGACCGCTGAACAGTACAGGTTCATGAAAGCGTCAGATGAGCCCCTGTCGCTGCTCCTTTGCGCTCCCGTAAGCACCACCGGCATTTCTATTCCGGCAAGCATGAATGATAGGGCAGCCGATGCGTAATGCATGGTGTCGGTGCCTATTGTTATTACCGCACCGCGGAAGCCGGATTTTTTAGCCTCATAAACTCTCTCTGCTATCTTTTGCCATTCAATATACGACATGTCCTCGCTGCTTATGCTGGAAAGCGGTTCCACATGTATATCTGCCACTCCGGAAAGTTCAGGGACCTCGTAGAGCAGTTCCTCAGGCTTGAGTAGCATGTGAACCCCGCCGGTCTTGTAATCGAGCTTGCTGCCTATTGTGCCTCCTGTGTATATAAGCGATATTTTAGGCATGCCTTCCTTGACCATTGATGCCGCCTTAGGGAATTCGTGCGCAGGGATGCCTTTCCCGATCCTGGTTATTTTTGCTTTGTCGAAATCTATGCCTGCATTATAGCCGTTCTTGAGCTTTAGTATGATTATGTTTTCCGCATTCGCCTCTGTGCTCGGCATGAGCTCGCCCTCTTCGCTTATGCCGTCTGCTTCGACTTTTATGATGTCGCCGAAGCTTATGCCGTTCGCATCGAAAAATTCAGTTATTTTTTTGGCGTACATTTTGATTTTACCCTTTTGAGCGTCAGTTTATGCGCCCATACAAAGCATTGGATGTTGCATTATAAATTGTTGCTCTTACTCTTGAACCTACTGCCGGTTTTTCATGCATGCCTGTTTTAGGTATGACAATCTGGCGATAAGAATCGTCCCTGCCGTTTATCGAGGCATCATTTTCCTCGGTCAATAAAACATCAACGCTCCTACCTATCAGCAATCTGTTCGCATATGCCTGCATCGACCTTACCATACGCGACAGCTTCATGCTCCTCTCCTTTATCGCTTGGTCTGAAAGCCGCGGCATCCTTGAAGCCAAAGCATGGGGCCTTGCGGCAAATCTGGACATGTTGGTCACTTCAGGCCTGAACTCGCTGATGACATTTATCGTCTCCTCGAAATCTTCATCCGTTTCCCCGGGAAATCCGACTATTATGTCTGTCTCTATTGTTATGTTTTTTACGTGCTCCCTTAATGATTTTATTATATCCAGATACTCCTCCACAGTGTAGCCCCTCCTCATCGATGCAAGTACCTTATTGCTGCCAGATTGGAGCGGCAGATGCATGAACTTGTATGCGTGTGGATTCTGCAAGGCTTCTATCAGTTCGTCCATGTACCTGTGCATGTGCTCGGGATTCAGCATTCCGACCCTTATCCTGAAATCTCCCTCAATTTCGCACGCCCTCTTGAGGAGCTGCGCTATATTGGTTCCCTTGTCTATGCCGTAGGCTCCTGTATCCTGTGCAGTAAGCTCTATCTCTTTTGAGCCTTTCCTGACGCTGTATGATATGGCATTGAGTATTCCCTGCTCCGAAAAGCTGTTGAGCGCACCCCTTGCGAACTTTGTTTCGCAGAAAGAGCACGAGCTTAAGCAGCCATCGCTTAGCGGTATCTTCGCTATGACCGACCCTGGTGCGTTGTAGAAGCTTATCCTGTCCGTCTTACGCTCTTCCAGATAAACGGACCTATGCCCGTTCGATATGGCTTTAACAGCAGAAGGCATTTCGGCGATGTTCTGTATCCTTGCGATGCTCGCGCTCGGCGCGTATTTTTCTATGATATCGCTGTTTGCACCGGCCATGCACCCTGTCACGAGCATTTTCCTGCCCTGCTTTTCGAGGTTCATCAGCTTGTATGTTATCCTGTTCTGCGTTGCGCCCTTGACTGTGCACGTATTCATTAGCACGACCTCCGCTTCCTCCTCGCTCGAACAGGTCTCTATGCCACCGTTATGCAACGCATTCGCTATCAGCTCGCTGTCAGCCTGGTTAAAAGTGCAGCCGTAAGTCTCGATATATACCTTCAATCCAATACACCGAATAGCACAGTTTTAATGCAGTGAAAAGCTAAAATTCTTTACTGCCGAGACAGCGCGAGGCATTTGTTTCTCCAGGTTTGGATTGCTTGTTTATGGCCCGGAAGATCCAAAAGAAAGACGTTTAAATATTCTTATACAATCTTATTTGAGATATAGGTGATTATGATGGGCGGATATGACGATCATCCATAAATAAGATGCAAGAATACCGACATTAGAGATGAGCTATGCTATTGTTGGGTTTAAGCGCAAGAGGAAGGTTTGGACCATTGATTTCGGAGTAGTTGATTCTTCTTTTTCTATGTTGTACTTTTTTAAGAACAGCATATCGATTGGATCTTTTATTATGAATTTGTTTATGCCCACGTCGGAAAGACTAATTAGTTAAATAATAAAATCTTACTTTTGGATAGCTATTATACGGAATTAATTAACGGAGTTTATGAAATAATAAATACACTCTTTGCCCTAATTTTAAATAAGGACGTAGATGAAGCTTCTGATAAATTATTATGTTTACTACGTAAATTATCGGTAGATTGAATGGACAAAACGATAGAATTTTTTACATCGAATAGGCACAAAGTGGATCTTGCGAACATTAGGCTGAATAAGTATGGGTTAGCAGTAAAGCAGGTAGATATGGAGTTGAGGGAATTACAAGATACAGACATGGCAAAAGTTGCCAGGGACAAAACGAATCAGGTAATTGCCAAAACGCGAAAACCTTTTATCATAGAAGATTCCGGCATGTACATAAGGGCATTGAACAATTTCCCAGGCGCGTTGTTTAAACCTACTTTTGATACCCTTGGAGAGAGAAAATTCATAGGAATGCTCGGCAATAGCAGGGACAGGAGAGCCACATTGATAAGCATTTTGGCTTATTGCAATCCAGCTACAAAAGAGGTAAAGATTTTTGAAGGCGTTTGCAACGGGAAAATTCCGAAGAAGCCAAAGGGCAAAAATATACGTGGCGCAAGGGCCAATAGAGTATTCATGCCATGGAATTGGAATAAGACGTTGGCCCAGCTAAACGACGCAGAATGGGAAAAATTCTTGGATAGGATAAAAAAGGACGACCATTACGAAAAATTCGGGAAGTGGTTAAAAAGCCATGGATGAGCGATTCCGTCGCCTGTGCGGTTAACCATGGGGGTGCGTGGCTTATGCACGATGGCAGAGGTAGTGAACCTATTTATTATTTGCCATACTAAAATATCTGCTATATTTTAGCGTATATAATGCTTAAAGGTAGGATACAATGGTTACATATTGCGAAAGATGCAAGAAAGAGATATACAGGCAGTACAAGTGCGATTATTGCGGGAGAACCATATGCAGCAACTGCATTAAGAGCTCCCAGACAGCTACGAAGATATTGAAAATGACAATATGCAAGGACTGCTGGAGCAACATGCCGAAGCGCAAGGCTTACAAGTCGAAAAAGCTTCTTGCAGTACAACCGAACAAGTAGGTTGCACATAGCCTTTTTATAGGGTAAATCCCAAATCCCACTGGTGCTTTGCTGTGTTGGACCTAAATGCTAATGAGCTTGAAATGCTGAATTACTGGAGGGAAAAGGATGTCCTTGGAAGGCTGAGAGCCAGGAACAAGGGCAAAAAGCCCTTCTATTTTCTCGATGGCCCGCCGTACGTGAGCGGAGACCTTCACCCCGGGCAGATGTGGGTAAAAGCGGTAAAGGACATAACGCTTAGATACAGGAGGATGAGAGGCTACGACGTAAGGGACATGCCCGGATACGACGTGCACGGATTGCCAATAGAGAACAAGGTGGAGAAGAAGCTCGAGCTCAAATCAAAACAGGAGATAGAGGAGAAAATAGGTGTAGAGGAGTTCATAAGGCAGTGCAGGAAATTCGTAGACGACGGGATAGGGCGTATGGACAGCGACTACGAGCGCTTCGGCATAACGCTCGACTTCGCGCATCCGTACATACCGTTCAACAAGTCATACATAGAAGCTGGATGGCAGATGTTCAAGCGCATAAGCGACAGGGGGCTGCTTTACAGGGACACCAAAGCCACGCTGTACTGCCCCAGGTGCCAGACCCCTGTCTCGCAGGGAAGCATGGAAGCGGAGTACATGCAGGACAACGACCCTTCTATAGCCGTATCGTTCAAGGTCGTGAAGAATAGTTCAAGAGCGCGCATAAGCCTTGCCGATGGCGAATACTCATTGCTCATATGGACCACCACGCCGTGGACTTTACCTTCGAATATCGCAATAGCGGTTAATCCCAAGGAGCTCTATGTGCTTGCCAAATTCGGCTCCAACAACCTCATAGTTGCAAAGAAAAGGCTCGATGATGTAGTTGCCATGCTTAACGAAAGCGCCATAGCCATAGAAGAGTTCTACGGCTCGGAATTGGAGGGGATGGAATACGCGAATCCGCTTGAACAGTTTGTCCCGAAACAAAAGGAATTGAGAAAGTACCATAAAGTGGTAGCTTCTGGAGAGCTTGTCACCATGGACGACGGCACAGGATTGGTCCACATAGCGCCAGGGCATGGATTGGATGACTACAACCTTGGGAAGAAGCTTGGCCTGCCTATATTTTCGCCGGTGGCGGGGAATGCGGAGTACACAGAAGATGCTGGCAAATACGTGCATCTGAAGGTCCCGGAAGAGGCAAACAAAGCGGTGATGGACGACCTCAAGTCTCTTGGCGTGCTGCTTTACAAGGGAAGCATAACCCACAGCTACCCGCATTGCTGGAGGTGCGATTCAAAGCTCATATTCATAGCTACGCCACAATGGTTTTTCAACGTGGCGAAGGTTAAAAGCAAGGTGCTTTCTGAAAACGGGAAGGTAATATGGCATCCGAAAGAGGCCCAGCAGTGGCAGGCCGACGTGCTTAGGAACTCTCCCGATTGGTGCATATCAAGGCAGAGGTATTGGGGCATACCGATACCTATATGGGAATGCGAGAAGTGCGGCGAGATAAAAGTCATAGGCTCTCTCGAAGAGCTTGCTTCGGCAGCCATAGAAAACGAGAAAGCCAGAAAGCTCGAAGACCTGCACAGGCCCTACATAGACGAGATAAAGATAAAGTGCCATAAGTGCGGAAGCACTATGCACAGGGTAAAGGACGTAACAGACGTATGGTTCGATTCAAGCATAGCATTCAGGGCGAGCATAGATTCGGAAAAGGAGTTTGAAAGGCTTTTCCCAGTAGATTACATAATAGAGGGAAAAGACCAGCTTAGGGGATGGTTCTCCGGGCTGATAAAAATAAGCGTGCTCGCGTACGGTAAAAAACCGTTCAAGAACGTCGGGGTTGACGGGATGCTCCTTGACGAGAGCGGAAGGGAGATGCACAAAAAGCTCGGCAATTACGTTGCGCTTCCGGAGTTGCTTAAAATAACCAGCGCAGACGTATTCAGGATATGGAGCACGGGGCACACGCCATGGCTGGACTTGTCGTTCAACAGAAGTGAGATAAGGGACTCAGAGCGCACGATAAACGTATTATACAACGCGGCTAACCTGATAGAGGAATATGGGAAATTAACAGGCATAAAGCCCAAGTGGACGCTCCCTAAAACAGAAGGCCTGGAAAACGAGGAACGCTGGCTCATATCGCGCATGCAGAGCCTGATAATATCCGTTACGGACGCACTGGAAAACTACGAGGCGCAAAATGCGGTCACTGCGATAAGGGAGTTTATAGGCGAGGATTTCAGCAGGTTTTATCTGAAAGTCGCAAAGAAAAAGCTATTGAATTCCGACAAGGCTGTTCAGAAAAAAGTGATGCAGGTGGTAAGCTACGCATTGGATACAGTTCTAACACTGGCTTCCCCGATAATACCATTCACTTCGGATTATATAACGCTACGCATGCTCAAGAACACTGACGACAGCATTTCTATGCGAAAATGGCCCAAGGCAAAACCAGAACTCATAGACAAAGAGCTTGAAAGCTCTTTCGACATGGTAAAGGAGTCCATAAGTGCACTTCTCAACAACAGGGAACAGGCCAAAGTGCCGCTGAGGTGGCCTGTGAAGCAGGCACTGGTCGAAACGACGAGCGACGAGGTTTATAACGTCCTTTCGAGATTCTCAGGCATAGTCGGGGATTACGCAAACGCAAAGGAGGTTCTCATAAAAAAGGTAAGCAATGTGGGATTGGAGGCAAAGCCACAATTCCAGAAGATAGGCCCTGAGTTCAAGGACAATGCATCTGCAGTAGCTAAGGCAATAACAGAGGCAAATATAGAGGAAATGAAGCGCTCGTTTGAAACTGGAGGCAGCTTTGCCCTGCATACAGAGAAGGGAGTTTTCGAGATAAGGCCTGAGCATGTGGTAATTTCAGAATTCAACACAAGCGAAGGCATGAAGAAGTTCAAGTACGGCTACGCCAAGGTAGACAGCGAGATCAGCAAGGAGCTAGAGAACGAGGCCTTCATAAGGGAGCTGGAGCGCAGGATACAGATGGAGCGAAAGTCCGAAGGCATGAAGAGATCGGACAAGGTAGAGGTTTACATAAACGCTGACGATGAGACTGCTTCGCTGATAAAGAAAGATGTTTCGCAGTTTGCGAAGGACATCAACGCGAAAAAGGTCGAGATAGTAAACGATTTCGAAAGCGGATTGAAAGCCATCCCGTTGGAAATAATGGAAACGCAGCTTCGCGTTGCAATAAAGAAAATTGGGGTTTGAAATGCGTGCTATAAGCACGGAGAGCTCATACAAGGCTGTTGACAAGCTTCTTTTCTCCAAAGGCAGGAATCTCTACATAATATCGCCTTTTGTCAGCGAATACTACCTCAAGATGCTGAAGAGGCTTTCATCGCGCAAGAATGTCTACCTGATAACAAGCGAGAGTTCCTATTCTAAAGCGGTAGAGTATGCAGGGAGCAGATTGGCAGGCACGCCAAAAATTTCGCATGCTGCGATAGTTGCAGCCACAGTAGCGCTAACAGCACTCGCAAAGCAGTACATGATAGCCCTTTTGGCAATTGACATGCTTGGTATATGGGCAGCTTTCTTTACGGTTGCAATGCTTTCCCCCAAGAGAAAAAGCAGGATGCATGTCAAAATAGTCAGGGGCAATTTTGTACACGAGAAAGTTTACATTGGTGAAAATAGGGCAATAACCGGAAGCGCGAATCTTACTTATTCAGGAATGCACAAGAATACCGAGAGGATAGAGATTATAGACGACAAGAAAGAGGTAAAGGAATTAAGGAGGCATTTTGAAGATATGTGGCATAAGGCAGTTTCCTGAATATGCAAAACTCTCTTTTCGCCCGCAGCAAAAAGGCATAATAAGCTTTTTTACAACTTCTCTTTACGGAGTACAATCAAAAGGTTAATATATCTGAAAAAAGAGTTATTTATAATGGTGGTGAAGTGGATGGTGGGCACAGCCTTTATCTCAGGGGCCAAAGCGCAATAGAGTATTTGGTGACTTATGGATGGGCTATGATGATAATAATAGCTGCAGTAGGCATGCTGTATTTCTATGTGATAATACCTATGTCAATACCGCCAAACAACTGCGTGTTTATAGTTGGAGTATCATGCGACAATTATGGGGTTGGCATGAGCCAAGCATCAACAAACACAGTAAATGTGAGCTTAATGCTTTCAAACCCTAATTATTATCCCATAAAAGACCCAGTCATGGTAATAAACAGCCAGGGAAGCAATTATAGTGCTACTTGTGTACCCTCTTTCGTGAACCCAGGAGCGACTTTTGTATGCTCTGCAGGTGTTTATGACAATTTTGGAAACCACCTTAAGGCAAATGTTTATATAAAAGAATATAACTGCGGCTTGAGCAAGTATGGTGAATTCAATGGAACTTGTGCCGATCCCCCGATACAGATTTACAAGGGGGCCATATACGACACATTTAGCAAAAATATAACTGCCAAGCCGACGGCGTTAATAGTGAATCCTTCAACGTTGACTTTAGCAGCAGGTAACGCTTACAGCATAAACTCCACATTCGAATTTGCAGGCAGTCCGACACCTTCCGTAACGGTGAATTATACACTTAACAATACAGATGCGAGACTGCAGAATAGCAAAGGTTTCACTGGATCGAGCGGAGTAGCAAGCGATACGCTTTATGCGCTCCATACAGGAACAGTGAAAGTGACAGTTTCGTTCGATGGTTATAGTGCAAATTCCATAGTCACCATATCCTGATTTTTTACATTTTTTAAAAACAATGAGTTTAGGAGCAATCATTCTTTTGTATTGTAAGAATACGGATTCAACTGATACCTTATGGTTTTGACGTCCTCTATTTTTCTGCTGCAAGATACCGTTAAGTTTGTTAGATCCAACATATCCTGTGATTTTATAAATCTCTGGAATTTAGCAGGATTATTGGACAGCCTGCACCCAGAAAAAGATTATATATCTTTGTCGCGCAACGATATCAGTGTTAGCATGGCAGATAAAAAGATATCTATATCAGTTCCAGAGGAAGTTGATGCTGCACTCAGAGCTTTATCTATATCAAAAGGGCTGAACAAATCTAAGCTCATCGAGAACTTATTGAGGAACAATGAACAGATAGCAAGATTTATCAGGGCAGGTAAAGCAGATGAAGGAGGAGGTGTATATGCAGTGCCTGCATCGAAAGAGGAGTATAGACTGCAGGGATACGACACATTTGGTGGAGAATGGTATACTTTACCCAATTCATATAATACTGAAAGTGAAGCAGAAGAGGCAGCTCGAGAAAAGCTAAAGGAGATAGAAAGGCTTCAGCCTTCGTCATCTTCTGGTGGTCAATACCCAACTGGCATACAGGATCGGTTTTACATAGTCTATCCAGATGGCACAAAACGTAGAATCCTACCAAAAAAGATGTAAAAGAGGTAATAGGGCGTTATAATATGCCCATAAGATAGGCTTCTTCTACAGGCATATTCTGTGGGTATAGTGTATTCAGTTTTGGCGATAACGGAATTGTTGCCCACGGCAGTGCAACGTAAGCTTTAAATAGCAGTCTTTCAGGTAAAACACTTATTCTAATTATTTATTAGAAAGTTCCACAAAATGTATAAATATAACAAAACCCGAATAATTATGTAGCGAATAGCGAAAGTTGATTCCATATGGAGTCCAAACAAAAAAGTGGGGTAGAAAAGGGGGAAATCAAAGCAGAACTCACAGGGGAGATATGCGATGAACAGAGCTTGGAGCAATCCTTTGCAGACGAACTCAAGGCAGTAGACCTTGGGCCGATGATCGCGGCTATAATAAATGAAGAGCCCGATCAGAATACGAAAGCAGCGATATCAAACGCGATAGCGCAAAGCGCAATAAAGATGGTAAAAAAGGCGGACGCGATAAGGAAGAAAAAACAAATAAGATTCGGTCCAGCAGCAGTGGTAATAGCTGCAAAGGAATAAGCCCGCAGCAAATACGGTGCCGCGTTTGCGGCACCATTTCACCCAAATGCAATATTTGATTGTTATTTTCTTTTCTTTGTTTCTTTTGGTTTATAGAAAGCCATTTTAAGCTTCCGAATAAAACTTATTCTTGATTATCCTTGTTATTGCGAGCGATCGTAGTCTAGCCTGGTAGGACTTTGCCCCTCCAAGGCAAAAACCCGGGTTCAAATCCCGGCGATCGCACATTATCAAATAATTTATTGTAGAACTTTCATATAGTGTTATAAATACAGTTTCCCAATAATCATTATGGGATTTGCTAAGGACGATGCAGAAGGTATATTGGTTATCATAGTCCTTGCTGTTGTTTTCGGATGGATGTTTGCAATATATTTGCGTTTGTATATAATAGGGGTTACACTCACAGTATTAGCCATAGTGTGCCTGTTTATATCGCAGGAGTTGAGGGAAATAGTCAAAACTAAGATAAAAGGACAGATGTCCAAACATCGTGATGTGCCTTTCCAGAAGCAGGAATGAAATGACATGATGTTAATATATTCAATTTCTCAGATACTTTATCGTAAGCTATTTGATTTTCTCAAAGAAAAAGAAAGTGGTTTGTAAGCTTTGACTTATATGCTACGTTTATTGTCTAACCTGAACTTCGTCTTTTTAGCGTAACACGATAAAGGATTTGCGATACGCATGATGGCTTATAAGAACGTTGTACAGGAATTGCAGGTTGAAAAAGAGGTTATACAGCTAAGAGCAGAACCTAAAATCGGGATAAGCAAATTAGTAGTAGAAGCCCCGCAGACATATTTCAGCTATGTGGAGCTTGCCAACGCCCTTAACAGAAAGCTTAAGGAGGGAAAGAAACCGATAGAACCAAACAAGATAAAAGATGGATTAGGAATAGAAAAAGCCAGGATGCCCACTTATTCTCAATCTAATGTGACGCTAGCCGCAAACGCTTTGTATTCCTTCATAAAAAACGTAGACTCTTCCGATAGTGGCAGGAAGAAGTTTTTTGGGAATCTGCCAGGCAGCATATACTACGCAACTGAAAGCAACCCGGATTTTAGCAGGCCTGAAGCCGAAATAGCCCTGGGGCTCGTTTATTCGAGGTTGCTCGATGAAAATGAGACACGATACAGACCCTACGTTGAAGCGCTGAAAAACGCTGGAGTACAGCAAAATACCTTTGCATGTGCAGGCGCAGGGTTGGCTCTTTCGAGTGCGGTCAGCGAGATTTATACCGCCAACAGCATGGGAAAAAGAAGTTCTGCGATAGTTCTTTCGGCAGATACCGCAGTATACGACAGCGTAAGGGCTCCGGATGCAGAAACTACACAGGGTAGCTCGGCCACCCTCATGTGGATTACCACAGAACCAAGCCTGATAAGCATAAATTACAATATTGGATATGGACGTTTTAACATGCCTTTTCCGGATTTCACAAAATTCGGAGTAGATACTCCTTTTGTTCACGGAAAATTCTCCGAAAAGGGATATGTTTATGCGGTTGCAATGGCCCTTGGAAACCTCGAAAAGCTTTTTGACAGCACACGAATACTGTATTCCGATGAAAATGCGGAAAATGCCAACGCGCATAAGGCTTATTTAGCTGACAGTTTCGACATGAAGGAATTTTCTAAAAAGCTCTACAACGACAATATGAGCTTCTTTGCCAGCCACGTTCCTTTCCCGAAGCAGGCGATATACTTTGCAAGCTTTCTTTACGAGCATTATCTGAAAAATTACGAACATGAGAAGTTCCTAAAGTTGCAGGATAGGGAATCTTTGGGAAAAAGCCCGCTAGGTGAGCAAAGCTTAGTGGAGCTGTTTACGACGAAGCTTAGGAATTTCGGGGAAAATCTCGATGCGGACATAGTGGATTACATAGATTCGGATCCCGATATAAGCGCTTACTGGGCTTGGCTCGGAAAGCTAAGGAAACAGCCTGAATTCGAGGAGTTTCTTGCCAATATGCGCATAAAAGAAGCGCTGGAACTGCCTTCACAAGTCGGGAACTCTTATACTGGTTCGACGATAATCGCTTTAGCCAGCTTGCTCAAGAGCGGGAAGGTATTCCCAGGAGAATACGGAATAACTGCATTCTTCGGGAGCGGAATGGTTGCAGTTGCGTACCAGATAGAGATGATAGCCAGCCAGGGATCAATAGGGAGAGACCTTGTAATAAGCATGGACAACAAAAAGGACATGCCGCTCTCCTTTAGGGATTACGAACAGCTTCATAGCACGCTCATAAAAGGGGACGCAAAAAGGTCCATGATAAATCAGCAATACAGCCTTATAGAAAAGGATATTGAGCTCTTGAGAGGTAAGCTCCCTGAGGGGTTCCTGATAAGAAGGCGTAATGTTAACGGCACATGGGAGGCGGAGTTTGTAGAGAACGGCAATAGGCATGTATTGAAACCAAGATTTTAAGGACCGTACATGCAAGGATTAATAAACAGTACAACCAGAATAATTAGATTCGGATGTCGTTAAGGGCAAAGAAGCACGGCCATGCATTATGCAATAGAAACAACACTTGCATGCTTTTGTTGATAGCCATAATAGCCTTGGGCTTGGCCATAAGCCTGCTCATTTATGCTGGGCCGAACGCAGTATATGACGATTCTACGTACATGGGAATAGCACATATGTATTCCAACGGAGTTATAGAATTTAATAACGTATTCAGTTACGGCTTCCTTTTCACAGGCATGATAACCTTATCAGGCATGGCTTTTGGTTATACTGATTTTAGCGCCATATTCGTTTCGATAGCAGGATTCGTTTTCCTTGTGCTTTTTACGTTTATGGCAGGAAAAGAATTGGGCGGCGAAAGGCTTGGGATTATTGCAGGCTTTTTCGTATCCACTGCACCAATAATAGATGCCAATGTTACGAGAGTCGTCCCTGATATAGCGACCGGAGCGGTTGTAGCCGCATCTCTTTACTTTCTGATAAAAGGACTGAAAAGCAAAAAGCCCCTGATGTTCTTTTATTCCGGAGTTGTAGGAGCGCTGTCGGTTTATGTAAAAATGGAGGGGCTGATATTCTTGATGGGTATGTTCCTTGCGGTCATGACCTTTGCTATATTCTCGAAGAGCATTAAGAGAAAAAAGCAGAAGAGAAAGATGAGAAATAGGATTGATGTGAGATATCCTGCTTATATGCTCGTCGGAATAGTCCTGCTGCTATTGCTGTATCTTGTTCCATTCTACACGATTACGGGAAATCCCATTTATGCTTTGCAGAATTACGGCAGAGCACAGGTGCAGGCTAGAGGCGGATATCAGATGCTGCTTCTCCCTTTTGAAGCGGCAAATCCCATAATGTTTTACAATCTTGGCTGGACTTATTATTACATGTACCCGTTTGGTTTGTTTGTGCTTTTTTTCATGCTCGGCTGCCTGCTGCTCATCAAACATAGAGACAGCAAGGCGAGGTACATTGCCGCGATAGCGCTCTTATGCTTCCTTTTCATGTTTTACGGGAGCACCTCCTTAAGCCATTACAGGAGTTTTGGCACCTTACCGCGATTTTTCGACGATATAATAGCACCTATGGCTTTGACTGCAGCTGTATTCGTAGAATGGATGGCATTAAAAATATCTGGAGGAAAAAATAGAACCGCTTCTCTCTTTATCGTAGCACTTTTCATTTTTGTCTTGCTTGATCAGGCAGGGGTTTACGGGTTTTTAGGAAGCAACAACTCGGAGATAAGCGGCGCGAACGCATTCTATATGAACCTTACGCGTTATGCAGCCAGTATCGCCATTGCAAAACCAGTAAGCCTATATGTCATGAATGCTGAGCGCGACGGCCAGCCAGAATCGCATGGAGTCATAATGTATCTCAACTATACGCTGACGCCATACAAGAACGTCAGCGTTTATGGAAGGAGCGAATCCTGTGCTGCCAACCAAGGAACGGAAAAGTTGCTCTTGCTTGAAAACGGTGCAGGATACGGTTATTCCAACATGAGTAATATGGACACATGGCTTGCAGCTGGCGGCTGCAGCGTAACGTTGATGGAACAATATGCGCCCGAGGGATATGTCGAAGCCCGGCTGTATAAAATTAGCTAGTGTCTCAAAAGCAATGGTGCCGGTACTGGCTGTTTATATTTAGGAGAAGCATAGCTCACAGCTTACGTACACCAAAGTTCATGCCTTTGGCTTTAATCCCTTGGAGAGCCTTCCCGGGGCTTTCGGCGGCTTTAGCTCCTTGAATGCCTTTGACAGCGCAAGCTGGCTTAGGGAAGTTTCGACGCCAAACTCATTCATGAGCCTGTTTAGGGCGTATGTCTTTGCAAATGGGGCAAGAGTCTGGCTGGAGCACGCGTCTAGGACAACCCTCTTGAATTCCGGCTTCTCCAGTTCGAGCATCGCTTGGGCGATGGCTTGCGGGCCTTTTCCGGTCTTCTGGACCTGCTTGACATGGTTGTCTATCGCATCGGTATCTATACCCAATATCTTGAACGCCTTGGAATCTATCGTAGCCCTTATGCCGGCAAGATGGTAAGCTATCTCTTCCGGCTTTGTCTGCGGCGTTATGCCGAGCCTCTTTATGGCTACCCATTCTTTGTACTTAGCCGAAAAATCCACGAATTCGTCAGGTCTGCTCTCTTCCACGCCAACCACTATTTCAAGATTTGATTATATAGTATCCTGCGGCTTTTTCCCGCGTAACCCTCTTTATTGAGCCTTTCTTCGTAAGCTCTACGAGCGTATTGGTGACTAACCCCTTTGGCCTGTTTGACTTTTTCATTATGTCGTCAGCGGTCTTTATTGACTTCTCGTTTGTAGCGCCGAGTTCCTCTAGCGCCTTCAGTACTGCCTGTTCTACAGGGGTAAGCTCTGCCATTTTGCCACCTTTTTATAAATACTCACTGCTCACTTCTTGACCCTTGCCTCTTTTCGCTTTGGCCTCAGCACCTTGTATCCGCATTTGCGGCACATGCTGCTGCCAGCCCTGTTTCTGGCCTTGCACCTTCGGCATACCCAGATTTTAGTCAATTCAGCGTCTGCGAGTGGAAATTTTCCCATTATTTAACACCTTAATATATTTCAATGCTTTTTTAGAATATCAGACCATAGGCAGTAAAAACATTATTTTGCCAAATGCTTTAGATTTGAACCAATAGGACCTCAAAATACCTTTTTTATTATGCTTACAATATTAGTGACATCTTCCCACCCGTAAATGGTGTGGGCTTCCCAAGCAACAACTGGATACAAAAATATAGCTGAAAAGGTATATATATGTTTCTGACAAAATCACATCATACGGCGGGACACGCCGAAATCTACGCTCAGGGAGATTTTGTAAGACCTCAATTCCGAGAGGCAATTTTCGCTGAACTGAGAACATACCAAGCAACAACTGGTTTGATGTCATACGCCCCTGCGGAGAAAATGGGGCATTCTGCTTTTCTGCGATTCGCTTTCGTTCCACAGCTAAAGCGTGTGAGATTTCCAGCTCATGTTGTTAAAGATTTGCCCTTCATCTGCGCATGCACCATGCCAACGCTTGAAACTAGTTCAAGAGAATTTTGTGCCAATCTTCATGTAACAGCGATGCAATTGCAATCGAGCCGAAACGGCGTGCCACTCCTGCGATTTGGACGATATCGGCAAAATTTAGGCATGCTCCAAATTTAGGCACGGCGCTTTTTATATCGTATTGGCACTATGTTCCCACGACAAAATTCGGAAAACACGAAAAAACACGCACCGGAAAAAAGTACGCTTTTTGCCGCATGCTGAAATTGACGTCGACAAAATTTTATATAAAAGGTAAAAATTTTTATGTTAGTAAACTTTGTGATTAAAATTTTAAAAAACAGGGGATAATCTTTTTAAGCGTTTGGGTATCTTAATAAAGCGTCAAAATTTCTGTGGCTTTATACGGGTTACAGGTGAAGAAAAGATGGCAAAAACAGCTGGAACACAGGTAATGCAGAAGCAGGTCCCAAGGATAGTGGGAAAACACGTGTATGGGAACATGTACGAAGTGGACGAAAAGTATATAGCCAATCTGGACTACCTGACAAAGCTGGTGGTTGATTCGGCGAAGGTTGGCAATATGCACATAGTTGAACTCGTAACAAAGAAGTTCTCGCCGTATAATGGCATAGAGGGAGGAGTTTCCGTAATAGCGTTAATAGAAGAGAGCCACATAGCGCTGCACACCTGGCCCGAGAGCAGCTATGCCACGCTTGATATATATTCGTGCGGAGAGGCGAGCAACCCAGAGGTTGCCTTCAAGTTTATAACCGGCAAGCTCAAGCCCAAGAAATACAAAATGTTCAATGCAGACAGGAGCAATATCTGAATTTGCCCCTCTGCTTTTTTAAGTCTTCTACAAGCCTAGCCTAAGGAATGTTTAATAATCTTGAAAATGATTATCCATGCGGTGGATAGTATGAGCAGATATGTAAAACATGGAAGAAATCACCCGTTCGTCGTTAAGCTGGGCGAGGTGCCTGGTTTTTCGAATCTCACGCAAGACGAAAAACTGAAGAACTTCGAGCTGCACATGTGTGCATGCGGGCTTTCAAAACACAAACCTTTCTGCGACGGGACACACAGGGTCGCGCAGAACGAAAAGCCAGATATGCACTACGCATATGCGGAGGAGAACAAGCAGATAGAAAATGTCAAATTGCACGATGAAAGCGAAAAGGATGTGGAAGTTCCGAACGAATACGAATAGCTACTGAAAAGCAGTCTGACGTGGCACACTTATGCATATTTAAATATTTTTATGCAAGCTTATTCGTGATAGAATGGCAGGAAATAGACCTACAGGAGTTACCATATTGGGGCTGTTGCAGATATTGGCAGGGATAGCATACATAGCATTGGGGGCCTTCTCAGGCTTCACTTCGGGGGCCGCAGGGCTTATAGTTGTGCTTCTCGGCGCATTCGTGTTGGTGACAGGGCTTGCGCTGTTCACCGGAAAGAATTGGTCCAGGATACTCGTAATGATAAGCGGAGTCTTGGACCTGTTTGCAATACCGATAGGCACAATAATAGGGATAATTATCCTTTATTATTTCACAAGGCCCAACGTAAAGATGTATTTCGGCAAATAAGCACATATTTCTTTTTCTTTTCTTTTTCTCTTTGTTTTGCATTGGTTATTTAGCCTTAGTTTTTGAAAACCTAATCAGCAATCAGTGCAAGGATAAGCATGGAAAACATCAGCGAGGCTTCTGAAGTTAGGGATCTTGGCTCAAAGGCTCTGCGGAGCGGGAGCTTCTTCGTCTCGAGCAAGGTCATAAGCGCGGGCATAACTTTGCTGCTGCTGGTGTTCCTCGCAAGATACCTGAAACCTGCGGATTACGGAATATATTCTATAGTGGTGGCGCTGTACATGCTTCTGGGCATGGGCGGCAACTTCGGCATGGGGACGGCGCTCAGGAAAAAACTTTCCGAGAGAAACGTCGGAATCGAAAGAAAAAGGGAGCTTATAGCCAACGGGCTCGCCATAGCTGGCGCGATATCGCTGGCGATAATGATTATAGGCATAGCGCTGAGCAACGTGCTTGCCATTGACGTTTACCACAACGCAACGATGTACTATCCGATAATAGTAGCTGCGGTATGCGTGTTCCTCTCCGTGCTGTTCAACCTTTCCGTAGCCGCATTGGTGGGCTTGGGCTCGGCTAAACATTCCTCCATAGGCAACATTGTTTATGCGGTATCGCAGGCTGTGCTTGTCATAGGCTTGGTGCTTTTAGGTTACGGCGTATTGGGTGCCATGCTCGGGCTCGCGCTTAGCTTAGCCATAGGCTTGATTTACTGCATGGCAGGCATATTCCGTTTTACCGGCATATTGGCACCGAAGTTCAAGCGCAGTGTTTCCAGGGAGATGCTTGGGTTCTCGCTACCTGTTGTGACATCCAACATCGCCATATCAGGAACCACAAGCCTTGCCATACTTCTTTTAGGGGTGTTTGCCACCAGCGCAGTGGTGGGAAGCTACGGCGCAGCTTACAGGCTCGGAAGGTTCTTCGAACTGCTCATGACATCGATGACTTTCATAATTCTTCCGGCTTTCTCTTACACGTTGTCAAGCAAGGCCATAGGCAAGAGGATAGGCAGCGTATACAGCAACAGCATCTATTACGCCTTCATGGCCTTATTGCCGATACTGGCTTATGCGGTGTCTACCACAAAACCGCTTACAGGATTGCTTTTCGGGAGTGCGTATGTCGGGGCGCCGTTTTACTTCGCCTTCATTTCCATAGGTACTGTGATAAGCTTGATAGGCAGCTTCGCCGGAGTGCTGATAATAGGCAACGGCGATACGCGCAGGTTCATGAAGTACCAGCTTGCAGTTGTCATTGTCGAAGTGGTTCTGCTTGCCGTACTTGTTCCGTACGCCAAGGTTCTGGGTGCTCTGATAGCAGTATTCGCAGTTGGTCCGATTGTCATGGACGTCCTTTACATAAAGGCGCTGAAGAGCCAGTTCTCCATAGGCATCGAGTGGAAAAGGCTCGGAAAGTTGGCACTCTCGTCGCTTATGCTTTTCGTGGTGCTGTTTGCAATTACCATGGCTTTGCATTACAGCAGGATTTCCGTCATAACAAACATCATAGCGGCATTGTTGCTTTACCCGCCCATGCTTGCTGTAACCCATTCGATAGAGAAGCGTAACATTGACTTTATAAGCGAGTCCATATCTAAGATACGGCAGCTGAAGAAGCTCTCTTCGTTCGCAGTAGCGTACTTCCGTCTATTCGTGGAGTAAAATAGGAAACAATTTATAAGTTTCAATTATAAATTAAAGAGCGTGCCCTGGTAGCTCAACGGCAGAGCGCCTGTCTTGTAAGCTTCATTAAAGAAGTTTAATCAAGAACAAGAAAACAGGAGGTTGAGGGTTCAATTCCCTCTCAGGGCTTGTAGCTTAACGACCAATGCCCGCACGCTTATCTCAAACTAGCGGGCTTCCGAACATCAGGGATATATAGCCAGCAAGCTTGTTTCATCCTTAGCTACTAGCGTTCGTTTTCCCGATCCCTTTATGTTGCACCTGCCAAAAGCTTTTGCGTATGAATAAGCACTTCTGGCTTTCAGTTACGAATCTTACCCAATTTGACGTAATACTGTGCTGCAATCCGATTATGTAATGCGGATTTACGATGTGACAATTCAAATGGTAATAAAACCATCACATCCCGAAATAAGCCCTTATCCTAACTCTGGTTAGGAAATATATCATACCTATATTTTCTATAATCGCTATGACGGCCAATAGATAAGTGCCTATATATGCTATTCCATACGCTATAGCATAACCCAACGGACCGATTGCAGAATTGCTTACTATCGGCCCAGTTGAAAGCAATACTTTAAGTGATGAGAAAATGATTATATATAAAGCTATATTAAAACAACCATACGCAATTGTGGCATACCACGCTGGCTTGTATCCTTTCCATATAAAATAGGCTAAAATAATTGGTACTAGTACAAGTACTAGCATTAAAGCTCCAAGTTGCACGAAAGTACTTGAATTAGGTATTCCAGGGTTATAAGCGCTGACGGCAGCTATAGTAAAAGGCATCCAGACTAATCCGCTACCAAATAAGCCTAGACAAAGTAATAGTACACCTAACGATTTATGTACTCGTGTAGATTCTGCTGTGTTTTTCGGTGTTTTTTTTTAGTCATCAATATCCCAATATATAGGTAACTGAAAGGCTTATTTAGCCTTTTTTGGTTCCGAATATTTTCTTTGCCCCTTTTGTTTTTCTCATTCTTTCAGATGATGCCCTCATGCTATCATTTCTTGTCCTATCTGAATTTGATACGCGTCCAAGTTTCTGATCCTTTATCAAGTCGTTTATAGATTCCATTGCACTTAAGCTATGGTCAAGCATATGTGTAATTAGATTTACCGGATCAGCAATCTCTTCATTGCAGATGTGGCACTTGTACGTATCCGCACCATTTCTATTTGTTTTCTTTCCCATCACTTTATCCATTCGTTTTCCCATATTCTTCCTTATTGCGCGATTGTCCATGTTATCATCATTATTATTTGTTTAGAAAGATATATAATACTTTGTTTAACTAAATAATAGTTTAGTTACATTTCCGCGAATGAATTCATAGACTTAGGTATAGTTTTGATCGGTTGTATGATATCACTTGCTTTTGCAGTTCCTCATTCAACAATATCTACCGTTACTTGATAGGATATTACATACCACATAAATGGGGCTTTTCTCTTGTACAGAGTAGTTTTGTTGTAATATTCCCACCCTCGTGATTAAGGCTTGTGGGTTTTCACCACGAATTTATAAATTTTGACTATTATCATAACTTCCTGTCTTGATTACTTTTCGGCTGGGCAGCCTCAGAAGACGAAGATAATGATTCATATGGTAAAGGCATACCTCTGCCGACACTTAATTCAGATTTTAGATTAAGTAACACTCTTTGTAACTCTCTAGCGAGCTTTTGCGGTAGAGCTGGAAAGTAATTAGGGCTCTGGGATCCCCATTTGCGAATGCCATTTTTTGGAATTGGATCTCCGCTCATAGGTACTATCACTAGGGATGATATGCCAAGAAGTCTGTCTAATAGTGTTCTAGAAAGTATTATGTTAGTTACATTTTCCAATGGTATGGAATCTACAGTATACCCGATAAATCCCCTTTTATCTATGACTCTGCGGGTCGTAATCCAATACCATGCTTTTCCATATTCTATGTACGGCACTACAGAAACTATTAATAGTAATGCAGGTATCACTGCCATAATAAGAAAAATCCCTTGAGACAACTTATTTATCAATATTCCAACTATGATTACAACAATGGTAAGAAAAAACAGCACTACATAACTACTAAGCGCCCTAGTTATCATGAATCCCCTAAATTGGGGTTTAAGCTCTCTCATTATTTCCTCCCCTTTTTGCAGTTCAAACGGTAATTTCTCCAGTTGGCCTGCATTAGATACGCTGGCGTTGGAGCCACTATCCTTATCTTCCACTGGTTCTGGACTGTAACCAGGGTCGTGATTTTCGTTTTTTCCTACATCGGTTTGTATTTAATTACCTATTTAATTTATTCAGGATTTAATCTATCTAGAACAGTGATCTCCAGCACCTAAAGGCGTTGGTACGCCCACATAGATAAATAAAAACTTTAATCACTACTCTCTTACAGCCATAAAAAATTCCAATTATCGGATCCTATTTCAATCTCCTAAATCTTTTATCTGCTTTTCCGAGAATAATATTTCCTTCAGTTCTTTGTCTAGTGCAGGATCATTTCTTCTAATCCACTCCAGCAATAACGCTGCATGTTCCTTCTCGTCATCCCTGTTATGTTCCATCACGTGCTTTAAATCATTATCTTTAGTAGCGTCTGCGCGTTCATCATAAAACATCATTGCTTCTACCTCTTCTATAAGGGATTGTCTGGCCCTGCTTAGGTTTCTTATCTTTTCGCTCAAGTCTTCGTTTACTTCATATCTTGGCATAAAATTACCATTTGTATATTTGTTAGCTTAGTTATATACACCTTTAGGAAGTTGAAGTTAACTTTTTAGAAAGATGACATAAGGGCTTCGCCCTTATAAACCTTTACGTTCGGGTCCTCTCCGCCGACAAAGTCGGTGGTATCCCCGAACGTCTTAATTGAAGAGACGCTTTTGATTGTCGACGTTCGAGATGTCCTGGCGCCTTATGTAGTTCTTGATCGTCGATTCGTCTGTAGGACCGACACTGTGGTTGCTGTACTGTCCTCCCCAGAAACTGCCTCTGGGATAGAGTTTCATGAAATTTGGAATCCTATGAAATATTATTGACGCTGAGTGAGATTTTAGTATTTGCACGACCTGCACTATGGAAAGTTTGTTTGGTATACTAAGTTCCATATGGATGTGCGCGTAGTCATCGCCGAATGAGAATTCCTTTATCCCAACACCATACATATGCGCAGCTTCTTCGATAGCGGATCTTGCGATTTCGCGATTATATTCCTTCTTGAAGTTCTTTTTCCTTTTGTTCGTCACAAATACAACGTGCTGCCAGTTGTATTGCCACTCTCTTTCACCAACATTTTTATTTTTATAGTTCACACTATCCATAACAACACTTTGGTGGCAGAACATCGGGCCGCGTAAAACCGCGGCCACACTACCACCACTAAAATACAGGAGGAAAAGTAGGTATGTGTTTCAACTACCGACGAAGTCGGTAAAATTCTTTAAGATATTAAATCCTTTCGTATATCGAACCGAATTTTTGCATCTGGTGTTTTACTTCTCTCGCAGAACTTTCATATTCGGAAAGTGCGTCGCTGCCCTTTTTGGTTATTGCATATTGCTTCCTTGCCTTTTCGGATTTCCGTTCGTGCTGGTCTGCAGATCTTATGTATCCGTTGCTTTCGAGCCATTCGAGCGTAGGGTATATTGCAGCAGGTCCGGGCCTCCACATACCGTCAGTCTTTTCAAATATCTGCTCCATCAATTCAAAGCCATGCATAGGCTTATCCGAAAGGAGCTTTAGTATTAGGGGCTTGAGGAGCCCTTTCGGTATTATATCTACCCTGAAAGGGCCGCATCTGCAGTAGCCTCTTGGCATTTCATTCATCCTTTTCTTCGCTTACATCCTTTGATTCCTTTTCCAGCTCCTCTATGCGCTTGCCCACGAACTTAGCCTGCTCTTCGAGATCCTCTTTGTATAGTTTGAGCTTCTCTACTAGCTTTTTAGCGTGTAACGGCCCGCGAAATTCGTCATGGCGGTGCATTTCTGAACCAATGCCGCGGCTTTCATTTCCCATACCGTGCATATGCCGCATACCCATTCTGCCTTCCATCCCCATATTTCCATTATGACCGCCGCAACCACACCCTCTTCCGCAGCCGCAGTCATTTTCGTCTCCGTACATATTGTATCTCATATTATATCACTACTGATATAATTACATATATAACTATTTAAAGGTTAGGTTTTATCTGCTTGAGCTTTTCGAAGGCATCGTTTATCTCTTCCTTGGCTGCGAATTCATCTATCCATGGATAGAAATCGGATTCTTCCATCGAGTCATGCGACCTTAAAAGCTCTTCAAGCTCGGATACCTTGCCTTTTACAGTATCCGATGGATTAGTTTGTTCCTGTATGTTGGCATATACGTCTTTTATGAGAGATTTTATCCTAGAATGTTGTAATGCGATTTCATCCAGCAGCATGTTGTCTTTTTCTCCAGTATGCCTTAAAACTACTCCGAAAAGCACATCTTCCTCAAAGGCCATGTGGCGGCTTATGCCTTCCACAAACTTGTCGAAAGCCTGTTTTGTGCCAGTGTTTTTGAATTGTTCCAAAAGGATACGCTCGTCCTCGTGTTCCGCTGACATGAAATTATATACGCTCGCCATGCTGTCATCATTTTTGCTGCTGGGCCGCATCTGTTTTCTGCATGGGTTTTATACCTTTGCCCGAGACCATTATATGCCATATGTTCGCAACGTGTATCATTATCCCTATTATGAGCAGGATTATGCCGATAGGTAGGAAAACCTTACCGAATGCGCCTACGACACCTGCCATAGATATAAACAGCAATATTATCCCTATATTGAGTGCCGCGAATTCCACGGCAACGGATTTGTAGTTGGCAAACGTAGCGTGCGATAGCCCTGGGGCGAATATATATGAAAGACCGAATATCATCATGGTTACAAAACCGTAAAGCTCCAGGATGAATACTGAATCGTGCTGTATCGATATTAAACCTGTTAGATCCAAAGCGAGGATAACCGTGCCTATAAGGAGATATGCGAACGCTACGGCCATGTATAATCTGGCGAGCTTTGAACTCGCGCTTACGTTATCCATATATGCACAGTCTGTGCTTAGCATGCAGGATTTTTAAGGTTAGCCGAAAAATAGCGCACGTTGCGTAAAAGCTGCTTTGATTATTACTTGACCTTGCCCTGCTGCTTCTTGTACCTTTTTATGAGCTCTATTGCCTGGTCTATTGACTTTTTGACTGCGGCTTCCGTCATTGCGCCAGTGCATATTATCTTGCCGTTCTTGAAAAGCAGCAATGCAGATTTTGGCTCGTGGATTTTAAGTATTGCTCCTGGAAACTGCTCCGGCTCGTAGTCGACGTCGTAAGAGAGCCTTGCCAGACCGTATAAATCCAGCTCTATCTGGAGGTCTGCACTCGCTACCATGTTTACCACCCTATACGTAGGGTGCAGCACTATGTGCTTGCTCAGAGCTGAATCGTGAGATTGGGATTTTGCCATTAGAACACCTAGAAGATTTTTAAGCCTTAAGGCATAAATATATATGCAATTAATAGTTCGCTTGTCAAAAAGCGCTATCTAGAACTTTTCGGGTTTTAAAAATGACAAAGAGATCGGCAGGTTTATTTTCAGGAAAGACAAGGAATATGGCAAGGCACCACATGCCCTCGAAACAGAGCGTACGCTCGTACATAAAGAATTTCGAAGTAGGCGACAAGGTAGCCATAATTCCGAAGGGCAGCGTTAAGAACATACCGCACCCAAGATACAAGGGCAGGATCGGAATAATAAAGGAGAAGAGAGGCACAGCCTACGTCGTTGAAGTAACGATAATGAAGGCAAAAAGAACGCTGATAGTTCCTGCGATACATTTGGACAAGGCCTGAAAGCTTTATCTTAATTCAATCTTTATTGTACGTAACTAGCCGTACGGCTATTCCACGGAAATCATGCATTATACAGAGAAGAACACAGGTAGGGCCATAGCTGACCAATCAGTACCTTCGCTGAGGCTCTGGCCTTTTGAAGTAGGGCTTTGTGAACAGATAAAAGCGCTCTGAGCCCTGGAGCTCTTGGACAACCCTTTGCGCTATAATCCCAGCAGGATCCTGAAGCAGGGCAATCCTTGCAGTTATGTCTTCAAAGCTCTCGAACTTCTTTTCAGTCCTGGCCTTCAGTATGGCCTGAAGGTGCTTCTTCCCTATTCCGGGCAGAAGCTCAAGCGAATGCTCGCGTATGTTCAGCGGGCCTGAATTGTTGAAAAATCCTACGAACCTCTGCGGGTTTGCCTTGATTATGTTGAGTATTATCCCCCTTAGGTTGCCCTGCGAGGTCTGTGTGAGCTCGGAATAGCTTATCCTGAACTTTATGAGGGCTATCTTTTCGCGCTCATCCTTGCCTATGTAGACGCGCTCTCCGGTAGTCATCTGCACACCCGGCTTCGGGGTGGCTTCAAGAAGAGTGAACCATTCTTCGCCTATCAATTGCGCGATGGGCTCGGACCTTGAAGAAAAAGACTTGCCAGTAGAGAGGAAATCGAGCACAAGCGCATATTCTTCCCTTCTCTCATTCTCCTTGTCCATGCATACAACCTTACATCACAGTGAATTACAGCCATTCAGCTTCCTTTTCCGTTAATTATCGACATTACCTTGCCTACTTTCTCGTCATTTACTCCGTTTTCCTTCATGAGTATGTTCTTGATCAAGGCAGCGCTCTTCGGCATTACCTCTATGAGCTTTGCGACAGCGTACGGGCTCAAGCCTAGCTCCGACAATCCTTCCTGAAGCTTTTCAAGCTGCTGCTTCTTCTGGAGCCTGAACTTTTCAGCGTAGTCGAAAGCGAGCTGCTGCTCGTAAGCCAATGGCTTTGAGCTCTTCTTTCTATCCTTCAGTATTTCGTAGACATCCGAGAGTGTTGCCACGCCCTTTTCCTCGGCCTTTTTTCCTATCATTATAACCACTAACTATGACCGTGTACTTTCAAGAGATATTTTAGAAACAACATCTATAAAGCTTATGTATTGCCTTTTTGCATCGTGGATAACTTGCCCTGCATCTATGGAAAATTAACTCTACATGTTTGCGTTTTGGCTGCTTACGCTGGTTCCGGATACTCTTTGGATATTTGAGAATAGTTGCTGCTTACCGCATTTAATGTGGACTTCGCGGGATTTTCGCAATGAAAGTTTCGAACCCGCAACCTCCTGCCTGCCAGACAGGCGCGCTACCGTTGCGCCAGAAGCCCACAAGAATAAGTCATACAGGTGATATCCAGATTATGTTTCCTCCCCTTAAGAGTATTGTTCCGAGCTTCGCTTTTAGTTCTCCGCCGTCGAGTTCTTCTGCTGCATCGAGCACTATGTTCATGTGCGCATCGAAAGAGGTTACCTTGCCCCTTATGCTTGCGCCTCCCTTCAGCTTTATGAGAACCTGCTGCCCGATTACCTTGTTCAAAAGATCGAATGGTCTTTCCTGTGACATTATATACACCAAAAAATATGATATTAAGTTTATACTTAAGCTTTAAAACACTTTCTTATTTATGCGCTCCGATCCTTTGCGTTTTTCTCTTTCGATGAGCGATACCCATTCCCTTGCGCACTTCTCCCAGCTGAACTTTTTTGCCGAATTTCTTACCTTTATGGACCATGCCTTTATGTCTTTTGAGATCTCTTCGTAGGCCGTACCGAATTCGTGCATGTCTTTTATGACGATGCCAAACCCATATTTTTGCACCGTCTCGCTTACCCCGTAGGCATCAAGCGCTATTGTCGGCGTGCCGCAGGACGCAGCTTCTAGGATAGAATAACCGAAACCTTCAGCGGTTGAAAGATTCAGGTTTATCCACGATTTGGCGATTATGGCAGATAGTTCTCGATCTTTTACTCTTCCAGTGAATGCCACGTTTTTGTAATGTGCAGATGCCTCCTTCACCTTTTCCAATGTTGGTCCGGAACCCACAATCTTCAGTGAAGCGGCATTATTGATTTTTTGTGCCTGCTCCAATGCGTTTAGCGAAAGCCAGGGTCTTTTGTAATCGCGCAGCCCGGAGAAATACACTATGGATGGATATTTCGTCTTGGGCATCGGCCTGAAGAGAGAATGGTCGACGCCAGGAGGTATCACTCTTATGCGATTACGAGGTATGCCAATGCGTTCTAGGTCGAATGCCGATGATTCCGATTCGGTAACGAAAACAGAATTAGGATAGATGAATGTATACATGCGCTCCAGGAGCTTTATGATCGATGCCTGGGGCAGCGGGAGCTGGCCATTTATAGTTCTGGCGTGCAGATGACGGAAGAAAACGATCACTGGTTTTTTCGAAAATATGCTTGATGACCACGGCACCGCATGGGCCATGTCGTCTATTATAACGTCGGGATTCGTATCTTTTATTTCCTTGAAAACAAGCGCATGCGCAATCATGTTGGAGGGCGCCCTGTGCACATTAGAGCCGTGAAGCAGTTCGTGTTCCTTTAAGATACCGTCGTTTACCGTATATAAGCTTACTTGGAATCCGCTTCTTGCGAGCCTAGAACTTATTTCAGCTATAGAGCGCTCAGCACCGCCAGCCCTGCTGTGCATGATGTCCCTGTGGTTCAGCCACAGGACTCTTGTTTTTTTACCAGCCATGCAAAAGCTTTATCGGATAATCACTTTTCGGAATAATTGCTCTTTATCTTCTTCAGGTCTTCTTTTTTCACCGCGAGCTTTATGCGTCCGGTACCTACGGCAATCTGTTTTCCTATGAGTATGTTTTCTGCTACTCCCTTAAGCGGGTCGCGTTCACCGAAAACGCTTGCGTTTACGAAGTGCTTTACCGTCTCTTCGTAGGCCGCCCTTGCGAGCACCGATGCCTTGTCTCCTGCTATCCCGTGCCTGCCTATGCTCCTTATAACACCGGTATAAGTCATCGTATCGGCAACAAGGCTTATGTGCCTGAAGCCTATACCGAAACCCTCGTCCATAAGCGTCTTTTGTATTTCGGATGCTATAAGGTTCCTTGCGGCTTCTACCCCGTACACCTTAAGAACTTCGAACATATCGTTTGAGTATATGTGGTCCTTGTCAACACCGTCTATCTCTATGACTCTGGCCATATTGCTTCCGCTTGTGACTATGTAGAATGTACCGTCATCGCTTTGCTGCACGACAGCCTTGACTATATCTGGTATGCCGGCAACAGCGAAGTTAAGTATGTGCACGAATGCCGTTCTCATGCTCTTCGCGTCGCGCTTGCTTTTGTATTTTATGAATATGGATCCTGATTCGGTGGAAAGCTCTATCCCCTCGAAATGCTTTGATACCTTTGAAGCGATCTGCGATACTGTGAGCCCGTTTTCCGACAGTTTCCCCCTGTCGAAGTTAAACTTTATGGTTCCTAGTTTTATGTCTTCTTCGTAGTTGGAGAGCAACGACTTCAGCTTGACCTCCTCTATCTTCTGCTTGAGCTGCTTGACCTTCTCATAGTCTTTTGCTATGGACTTCTCGGCCCTTATCCTCATTACAGGCAGCTTGACGCGCTTCCTGGCGTCTATTATCTCTATAACCCTAGGAAGGCCTGTTGTAGTGACCACCGAAGACACTCCTGCAGTGTGGAACGATTTCAATACCATCTGGGTTGCGGGTTCGCCCAATGATTGCGCAGCGACAACGCCTACAGGCTCGCCGTACGAAACCATTGACCTTTCTTTTTTTGATTCCTTTTCGCTTTTTGATTCTGACATAACGCACCACTCAAAGTTTTTGGTTCACGACCATTTCCATTGTCGGGTCTATCCCGTCTCCGCCGTATATTGTCTGTATAAGCGCACCGCTCGCGTCCTTGACGCTCAGGTTTGTTTCGACGTAGAAGTCCTGCAATGCGTTTATGAAACGGCGCTGCAGGTATCCGCTGACTGCCGTAACCAACGATTTTGTCATTGACGAGTCCCTGGAACCCATGGCGTGCATGTACAGCTGTATCGGGTTCAAGCCGTCCTGGTAGCCGTTTGTGACAAATCCCTTGTATTCCGGGTCCTTGCTGTTCTTCCTGAAGAACGGTAGAACGCGTCCTGAATAACCTCTTGAAAGGCGCTTGCCCCTTACCTGCTGCTGTCCGAGGAGAAGTTTTATCATAAGCATGTTCACCACGCTTCCCCTGGCTCCGACAGTCGCAAGCATGTATGCGCCGTTGCTCTCGTCTGTGGTGCTTGCTATGAGCTTGGCCGCTTTTGTCCTGGCCTCTTCAAGCTGCGCCAGAAGCAGCATCTCGAACGTCTCCTTGCGCGTGTATCCCGGCAAAGCCTCGAGCTTCTTCTGCCTGTAGCTTTGTGCGAGCTCTTCAGCCTTTGTTTTCGTGTCGTTGACTATCTCCACGCGCTCCTTTATCTGCTTGTCGGAGTTGTAGTAGTCTTTTATGCCTACTGTCAAGCCGTACATGTACGAAACGCGGAGGGTCAGCTTGGTAAGCTTTAGTATGAACTGCTCCACAGTCTCAGGACCGTAGTCTATGAAAAGCTTTGCTATTAGGGTGGCTCCGGAACCCACGAGCTTGCTGTCCATTATGCCCGACTTCAGCTCGCCGTTCTTTATCACCACCTTGTTGTTCTTGCTGTTGAATTCAAAATTGAGATCCTTAGGAAGCAGCAATGAAAATATGCTCTTTCCAGAGTACATGCCGTTGCGCCCTGGCTCCGGAAGCTCGTACACGCCTATGTTGGAAAGCATTACCATCGCTTCGTTCTTGTCGAACATAGTGTCGTCCTTCGTGAGAAGGTACGCGCCGGCTATTTCATCTTCTATGATGAAAGCTATCGGCCTGCCGTCCTTGGCTCCCAGCACTATGTTCTTAGGCTGCATCAGGTAACGCGCCTCCGCCTGGGATTCTATGCTCTGCGGTACGTGCAGGTTCATTTCGTCGCCGTCGAAGTCTGCGTTGTAAGGCATGGCTATCGAAACGTTCATGCGCATTGTCTTGCCTGGCAGCACCTTTACTCTGTGAGCCATTATGGAGACCCTGTGTAGGGTGGGCTGTCTGTTGAAAAGCACTATGTCGTCGTCGACAAGCTGCCTTTCTATTACGGAACCCGGTTCCAGCGCGGCGAGTATTTCCTCTCTGTTCGTTTCGGTGACGCGTTTCCTTAGACCATCCTTGCCTATCACGTTTACCGCAGTTGGGTATGATGTGTTCTTCACGTACTCCTTACCTTTCTCTATATTCCATTTTGTCACATAGAACGGAACTGTCATGTTTTCCGCTATGCGCATCGGAATTCCCACCTGGTTTATTGTAAGGCTTGCGTCCGAAGATATGACTGTTCTCGCTGAGAAATTGACCCTTTTTCCTGAAAGGTTGTACCTGAGCCTTCCCTCTTTGCCTTTTAGCCTTTGCGCCAATGTCTTCAATGGCCTTGTGCTTCTATGCCTCGATACCGGAACTCCTGGAGTCTCGTTGTTGAAATATGTCGTGACGTGATACTGCAGAAGCTCCCACAAGTCGTCTATTATTATCTGTGGTGCGCCAGCATCTATGTCTTGCTCCAGCCTCTGGTTTATTCTCATTACTTCCACGAGCTTGTGCGTCAGGTCGTCCTCGCTTCTCTCTCCGGACTCGAGCGTTATTGAAGGCCTAACGTTTACCGGAGGAACGAGTAATGTCGTAAGTATGAACCATTCCGGCCTTGTCGCGGCGCCGTCTATGCCCAAAAGGGAAAGGTCGTCGTTGCTTATGTTTGAGAGCCAGTCTCTTATCTCGTCGGGCTTCATCTTGTTTATGCCCAAATAGAAGAATGTCGGCCTTTCGAACTTGAGCTTTTGCTGCATCGTGCCGCAGTACGGGCATTTCTTTACGGATTTCAGCTTCTTCGTAAGCGTAGCCAGGGATGATGTTTCCGGGAGCGATTCCACGACTTCGTCCTCTACGCTTATGAAGCTCTTTATTGCAGGCCTTAGCTCTGCTATCTGCGATTCGTCAAGAAGAATCCTGTGGCAGCTTTCGCAAGTCGACTGTAGCATCAGGTATATGGATTTTGAAAATTCAGGGTGCACGACAGGCCTTACCAGTTCTATGTGGCCGAAATGGCCGACGCAGCTCTTGGCCCTTCCGCCGCAGGTCTTGCATTTAAGACCAGGGTCTATGACTCCTAGCCTTTGGTCCACGAGACCTCCGTCTATGGGATAACCGTCCTCGTTATACGTGTCTGGGACTATGAGCTTTGCTACGCTCATCCTTTTTATCTCCTCCGGGCTTATCACAGTGAACCTTACATGATCTATTATTTCCGCTTGAACCATACACACACCTCAGTCGCTCTTGAGCCTCAGCCTCGCGAGTATGTGCATCGACTTCAATTCGTCGAGCAGCAGCTTGAACGCGTAGCTTATCTCAACCTCCTCCAGCTTGTTGCTTCCGCACGTCGGGCATATCGGCGTGTTCTTTATGTAGTCGTAGTATCCTACGTCGCCGCAATTCTTGCATATCCAGACCGGAGCCTTGTCGCTCTGGTCGAGCATGCGCTCCTTTATGAGCAGGCTTGCGCCGTGCCCTACGAGAGCATCGCGTTCCATCTCTCCGAATTTCAGGCCTCCCTTCCTTGGCTTTCCTTCTGTTGGCTGCCTTGTCAGTATCTGCACAGGGCCCCTGCTCCTTACCTGCAGCTTGAGGCTCACCATGTGCCACAGCCTGTGGTAGTATACGACTCCGTTGAAAAGCATTGCGGAGAACTTCTTGCCTGTCCTTCCGTCGTAGAACGTCTCGTTTCCGAACTTCTCGAATCCGTGCTGTTCGAGTATGCCGGCATAATCGTCTATTACCTCCTTCCCGTGCTTCGAGAATGGCGTACCGTCGGTGGTCTTTCCTGCAAGGGAAGCCGACTTCGCCCCGAGCATTTCGAGTATATGCCCGTACGTCATTCTGTTGGGAAGTCCTATTGGGTTTAGCAGCAAATCCGGAACTATGCCGTCCTTTGTATATGGCATGTCCTCCTGGGGCACTATCAATGCCGTGACTCCCTTCTGGCTTTGCCTGCTTGCAAACTTGTCGCCTATTTCAGGCACTTTTATGCCCCTTATCCTCACTTTTATTATCCTTGTTGCGCCGGTAGTTTCGCTGAACATTACGCTGTCGATTACTCCTGTTTCGCCTGAACGCAGAGTGACGGAATTGTCCCTGCTGCGCTCCTCGCCTACGCCGAAGCTCGTCTGCTCTTCCAGGAACCTTGGCGGTGAAACCTTTCCTATTATGACTTCGCCCTCGTTAACCTCCAGTTCTGGTTCCACTATACCGTCTTCGCCGAGCTTTGAATAGGCGTGCTCGCCCTTGTAACCTTCTATTGTCGGCGGCGGTAGCTTGAAGCTGTCCTGTTGGCCTCCAGGGTACCTGCGCTCTTCGTCAAGATATGACCTGTAAAAAACGCTCCTTCCCAAGCCCCTGTCTACCGCAGCTTTGTTCAGGACTACCGCGTCCTGCATGTTGTAACCGTAATATGTTGAAAGCGCAACAACCATATTCTGCCCGTTGGCGTGCCTCTTCATGTTTAGGGTCCTGTACGTTATGCTGTTTACAATAGGCAGCTGCGGATAATACAGCAGGAATGCCCTTGCGTCGTAACGGCTATTGAAATTCGTGGAGTAAAGCCCCTGCGCCTGTTTCATGAAGTTCCATGCTATCGGGTGTCTTCCCATGCTGTTGAACTCCGGAAATACGCTGTTGTTTACCGTTATTCCGAAGAACGATGCGGGATCCGCTTCCAGATGCGTGGTCTTCTTGGTTATCGCAGATGGCTCTATGGCTGCAGTTATGTTCTCCTCCTCTTCCGCATCGAGATATTCTATTATGCCCCTCCTTACTAAGAAGTTGAAATCTATTTCATTGCTCTTGAGCTTTTCCACAAGCTCAGGAGTAAGTTTCGACTGGCCGTTCTCGACGATTATGTAGGGCTTCCTTACCCTTCCCCTATCGGCGTTGATATGGACTTCGTTGATGCTCT
Organism: Microcaldota archaeon; assembly: GCA_021797495.1. Lineage (GTDB taxonomy): Archaea > Micrarchaeota > Micrarchaeia > Micrarchaeales > Micrarchaeaceae > Micrarchaeum_A. Next base: position 54,801 of record JAJZZO010000004.1, read on the forward strand.
TCACGTACGCTACGTTTATCTCTCCTGAAATGAGGCCCTTTCTCCTGTTGGACCTTATCTCTTCGGCAAAAGCCATGCCGTCGGCGACAACTCCAATCTCTCTGCCATCAAGATATATTCTGCATTTTTCTTCGGGCAAAAATATCACCAAACTTTATTTTATGAGCTTAAGCTCCTTCAGCTTCTTTTCGAACATCGCATGGTCCGCTCCGACGGTTACCTTGGCCATAAGCGCGAGGTACCTTGTAAGTCCTACTTCGGTTCCTTCAGGGGTTTCGCTCGGGCATATCTTTCCCACATGCGTGCCGTGCACGTCCCTGGCTTTCAGATGTGGATGCTTTTTAGCTAAAGGCGATTTTATCCTGCGCAGATGCGCCACAGAGCTCATGAAGTTAACCCTGTCGAGAACCTGCGATACGCCGGTCTGCCCCGCGGGCCATGAGCCAGTGCTCATGGAATAAAGGATCTTCTCCGTAAGCGTGTCGGGGTTTATGTTTGTTTTTACCGTAAGCCTGCGTCCGCGGGCCGTGGTCCTTTCTACATGGTACTTTATGTCTTTCACGAACGCCTTGAAAGCGGTATTGAAAAGCTCCTCGAGAAGGTCCCCTGCAAGCTTGACGCGCTTGTTGGCATAATGGTCCTTGTCGTCAGGCTTGACTATGCCGTTTGCCACCATTGAGGTGCGCTCGGCCATCCTGACCAGGTATGCGGCCTTTACCTTCCTGACTTCTGGAGAAGTACCAAGATGAGGGAGTATGTAGGTATCCAATTGCGTTTCAGCCCTTTTCTCCTGGTACGTCATAGCCTGGTTAGGTGCCGTTATCCTTCCTAGCTCTATTATCGCTTCTTTAGGCTGCATTGCCATGTAGTTCTTACCGACCTCCATGTTGAGCATGAGGTCGTTCTTCGCAAAAGTGTCCTCGGTGAACTGCAATATTGACTTTTGGTCCAGTCCCAAGGAACGGAGTATAAGCGAAAGGCTTATGCCCTTGTTCAGCGTCGGGAACAGCACAGTGTACATGCCGTAGTCGTCGCGGGTTATGCTGCACCTTGCCCTGAAGTTCACAGTGGTGGAAAAAACCTTGACAACTATGCCTGATTTCTCTTTTGTTGTTATCATCCTGTTTGGTGCAAGGTCTTCTATACCAACGAGCACCCTCTCAGTGCCTTTTATTATGAAATAGCCTCCTGGGTCGTCTGGATCCTCGCCCTCCTTTACGAGCTGCTGCTCTGTCATGTTCTTCGTATAGCACAGATTGCTCTTTACCATGACGGGAAGTTCTCCGACATACGCCTCGCCTATCGCATCGGACTTTTCTATGCCGCTTATGACAGGCACGTACGTAAGATACATAGGGGCAGCGTATGTGAGGTTCCTTGAAAGTGCCTCGTTCGGAAGTACTCTCTTCGTAGAGCTGTCCGACTCTATTATTATAGGCTGCTCCAGCCTTATGCTGCCGAGCTTTATCGCAAAGTTAGATACGTCAGGCTCTATGAGGCTTTGCGCCTCGACTATCTTGTTGAGTCCTGTAGTTATGAACCTGTTGTAGCTGTCTATCTGCTGCTGCGAGATAGAAGTAGTTTTCAGATAAGATTCCATTACCTCATGTGTTTCGCTCATTTTACCACTACTTAAGGCGCATTATAAACAAGTCGGGCTTTTCAGACCTCCTTGGTTACGTAGCGATAATATGTATAGCTGCTGTTCGGGTCCTCGCGATATATAGCGATGAGACTCCCTGGCTGTGCGTTGAGTTTCTTAGCCTGCGGGTCGTTGACAGATATCTTCGGGAACTTGTCCAAAGTGGTTCCCAGCTTCTTGGCTATAGCTTTAGCCTCGCTTTCGCTCAACAGCTCATGTTTTATTAATAAGTCTTCTCCAAAAACCAATGGCTCACCGACAAGCAGCATCATACCTAGCTACGGGCAGTAATATATTTACACGGAAAGTAATAAATAGGTTACTAATCAGCTGTTGAGCATATGCACTAAGCCATGGCATTGCTTGCATATGACTATGTGCCATGTTTATACATACGCTTTGCATGTTTATATACCTTTTTGTCGAAACCAATATGTAATATTAAGAGTGTTTGCATGGTCGACGCCAAAGCGCAATTCGAGCAGGTGCTTGCCGAGGTGAGCAAGAAGGTCGCGGGCAACGACGAAATAATAAAACTGATTTTCATAGCGATAGTGGCCAACGGGCACGTACTTTTGGAAGGAGTTCCCGGCGTTGCCAAGACCACAATGTCGAAAGCGGTATGCGACGCGATACAGGCAAACTTCGGAAGGATACAGGGAACTCCTGACCTGGAATTTAAAGATATCATAGGATACGCTTATCTCGATGAGGCAACAAAAACCGTGGAGCTTAAGAAAGGACCCATATTCACAAATATATTACTCATAGACGAGCTCAACAGGGCCCCTCCTAAGACCACCACAGCGTTGCTCGAAGCGCTTGAGGAAAGGCAGGTAACCCTTGGGAATAGCACCCTGCCGCTTGAAAAACCGTTCATATCGCTCGCAACGCAGAACCCGCTCAACATAGAGGGCACCACGCTGCTGCCGAAGGTTCTCGCAGACAGGTTCCTGATGCGAATCGCCGTCGAATATACTTCCATGGAGGCAGAGCAGAAAATGCTAAGGATAAAGGAGTCGGAAGAAAATATAGAAGTCAGGCGCGTGATGGGCATAAACGACATACTGGAGCTGCAAAAGCTAGCAAAAACCGTAAAGGTTCCCGATTCGGTGATAGCTTATATAACAAAAATAGTTAACGCCACGAGGAAAGACATACACGTAGTGATGGGAGGAAGCCCGCGATCCGAGATAAGCTTCATGAGCTGCGCGAAGGCAAAGGCGCTCATAGAGGGCAGGGACGAGGTCACGTTCGACGACATAAAGTATCTTGCAAGACCGGTGCTAAGC
>JAJZZO010000016.1 GCA_021797495.1 Microcaldota archaeon
GTTTGAATTTTTAGAGTCAGGAATTGAATGATGCTTTTCCAAAGATCCAAGGAAAGCGGTAATAATTGAGGCATTCTTGTCTCATTGTTATGAGTATTTGGCTTAAGAATGGTGCCGCTGGTCGGATTTGAACCGACGACCTTCCGGTCTTCAGCCGGACGCTCTCCCACTAAGCTACAGCGGCGCAGTATAACTTTATCCTTAATAAAGTTTATAAACGATTCGCAACATGAGCATGCGTATGCAGAGTTACTGCGCGTCTATTATCGCATAGGCTATTATATAGTTCTTGCCAAAAATCTTTATGCCGTTGCAGACGGGGTACTCTTATGGCGTTTGAAACGAAAAGCGCTTGGTCGGAACTGAAACCCTATTCGGACCTGGTAAATACTGCAGGGATGGAACCGAGGCAGTACCAGATAAGCATAATAAAGAGCGTGGAGAGCGGAGCAAGCGAGCTCATAGTTCTCCCGACGGGATTGGGCAAGACCATAATAGCGATGTTTGCCATAGCGATGGCGCTTTACAAGGGCAAGCGCGCGATAATGCTGGCTCCGACAAAGCCGTTGAGCATACAGCATTACGAATCCGCAATTGAAATCCTGAAGCTCAACCCTGACGAGATATTGCTGCTTACAGGCACCACTAAAGCGTCCAAGAGGCTTGGATCGTCAGCTAAAGCAAAAGTCATAATAGGCACGCCGCAGACGATATCCAACGACCTGCAAAGCGGCCGCATGAGCATGGAGGACTTCGGCATCGCGGTACTGGACGAATGCCACCATGCAGTTGGAAGGTACGCTTATACTTATATAGCAAACGAATGCAGGCTCAAGGGCGTGCAGCTGGTAGGGCTCACGGCTTCGCCAGGCAGCGACAGGAAAAAGATCACCGATTTAATAGACACGCTCGGAGTCGCTAGAATAGAAGCTAAGAGCTCTTTCGACCCCGATGTCGCGCCCTACATAAAGGGCAACGACACAGAAACGATTTATGTGGAAAATTCGGCAGTTGTAAAGTCCATCGCAGCAATGCTGAAGCCCTTGATAAACCAGCACCTGAGAAAGCTCTACGAAACCGGCTTGAGCCCGAGCCCGGAATTCGATAAGATGCCAAAGAAGCGTCTGCTCATGATGGGCGACCATATAAAAAGGCTGAACTCCAGCAACTACAAGTTCGCCGCCATATTCCATTACGTTTACGTGCTTGATTTGCTCCACGCTTACGACCTTGCCTTAACAGAGGGCTTATACCCGTTCGTAAATTACATAGACGGATTGCGGAACAGGGACAAGAAAAGCAAGGTGGTGGAAAGCATACTTAAGAACCAGCAGTTGATCAACGCGGTGAACGCGGCAAACTCTGCAATCGATGCCGGGGAAGAACACCCGAAGATGCTCGAACTGCTCAGATTCCTCAAAAACGGGCTTGACGGGAAGAGCGCCATGGTCTTTGCGCAATACAGATCCACAATAAGAAGCATAGTCAAGCTTTTGACGGACAACGGCGTAAAGGCACATGGGTTTGTAGGTAGGAAGGAGGGCGTAAAGCAATCGGAACAGGATAGCATAATAAACGCTTTCAGGAACGGGGAATTCAACGTCCTTGTAGCTACATCCGTCGGAGAGGAGGGATTGGACATCCCGGCAGTGGACTATGTGATATTTTACGAGCCCATACCGAGCGAGATAAGAAGCATACAGAGGAAGGGCAGGACTGGCAGGTTCAGGATAGGGAAGGTAATGATATTGGTGGCGAAGGATACGAAGGACGAAGCGTATCTAATGATTTCACGCATCAGGGAAAAGAGGATGTTCGATACAATTATAAAGCTAAAGGAGCAGATAGAAAACGGAAGGTATAAACCCGGAAAGAAAAAAGGTCAGACGAGGCTTAAAAATGCTTAATTACGACATAGTATTCATATTTATTGCCGGAGTCGCATTCCTTGGCTTCATACTCAACGCCTTATTCGACAAGCTCAACATAACCAGCATACTGCCGCTTATGATGATAGGCCTGCTGATAGGGCCGGTATTCCACATAGTCGATACAGGCGCAGGAAGCACCATAGCGGATTTGACGCCCTATGTCACTGCGCTCGCCGTCGCTTTCATACTTTTTGACGTTGGGATAAACATACGGGTAAGCAAGCTCAAGACAGTATTCGCAAAGGCCACGAGTTTCACGTTCGAGCTTGCGACAGCCACCGGCATAGTGGTCGGCATAGCCACGTTCCTCGCTTTCCACTACACGCTAGGATGGAGCATTATAGAATCTTTCATTTTCAGCTTTGCGCTTTCCGGTCCGAGCAGCATCATAGTCCCAACATTGGTAAAGGTCATAAAGGTGGGAGACGAGCTTAAAACGACACTAGTATATGAAAGCGTAGCTTCCGATACGCTGGAGCTTATAGTGCCAATATTGCTCTTAGACATTCTCGCAAGTGCAGGCATAACAGGGGTAGCGATACTTGGCCTCGTACTTAGCGCCATCGTAGGCTCGATAATCTTCGGGCTCGTTTCCTCAGTATTCTGGCTTTTCGTATTAAACAAGTTCAAGGCGTACAGCGAAAGCTACTCGTGGATGCTTACCATAGCCATGGTCATAGCCACATACGGCATATCCGAGCTTGTGGGTTTCAACGGCGCGATAACCATATTCGTATTCGGGATACTGTTCAGCAACATAGGTTCGGTCAAGCCAAGCACAGACCCGATGCATGAGCCCAACTTCGTGGAAAAGTATCTTTCAGTGCCTTACAGCATAGACCACATAAAGGACTACCAGAAGGAGATAGTATTTTTCACGAGCACTTTCTTCTTCGTGTACATCGGCATGCTGTTCACGTTCAGCGGGGTGTACATTGCCACGCTGGTATTCGCGGTCATGATAACGTTTGTTATAATGCTGGTCCGCTTCGCAGGCTCCGGGCTGTTGCGCGGTTACCTCTCCAAGGACGATAAAGAGGCAACAAGACAGCGCAACTTCATATCCTACAATGTCGCCAGGGGCTTATCCCCAGCCATAGTGGCGACGCTGCCTCTCACTTACGGCATCGTGATACCCGGATTCTTGGACTCCATGTTTCTCGTGATACTGATAACGAATATCGCTTCTACTGCAGGCATATTCATGGCTTACAGGCGTAAGCCAGTGGAGGTGCTTAAATCCAAGCTTACAGTCGCACAGGCATGATACAAAACGCTCAGGAAAGTATTTTATACTGGAACTGGCAAATACCATTGGTGTATCGGTGCACAGATATATTAAGGGCGCAAGGAGCGAACGCGAACTGATTAATACCCTTTACGAAAAATCTTATTCAGTAATGAGGAGTGCTGGCAGCGGCGTAAATTCGCTGAGCCCAGATATCATAGCGTTCAAGGACGGCGTGGGCTTCGCTTTCGAATGCAAGGCATGGAACAAAGGCAGGCTTGCAATAGAGCCGGAAAAGTTCGAGGACCTGAAAAAATGGGAGCAAAACACCAAAATGAACACCATGATAGCATGGCGCATGAACGGCAAGGGATGGTTCTTCATAAAGCTTGATGAGATGAAAAAGAGCGAAAAGAGCTATTCGGTAACCAGAAAGGTGGCCATGCAGATAAACAGGCGCATGGACTGCATGCCGGGCTTGGAAAACAAGTAGTAAAGACTTATATATCTATCATAACTAATCCTAAAACAGTAACATATAACACTACGAACTGGGTAATCGTACTGCTATGGGTGCTCAAAATGTGGCATTATATCACAAGTGATTTTTATAATCCTGTCTCAAGCGTATACCGCTATGACAGTGTATTGACGGTCCGCGCATTAGCGGTGCCGGAACATGCCGCTTTAAACCACCAATAGCCATGCGAATCCTCACTTAGTAGGGTGGTAAATATGGCAAAAACATACATAGACATAGTAAAATATATGATAGAAGCCAGGTTCGAGATATCTGGCTCCGTTGAAAAACCAGACATAATCGGTGCGATATTCGGCCAGACTGAAGGATTGCTTGGACCGGATTTGGACCTTAGGGAACTGCAGAAAAACGGCAAGATAGGCAGGATCGAGATAGAGAGCGGCGCGTCGAACAACAAGACATACGGAAAACTTCTGCTCCCAAGCTCGCTCGGAAAAGTGGAGACGTGCATATTGGCTGCAGCCATAGAATCCGTAGACAGAGTCGGCCCTTTTGAGACGAATTTCAGGATAGACAAGATAGACGATACCAGGAACGAAAAGAGGTCCAAGGTCATAAACAGGGCAAAGGAGCTCGTGAAGTCCCTTTTGAACAACGTGATACCGGACAGCAAGGAGATAAGCGAGATGGTGGAAGCGGATGTCAAGTCAAGCACGGTCACGCATTACGGCCCGGAGAACCTGCCGGCAGGACCGGACATAGCAAAAAGCGACAGCGTAATAATAGTCGAGGGCAGGGCTGACGTAGTCAACCTGTTGAAGAGCGACATAACCAACTGCATAGCTGTTGGCGGAGCCACCGGCACAATACCGAAAACCATAATCGACCTTTGCGCGCAGAAAGAGGTTACGCTTTTCGTTGACGGAGACCGCGGCGGAGACATAATCTTCAAGGGCATATCCAACGTTGCTGACGTAGACTATGTAGCAAAAGCGCCTGACGGAAAAGAGGTTGAAGAGTTGACCAGAAAAGAAATAATAAAATCGCTCAGGTCAAAGATACCGTACGAACAAACTTCAGTAGGAAGGCAGCATGCAAAGGACGAACAGGTGCAGCACAACCACAATGAGCAGCATCAGAACCAAAGGCAGCAAAGATACCAAAACCAGAGAAGCAGCGACAACTACAGGCAGGAAGAGAGCTACAAGCAGGAAAACAGGCAGCCGCAGGAAAAGGCGTACGCAAACCAGCAGCAAGAGCGCAAGATATTGAGCCCAAGCGAGATAGCCACAAACCTTTCAGAGAGGCGCAAGCCTGAACCGAAAATCGAGCAGAGCATAATGCAGGAGGTTGATGAAAACGACGGCATAAGCAGCATAGAATTTGAGAAAAGCCACGTACCTGAACCTTCTAAAAAGTACATAGATGCGCTTGCGGACCTTAGGAACACACTGCGAGGAAGGCTTTTTGATGCGAAAGGCAACACGATAAACGAAATCCCGATACGCGACCTCATACAGACGATCCAGGAAACTGATGGAGTCAATACAGTAGTATTCGACGGGATAATAACGCAGAGGCTCATAGAGCTAGCATACGGAAAAGGCGTACGCGAAATCTACGGGATAAGATCGAGCCAAATAACCAAGAAATACGGCGACCTGCTCCTTTACACAAAGGAGCAGTAATCTTATTCTCCTTTTTCTCTTTTTTTATTTGAAAATAATGCTTGCACATATGGCATTAATGTTCAAAACCGCCAAATAAAGCTATAAATAGTTTATTGTTTTAAATTTAAAATAGTTTAAAATTAAACTATAAGTCAGTATAGGATATGAAAACCTTATCGAAGTGGGAGCATTGGAAGGCAAAGACGACAATTTTAAGACCAAGTACATGAGCAAGGAGATGCGGCGGATGATATTCAAGCTCATACTCTTAAGCGAGATAAAGGAGAAAAAGCGTTATCCATATGAACTGATAGAACTCATGGCTGACAGCAGAAAAGCAAAATTCATAGGCTCGAAAAGAAGCGAGATAAAGAACGACATCTACAATATAATCCGCGGCCTCGAAAAATCGGGATACATAAGGCTCGTGGGCAATGGCAAAAAGACACAAGACAAGAAGTATTATCAGATAACCCCTCAGGGGCGCGATGCCCTAGCAAAATCGAAAAGATTGATGCTTAGGTATATGCACGAGCTTGTAAAGCTGATAAAGTAGATGCAATGGTGCAGACATGCCGAATGACGTAATAGAAATAAAAAACCTGGTCAGGAAGTTTGGCAGTTTTACTGCAGTCAACGGCATAAGCCTTAGTATAAAAGAGGGAGAGATATTCGGAATTCTTGGACCTAACGGTGCAGGAAAAACGACGACAATAAACATGCTTTTGGGTCTTATAACTCCGACAGACGGAACGATAAAGGTTTATGGCAATGACATAACCAGGCATCCCCAGGTAATAAAGGAAAAAATGGGGCTTATGACGCAGGAAACCGTTGTCGACGGCGACCTTACTGCGGAACAGAATCTTGAGATATTCGCCGAGCTTTACGGTATGTCTGGCATAGAGAAAAAGGAGGCCATAGATAATGCCCTTGAAGAGGCAGAGCTTTCGGATTTCAGGAACGCCAAGGCTGGATCTTTTTCAGGAGGCATGCAGAGAAGATTGAACCTGGTGAAATCAATGATGCACAGTCCAAAGATACTGGTTCTTGACGAACCGACGACAGGCTTGGACGTGCAGAACAGGGTAAGCATGTGGGGCAGGATAAGGAAGCTCAACAAGAGCGGCATAACCATAATATTGACTACACAGTACCTCGAGGAAGCGGACTCGTTATGCAACAGGTTGGCGGTAATAGACCATGGGCAGATTAAGGCACTGGGTACGCCCGCAGAGCTCAAGAAAATGGTGAGCGAAGGCAACGTGATAGACATATCGCTGAGATTCGAGGACATAGAAAGAGCTTCGAAAGTTATAAAGCAGAAACTTGGGATAGAATGTAAAACTGTAGCAGACAGGATAAGCATAGCTGCTGGCAAAGAGGACGTCAAAACCCTAAGCTCGATAATCTCGGTTCTTGAGAAGGAAAAGGTGCCAATAATAGCAGCATCGATGCATCTTCCGACGCTTGATGACGTATTCATAAAGCTTACAGGAGGCACGATAAGGGACGAATTGGGCGAGCAGCAATCCAATGCGTCTAAAATCATGTGGAGGCGTTGAAAATGTCCAATATCTTAACCTCTACTCTCGGTAAAGCATACGTCCTTTACAAAAGGGACATGCTCATATTCAAGAGCAATTTAAGGTCCAACATAGTGAGGACCATACTTTTTCCCTTGATAATATTAATATTCTTCAGCAACATAGGAGCGGTAGCACATAATGTGCCGGTAGGCGTGGTAAACAACGCCAACAACGCAAATTCGTACAAGTTCATGCAGTCGCTTTATGCAACGTCCTCCAACGGTGCGTTCAAGGTAATAACGATACCGTCCATAAGCCAGGGAATGTCTGAGGTAAACTCGGGCCAGGTCGCGCTTTTGCTTATACTAAACCCGACAATAGGAGACAGCAGCAGTTCAGCCACTGGAATACTTGCGTATTATAGCAGCCCTGACGCTTCCACTGTGGATGGGATATTACCAATAATAAGCGGAGTAGCCTCGCAATTTTATTCAGGAGTAGGAACACATAGTATAGTGCCCATTAACGCACAGCCACAAGCTCCAGATACAAAATTTGTACCCACGTTAACCTCAGGGCTTTCAACCAATTATGAGGATTTCTTAGTAGGAGGGGTTATTGCATTGGTTGCTGTCTTCGGCACCCTTTTCGGAGGCGGTTTTACCCTAATAACGGATAAGCAGCTCGGGAACCTTAAGGCTTTGCTTATAACCCCGTTGAACCGCGCTTCTGTGATGCTTGGAAAGACAATATACACCCTTACCCTATCCGTGATAAGCACCGCCCTGGTCATAGTCATATCGCTGTTCTTAGGAGTAACGATATTGATGGGGCTCATCGGGGTCGTATGGATATTCATAATAGTGCTCATGCTTACCTTGGGTTTTACCGGCATATCGTTGATACTTGCCACAAGGGTGAAAAAGCCGGAGATTTATGCGATATTTACACAAACCATAGCCCTGCCTTTGTGGTTCCTCAGCGGGGCGTTCTTCCCTGCCGCGTCGATGCCGACGTGGATGAGGCTCATATCACAGGTAAACCCAATGACCTATGCGGTTGACGGGATAAGGGACGTCATGATAACAGGTTCATATCCGTTGAGCACCGCTTTGCCGCAGCTCGCAATACTGGCGCTTTTCGCTGTCATAACGTTGGGATTGGCGATTAAATTGTTCAAGGTACAGATAGCATGAAAAATACAAATAGCAGATTAGGTTTGATGGTAGGAAGCTCTGCCATTGCAGTGGTTTTGTTGGCTATGCTTTATATGAGCATAGCTTCGGCGCAGGTCTCAGGGCAGTCTGGCAGCATAGCTAGCACACCGCTTTCATTGACCAACCTTTACGTTTCTCCGAACCCGGTAGTGGCAGGAGACACGGTAAACATAACTTTCCAGCTTTTCAATTCGTATTCGCAGCCGCTGCAGGACGTTAATATCCAGCTCGTGTCGCAGAACCAGATAATAAACGTATCTCCGGCTTATAGCTCGATAGAGAGCAGCATAGGAACTGGTCTCGTGGGAGCCATAGGGTATGACGAATTCAATTATACTGTACACATACCCTCGACATTGCAGGAGGGCTCATATGCGCTTTACATAATAGCCACTTATAGGACATCCGTGACATCTCAGACCGGGCAGAGCGTAAGCACGCCGATGGAATCAGAGATACCGATATACCTATATGTATACGGAAAGCCCGACATCAAGGCTACAGCGGTGCCCACTTCACAGATAAGCCCGGGCGAGCAGGTAAGCCTTGGTATTAACGTGATGAACACAGGAACAGGACCGGCCACCAACGCTACATTGACCATAGACAATTCAAGCGACTTCAGCATAATCGGCACGCCTGTGTTTAATATAGGCTCTCTTGGGCAAAGTGTACCTGCACAGGTCACCGAGACAATGTTTGCGGCGCAGAACATAACGGCAGGTACGCATTACATAAAAGGCACAATAGCGTATGAGAACAGCATGGGCAAAATGCTCTCGGAGAATATCTCTATGCCAGTAAGCGTGGTCATGAACAAGCCTGACATAGTACTCAGCCTTGTAGGATCGAACCCGCCGGAGCTTTATGCAGGGTCCAATCAAAGCTTGGAAGTACTCGTACAGAATATCGGCACCGGAACTGCAAAGAACATAAGCGTGAATTTCTTTAGCGGCCCAAGCATAAGCGTAGGCAGCAGCGTTGATAGCCTTTACATAAACAGCTTGCCGGCTGGTGCTTCGGCAACAAAGCAGATATATGTTGGGACATACGGGCAAAACATAAAAAACACATCCATAGGCGCGCGCATAAGCTACAAAAACGCAAATTACGTCGAATCGTATTCTTCGAGCCAGGACTTGAATATATACATGCAGGCTTCAGCGTTGTATAACATAACCGGAATCGAAGCGAGCCTTTCTCCAGGGGCTACCTATGTACCTGTTACTGTTAAATTGGAGAACACCGGCAACGAAGCTGCGGATTCGGTTTTGCTCACTATGGAAAGCGTCTATCCTTTAAGCATGGTATCCTCAACATATTATGTAAACAGCATAGCACCGAACCAGACAGTGAACGCCACGTTCTACGTAAGCGTAGACAGCAACGGGTTGCCTGGAGATTATCCGTTTACCCTTTACGAGCAATGGAAACAGCCAAATAGCCCGCAGAGCCAGGAGTTCGCCGGCACGACACAGTATTTCGTGAACGTGGGACGCTCTAGCAGCACGGGATACACAGGAGATGCTGTCGCGGCCATAATACTCATAGTGGTTGCGGTTGTAGCAATCCGCATCATGAGGAAAAGGAATAAGAACGCAGTAAACAAGCAGGAGAAGGCAAAAAGAAAGGCATAAATTTATAACTGGGTTATAAATATCGGGCTTATGCCCGGTTATTTTTTATCCAGGGGTGTTTGATTGGCAGTAGGAAATATTTTGATAGACAAGACGATGAGGAAGTACGGAGTTCCTGAATGGGTCAAGCCATACGTATATAATTATATAAAAAGCGACCCGCTAAACGCAGTTAAGCATGGGATAAGCTTTATCGACGTAAAAAGGAAAAGGGGTAGGATAAGCGGGAACGTCATAGAACTGCCCAACTCCATAAAGTTTGACGTGGCGGATATAGCAAGAATCGTCAGCTTATTTTATTACGGCGAAGAGGAGAGCTCTAAGATTGCAAATTCCTGGTCCGAGAGCCCACATGATTACGAATCAAAAAGATATGCAGACCATTTTGCAGCGCTTGGAGAGGTAGAGCAAAAGCACCTGAGGGCGATAAGGAACCTTTTGGAGGGATTAGGCAAGAAGGTAGGTCCCGAACCGCAAGAGGTCAAGGACCTGTTTGAAGCGATAGGGTCAATAACCGATTGGAAGGAGAGGATAATCGCTTACGATTTAGTGTTGAGGTCTTCATACGGCAGCACGTTCGGCAACATATTCTACAAGGTTTTCTACCCTGTGATGCCGGAATATATGCGCTCCTTTGGCAAGGCTTTTTCACCAAACGATGATGAGGTAAAGTGGGGCTACGAAGAAGCGAAAAGGATCATAACCGCAAAAGAGGTCTCGAAAGAACAGCTACAGGGTCTGTTCGAAAAGCTATTGCCGTTGGTAGGTATCACAATAAATGCAAATATGGACATTGCAATGAAAGCCGGGATAGAAAAAGAGGTAAAACTGTTACGCGATATAGCGATAGCATACCCCATATACACTGCACATGAATGCGGCATTGAACTGGACCCAGAAAAGGAGGCACATACGGTATTGTCATTCCTAAAAGGTAAAACCGGTCCGGCAAAGGAATAAATACATTAACCAATAAGTCATATAGACCAAACGTTATAGAGCATTACAAACATTATAAGCAGGGAAAATACCTGCACATGGCGCGCAACAAGTGATATACATGGCAGACAACGAAAGAACAAACGACGCAGGAAGGGAAAATGTTGTATACATCGGCAAGAAACCGACTATGAACTACGTGTTGGCTGTCGTAACGCAGTTCAACAGCGGAATGTCAGAAGTCGTCATAAAGGCAAGGGGCAACGCCATATCTAGGGCCGTTGACGTGAAGGAGATAGTGCAAAACAAGTTCTTGCCGGGCTTGAAGGAAAAGAGCATAAAAACCTCTTCGGAAGAGATAAGCAATGAAGACGGCACGAAGTCCAAGGTAAGCGCAATACAGATAGTGCTAATGAAGTAAAGCCTTATCCTCTTTTTATTTTTTATGTTTTGGGCATTGCCTTTTAAATGCCGCTATCAGAAAACTATAAAATCCTTATAATGCAAACCTTATAGTCTAGCGTACGTTTTATTGGTGTGTATGCTGTCTTGCGTTGTGGTTTTATGATAAGAACTAATTATGTAAGCGAAATAACTCCCGAAATGGACGGAAAGGAGGTAACGGTAGCAGGATGGGTCCACGAGGTCAGGGAGCTTGGCAAAGTCACGTTCCTGCTTTTGAGGGATATGAGCGGAATCGTACAGGTAATAGCCAAGAAGGGCTCTACGGACGATTCCATAATAAGCGCGCTTTCGCTGCCCAAGGAAAGCGTCATAAGCGTTAGAGGCACAGTAAAAGCGAACAAGGAGGCAAGGGCGGGATTTGAGATAATACCGATAGAGGTAAAGAACCTGAACCCCTTATCCGCTAACATTCCGTTTGAGGTAACCGGAAAGGTTCCAGTAGAGCTTGACGTAAGGCTAAATTACAGGTATATAGACCTTAGGAGGATACAGAGCACAGCGATATTCAGGATAGAATCCACCATACTAAATTCTTTCAGGGATAATATGCACCAAAAGGGGTTCAACGAGATAAGGCCCTCTTCCATCGTGGCCGAAGCTACGGAAGGGGGAGCTGAGCTTTTTGAGGTAAAATATTTTGAGGAAAAGGCGTTCCTGGCCCAGTCACCGCAGCTTTACAAACAGCTTGCAGTCATAGGGGGTTTGGACAAGGTGTTTATGGTTATGCCTGTTTACAGGGCTGAAAAATCCAACGATACTTACCATATAAACGAGATAACGCAGATGGATATAGAAATGGGCTTTGCGGACCATAATGACGCAATGGACATGCTCGAGGAAACGCTGAAGAGGATAATAGGCGACATAAAGAAAAACAATGTGCGCGAGCTCGAGGAGCTTAACGTAAAGCTCGAGGTTCCGGATGTTAAAAGGATATCCTACGAAGAGGCAGTCGAAAGCCTCAAAGCGCATGGGGAAAACATAAAAGCAGGAGATGACTTTTCCAGGGAAAACGAGATAAAGCTCGGGGAGATATTCGGCGACGCTGTGCTTGTGTACGAGTACCCGACCGCAGTAAGGGCATTTTACTCGATGCCTAAGGAAGGCGATCCAGACATCTGCAACAGCTTCGACATGATATACAAAGGGCTTGAGATAAGCAGCGGGGCACAGAGGATCCATATGCCCGAGATGCTGATAGAAGCGATAAAGAGGAAGGGCATGGAGCCTAAAAACTTCGAATTTTACGTGAATGCTTTCAGGTGCGGGGCGCCGCCGCACGCAGGATGGAGCATAGGCTTGGAGAGGCTTGCCATGAGAATAGTTAATGTGCAGAACATAAGGGAATGCACCCTATTCCCAAGGGACAGGAAGAGGATAAGACCGTAATTAAGTACGGTATTTTATCTCGTCGCTCATCATGTCTGGGCTCCACATAGGATCCCATACGAGCTCAAGCTCGACCTTGCCCACGTTTGCTATCGATTCGAGCCTAAGCTGTGCATCCGCAAGTATTAGCGAGGTTACAGGGCACATTGCGCTCGTCATTGTAAGCGTTACCTTGACATCCTTGCCATCGCTCACGTTTATCCCGTATATAAG
>JAJZZO010000002.1 GCA_021797495.1 Microcaldota archaeon
TTATTTATAGATGACAATGCAGAAATATCTGCAACAGAGCCTCGGTGGTGTAGTGGTTAGCATACGACCCTGTCACGGTTGCGACTCGGGTTCGAATCCCGGCCGAGGCGCTCCCTAGTTATGTTATAGCATCAAGAATGCGAACATTTATTAATATACATTACATATACATATCATATACAAAGATGGTTGTATGAAACAGGGGGAAATAACAATATTACGGGTGCACAAAAGCACAAGGAACAAGTTGAAAAGGCTTGCAATAGCCAAAAGAGAAAGCTATGATGAGATAATAAACAGGCTTCTGGGATATGAAAACAATGGCACCGATGATCTGGAAAAAAAGAGGCAGAAGTTGCTTAATAAGGGCATAAGCAAGGAGATAGTTAATCTTGTAGGGGTTATGCCAAAGATCAGCCTTAAAGAAGAGAAAGCAATAGTCAGGCGTGCGATAGTTAAGAAGATGAGTAAATGATATTCCTGGATATCAATGTTCTTGTTGATGTCCTAAGCGCCAGAGAGGGATACGAAGCCAGCGCAGAGATAATAGAAAGTATAAAGGAGGGAAAGGAGAAGGGCTGCATTTCCGCCCTTACAATACCGATAACATGGTATGTACTAGGAGAAAGGAGAGAGTCTATAGAGGAGATAAGGACGCTGACCAAATACTTTACGATAGTTCCGCTTAGCCTGCGGATATTGAATAACGCTTTCGAAAGCAAAATGCGCGACTTTGAAGATTCGATACAGCTAAACTCTGCACTGAAAGGCAAGAGTGAGTTCTTAATAACTAGAAACAAAAAAGATTTTGAACATTACAATAAAATTATTATTTTAACTCCAGAGGAATTCTTGTCAAAGCATGGGAACTGAAAAAGATTTTACAGCCCTAAAGAATCCATAAAACAGACGGCAGCATCAAGATGATTGATTGATAAAGAAAAAATCCGATATTCTTGTGCTGACATTCTTTATTTTATTGATTGCAGTAGGTTTCGCTGCTGTGCTTAATTTATACCTCACCAAAGGTGTGTCGTGGGACTTCGTATCGCATTACCTGAATGCGGAAACCGTGCTCAAGCAGGGATTCTACTCGCACATCGCATTTTTGGGCAACAGTTCGATAATAGAAAATAATGGCTTTTATTTCGAGGCTGCAAGGGCGCCGCTAAGCTCTACACTTATGGCGCTCTCAATGCTTTCCAGCAGGAATATCGCGATTCCGATATATCTGGCGATTTTATTCGCGCTACTTGGCATTGCGTTGTGGAGTGTATCTAAAAGCTTAGGAATAAGTCCATTATTGGGCGCCGCGTTGATGATAAGCCCATACCTGCTCAAATTTACGTTCCTGTTCAACAGCACCGAGATCCTCTCGCTGACCTTCGTGCTTCTTACGGTTGCATTTGTAGCAGAGAAAAGGTCCGAGGCTGGAATATTTATGGCTCTGGCAGGTCTTGCAAAATACACCAGTCTTATATTTTTGCCGCTTTTGCTGCTTTTGGGAAAGCCTAAAAAGATTTTTTACTCACTGGTATTTTTTGCAGTGGTAACACTGCCGTGGATTCTGTTCAATTACATCTTTTTTGGCAATCCAGTATACAGTTACTATAACGCCATTGTTGTCGCTGTTTCCAGCACGGTGAGCAACTTCATTTCCCTGAAGGTGATTGAGGTATTGCTGGAGTTCCTTGTGATACCATCGATACTGCTACTGTCCCTTGCACTTGGCAGCTTCATTAATGGCAGGGCAAATAAGAAAGAAACAGGTAAAACAGCAATGCGCGATTTCATTTACGGCAAGGCGTTCCTTATAATCTCATTCTTAGCGTTGGGATTTGCGGACTTGTTTATATTGGGGATGCACAATAGCACATTCGACCAGGAAAGGTTCGGATATTTCTTTTATGCGGCGTTTGCAGTTGCCATAGCCTTTGCATTCAGTTCGGACAGATTGAACCTTAGTTTCAATGTACGGAAACTAAAGTTTAATACGCACACGATTATGCCGTATGCGCTTTTCGTCGTATCCCTGTTTTTTATCTTATTGCTTCTCCATAATGAACCCATGCCGTGGTTCAGCTGGATGAGCCAGGCGAGCAATAATCCTGTGCTAAGAAATGCAGTGCTTGCGATAAACGAGGCTGGTCTTTCGAACTGCAGAGTTGTATCAAACGACTGGGTTTACCTAAAGTTCCTTGGCATCAAGGCGTTTTCCCCGTTTTATTACAACAGCACAATAGCCAGATACCCGATAGTCGCATTCGATACGTTAGGAACACCTCCGAATTACATACGCGAAACAAATATCTCGAAAACCATAACTTACCAGAATTATTCGATATTATTTCCTAAAAATTACATATGTCAATAAGAGCAGTAATTATATGTTTATACAAGCTTTTCCACTTCCTGCTTCCTGAGCAGGCTCTTCAGCTTCTTCTCTACTTTTCTTGAATTGTATTTTATTTCGGATTCCGAATTTTCGAACTTGTTTATGAACCAGTATTCGTCTACGAAATCACGCGGGTCGATGGATTGCTGTTTGAGCTTTGATATGTTTTTGTTTGATATTACAACCACATAGAAGTTGTACTGTACTATAAACTCCTTAAGCTTTCCCATATAGTCATTGTCTATGCTGCTGTGCGGCTCTAGTATCACTTGGCGGCCGTTGAACGATAATGATGTTGTGAAATCCGGAAAGTACGCCTTGCCGTTGCTCAGGGGATAACGCTTATATTCATAATACGAGGGTATGCCTAAATTGAGAAGAGCTATTTTTACTGCGTCTTCGCGGGGGTTCTTTGTCTGAAGTGATTGGTTTAGGTATTTCTTGCTGCCGATTTGTATAAAAACAGGTTGAATGAGCTGCATATCGGTGCGGTAATCCGCAGCTGTTTTTTGGCTTAGCATATCTTTTATTTCTGGTAAGATATTTATGCTTTGCACTGTTGTATGTTGCGTAAAGTAAACCGCATTCGGAATCACGGCAAAGGCTCAGCTATAAATAGCTTAAATCCCATTACTCTTTGTATAAGTGCTAATTATCGGTGATACTATGCCAAAGAAAGAGGAAGTGCTGGAGCTCATAAAGCAGGCTAATGTGCAGATGGACATGCTGCTTGGTGACACCAGCGTACCGAAGAACGTGAGGAACGCAGTGAGTGAGGCTAAAACAAAGCTTAACGAGGAGGGTGATTTTACGGTTAGGGCGTCTTCCGCGATATACAACCTTGACTCTGTGAGCAACGACATAAACCTGCCGCCACAGGCAAGGACAATGATATGGGGAGTGCTCAGCATACTTGAATCCATAAAGGATTGAATGCGTTGACATGGAAAGTGAAAAGGAGGTTATTGCAAGGGGCTCGCTCAAGCAGCTCGCTGCGGCGCTCTCCAAAGCGGGCATGCTTATAGGCGGAGACATAGAAGAGGACATGCTCGAGGAGATAGACCCGTCCGCTCTTGCCTACGAGCTTATAGAGAACAAGGAGAGCGACGATGCCCTTCACATTGTGACAAGGGAAGAGCTCCAGAAAGCGATAGACCAGATAATGGAGCAGAAACAGCCGATAAAGATAGACGTAAGCAGGTCTGCCGATTTCAAGCCTCTCGCAGCTGAGATAGACGCACAGTACAAGATAAACAGCAGGGCGGTGGAGCACACAAACGGAACGGTCAACGATTTCGTGATGTATTTCAGGGACAGGCTCAACAGGATGAGACAGATAATAGCGCAACACAGCAGCAACGGGCAGTTCCTCCAGAACCTCTCGCACATAAAGGATTATGCCTCGGGAAGAGAGGTCTACATACTAGGCATAGTGAGCAGGAAGATAATCACAAAGAACAACAACCTTATGCTGGAGCTTGAAGATGAAGAGGATTACGCAAAGGTCATCTTCATGAACGGGAGCTCCAAGGATGCGCAGGAGCTTTACGTGAATGCGAACTCGTTGACCAATGACGAGGTCATAGCAATAAAGGGCAAGATATCAGGGCCGTTCGTCATAGCCAATTCCATAGTATGGCCTGACGTCCCTATAAAACAGCAGAAAAAAATCGAAGAGGACATAAGCATCGCGTTCCTCTCAGACATACACGTGGGGAGCAAACTTTTCATGGAAAAGAATTTCTCGAAGATGATAAGGTGGCTCAACGGCGATGCCGACCACAGCCAGATGGAGCTTGTGGGCAGCATAAAGTACATCATCGTAAGCGGCGACGCCGCTGACGGCATTGGAGTATACCCTAACCAGGACAAAGACTTAGCAGTATCCGACATGTACACGCAGTACAAAATGCTTTTTGATTTCATGGATGCGATACCAGATTACATCCACGTTTTCATAATGCCGGGGAACCACGACGCGGTGCAAAGAGCGGAGCCGCAGCCGCCGCTGCCGCAGGAGCTTATTGGCGATTTCAAAAAGGACAACGTACACATAGTGTCGAATCCCACGTATATGAACCTGCATAGTCTTGATGTGCTAGGATATCACGGTACCTCTCTTGATTCGATAATAAGTTCAATCCCTAACAACAGCTACGCCGTGCCGGAGAAGGCGATGATGGAACTGCTTAAGAGACGGCATCTCTCGCCGATATATGGAGGGAACATAATAGTGCCTTCGAAGAACGACAACCTCGTAATGGACACCATACCCGACATACTCCACATGGGCCACATACACAAAAACGGCATGATGAAATATCACGGAGTAACCATAGTAAACAGCGGCACATGGCAGGGCAGGACCGATTTCCAGGTAAGGCAGGGGCACATACCGACTCCATGCATAATGCCTGTTTTCAGGGCGAAGGACTACAGCGTCACCTCTATAGACTTCAATAGGTAGTTTTATGGACATACATGATTATTTCGCGGAGCTCCACAGAAACTTCGAGACCGTGTTCGAGCTGGCGTCAAAAGCGAAAGCCAGGGGTTATGATCCCGAGCCGTTCGTTGAGATAACCCCCGCGCCGGATCTTGCCTCGAGGGTAGAGGGAATAATAGGCTTGAAGGGCCTCGCAGAACTGATAAAAAAGAATTCCGACGGCAAATCAAGGCAGGAGCTGGCGTTCGCCATGGTAAAGGAGATGTGCACGAACGAGGTATTTGCCGACGAGCCGAGCAAAAGGCTTTCCATGGCCACCAAAGTCGGATTGGCAGTATTGACAGAGGGCATATTGGTGGCACCCACCGAAGGATTGCAGGGAATAGAGCTACACAGAAACCCTGACGGAAGTGATTATGCAGCCATATTATATGCAGGCCCCATAAGGGGCGCTGGAGGCACAAGCGCTGCGCTTTCGGTTGCGCTAGCCGATTACGGAAGGAGAATACTGGGCATAGGCGCGTACAAAGCCACAAAGGCTGAGATAGAAAGATATCTTGAAGAGATACAGATTTACAATTCAAGGGTTGCGAGGCTGCAGTACCTGCCCCCGGAACAGGACATAAGGATAATATTGGAGAACTGCCCGGTATGCATAGACGGGCTGGCTTCGGAGCAGATAGAGATAAGCATACACAGGAACGTATCGAGGCTTGACGCAGACGGAAAGCCGCAGCTTATATCCAACAGGATAAGGAGCGGCATATGCTTGGTTTCGTGCGAGGGTATAGCGCAGAAGGCTAAGAGCGTGCTGAAATACACGAAGGGCGCGGGATTGGACTGGTCATGGCTCAACCAGATAATAAAGGTGGAAAAATCGCAGCAGGGACAGCAGCAGAAAGATTCCAAAAGCGCGGTGTTCCTGCAGGAGCTCGTGGCTGGAAGGCCAATATTCGCATATCCCGAACACCCAGGGGCGTTCAGGCTCAGGTATGGAAGGAGCAGATTTACCGGAATAGCCTCCAAAGGCTTCAGCCCTGCCACGATGTACCTTATGGATGAGTTCATAGCCACTGGCACCCAGCTCAAGGTCGAAAAGCCTGGAAAAGGATGTGTCGCCGTGCCGGTGGACAGCATAGAGGGGCCGTTCGTGAAACTTGACACGGGCGAGGCCTTCAGGATAAACGACGTAGACGAGGCTAAAAGGCTGGAGCCGCACATCAAGAAGATACTTTCTGTAGGGGACATTCTTGTCACGTATGGGGATTTCAAGAAAACAAACACTCCGCTTTCCCCGACGAGTTATGTCGAGGAGTACTGGGAGCTACAGCTAAAGGCTTCTGGTTTCGAAGGCAAACCTGTAGTTGAATCCTTCAACGACGCTCTTGAACTTTCCAAGAGATACGGGGTGCCCATGCATCCGCGGTATATCTATGATTATTCCGACATAAACACCGAAGACATGCTCAGCCTTGTCGAAACCGTGAAGGAGGCTTTCTTCAACGGCGCTGATACGCTTGAGAAGCTGGAAAAGATAACAATAAGCGGGGAGAGCACAAGGAAAGCGAGGGAGCTGCTCGAGAGGGCGTGCATACCACATGTGGACAGGAGCGAGAGTATAGATATAGACGGCGACACCGCCAAATCGCTTGTGGTGAGCTTCGGCATCCTGGAAGGAAACAGGATAGCGCAGGGAAGGGAGATCCCCGAGGATGCGCTTAGGGCACAAAGTTCGCTTGAAATGCTAAACAAGCTTGCAAAATTCAGGATAATGCAGCGCTCCACCAAGGTTGGAGGCAGGATGGGAAGGCCTGAGAAGGCGAAAGAGAGGCTCATGAAGCCAGCGCCGCATATCCTTTTTCCGATAGAAGAATATGGCGGCAAGGAGAGGAGCATATCAAAGGCATACATATTGCAGGGCAAGAAGTTTAATTCGCCAAATATAAGCATAGAGCTTGCAAGGCATATATGCACAGTGGGCGGAGAATACATAAACTCGTTCTATTGCGAGGAGCACAAGTGCAGGGCGGAAATCATGCGCAAGTGCAAGCTCTGCGGGAATTTCGGAACAGAATCAAAATGCAAGAAATGCGGCGGAAGCATGAGCGCCGGGGAGACCAAGCAGATAAACATAGTGGAGGAGATGAACAGGGCCATGAAAAAGCTCGGCATGCAGCAGATGCCCAAGCTCGTAAAGGGTGTAAAGGGCTTGTCGAACGCCGACAAGCTTGCGGAGCCGCTTGAGAAAGGACTGCTCCGAAGCGCTCACAACGTTTTCATATTCAAGGACGGCACGTCAAGGTTCGATGCAACCGACGTCCCGATAACGCATTTTTACCCGGACGAGATAGCTACCGACGTTGAAACCCTGAAAGGATTGGGATACGACAGGGATTATCTCGGAAACCCCCTCGAAAGAGGAGACCAGCTTGTGGAGATCATGCACCAGGACGTCATACTCAACAGGAGAGGAGCGGAATACTTCGTCAACGTCACCAAATTCATGGACGATATGCTTGTAAGGCTTTACGACCTGGATAAATTTTATAACGTTTCGGAGCAGAAGGATCTTGTGGGCCACTACGTTATAACACTCTCGCCGCATACCTCTGCAGGAGTATTGGGACGCATAATAGGCTTCACCGATGCGAGCGTAGGTTTCGCGCACCCGTATCTTATATCCGCAAGGAGGAGAAACTGCGACGGCGACGAAGACACAACGATGATGCTGCTTGACGCCTTGGTAAACTTCTCGAAACATTATATGCCTACGACGGTAGGTGGTACCATGGACGCGCCGCTTATTCTCACCGTAAACGTAAAGCCCGAAGAGGTGGACGACGAAGCGCACGCCATGGAAGTAGTGGACAGCTACGGAGTAGAGTTTTACGACAAAACATATTCGTATCCCGCTCCAGGAGAGGTAAAAGTGGAGATAGTGGGAGACAGGCTTGAAAAGGATTCCATATACTCGAACATAAAATTCACGCACTTGTCTGGAATAAGCGCCGTGGCAAAGGCACCTAAAAGGAGCTCGTACACTACATTGAAGACAATGAATGACAAGATAGAGATGCAGTTCAGCCTCATGGACAAGCTTTACAGCATAGACAAACGCGACACGGCGAGGAGGCTCATACTGAGCCACTTCATACCCGATTTAATGGGAAACCTGCATTCGTATTCAAGGCAGGGGTTCAGATGCGTGAAATGCAACGCCAAGTACAGGCGCGTGCCGCTCAAGGGAGTATGCACAAGATGCAGCGGGAAACTGCTGCTTACGATATCTAAAGGAGGTATAGAAAAATACCTTAACACGGCGATAAACCTGGCAGACAGATACGAGCTCGAGCCGTACATAAAACAGAGGATAATACTTTTGAAGGAGGAGATAGAAGCGGTGTTCGGACAGGTTGGCGCGGTGCAGATAAAGGATGACAAGCAGTTTAACCTGCTAAAGTTCATGTAGGGTTATTTTTTGAGCAGTTTTTTCAACGAGTGCAGAGGTAGCGTGTTTGCCACCATGCGCTTTTGAAGCCAGCCGCGGCGTGCCATGCCTATGCCATACCTTAGGAAATCGAAATGCGAGATGCTGTGTGCGTCGGAATCCACAGAAAACTTTATCTTGTAGTCTTTTATGGCGAATATCGAGGAATCGTTCAGGTCCAACCTGCTCGGGTATGAATCTATCTCCATTATGACGTTGCGCTCCTCGGCTTTTTCGGCTATCCTGCGCAGGTCTATCTTGTAAGCTTCCCTTTCATTTATTATCCTGCCTGTAGGATGTGCGAGTATGTTTACGTAACCAGAATCTATGGCTTTTGATACGCGCTCCGTCATTGAATTTATGTCCATACTGAAGTTCGAATGCACCGCGGCAACTACGCAGTCCATGGCTTTCAATGCTTTGGGGCTTAGGTCGAGCGTGCCGTCTTTAAGTATGTCGACCTCAGCGCCTTTCAGTATAGTGAGCTTTCCTGAAAGTTTGTCGTTAATCGAATCTATGCGTTTGAAAAATTCTTCAAAACTTTTCTCGTCCATGCCGTGGGCCACCTTAAGGCTTTTCGTATGGTTTGTTACCGCGAGATATTTCACCCCATGGGAGATTGCAGCATTTGCCATCTCCTCCAAAGTATTTGTTCCGTCAGTCTCTGCAGTATGCGAATGCAGGTCACCACGCAGGTCCTGAAGCCTTACAAGCGTTGGAAGCTTGTGTTTCTTCGCCAGTTCTATTTCTCCCCTGTTCTCGCGCATCTCAGGTTCTATCCAGTCCATGCCGAGCCTTGAATATATATCGACTTCATCTATTGCTGATATGACATTGTCATTCTTGTCGAAAAGCCCGTATTCATTGAGCTTATAGCCTTTCGATATGGCGATTTTACGGACTTCCACGTTGTGCTCCCTGTTCCCGGTGAAATACTGCATAGCAGCGCCGAAGCTTTCCGGTGCAATTACCCTCAGATCGCAGGTAGTGCCCATATCCAGCCATACTGTGGATTTAGTCGGACCTTTTACTACCGTGCTTGTTACGCCTTTCATACTAGTAAAAAGATCCATGACCTTTTCAGGGTCCTTTGATATTGCCAGTATGTCTATGTCGCCTATTGTTTCTTTCATCCTCCTTGTGGAGCCGCATATTATCGCTTTATCAACCAGTTTGGATTCCTTGAGCCTGGATATTATGGATTCGGCAACAGGCAACGCATCCCCGAGAAGCAAACGGCCCTTTGAACCTTCGAGCATCTCTATGCCCTTTTCGAGCAATTGTTCGCTCTTCTCGCCGAAGCCCTCGAGACCCATGAGCTTGTGCGCCTCTATGGCCTCCTTGAGCTCCGGTATGTTCCTTACACCGAGCTTTTGATAGAGCATTATCGCCCTCTTGGCACCGCTGCCGCCAACCTTTGTCATGTTGGCGAAGTCTATTGGGTATTGCTTTTTGAGCTCCTCGTATTTTTTAACATGGCCGGTCTTGATGTATTCCTCTATCTTAGCTGCGAGGCCCTTGCCTATGCCTTTTATGGACATGAGGCCATTGACTCCAGAGCGCTTGTACAGCTCTGCTATGTCCTCGTCAAGGGACGAGATTGCCATGGCGGCATTCTGGTAAGCCCGCACTTCGAACCTTGCCGTCGGCCTCTGGTCTACGCTAAGCATGTCGGCTATCTCGTCGAATATCTCTGCCAGCTCCTTGTTCGGCATTGCACCGCCATTCCGTTGTTGCGTATTGATATTTTATACAACACAACATAACCAATACGCAATATAATGCAAAGTAAAATCCATAAATAGCTTGTTATTGGTGCATTTCCATTAGAAAATAGTAGTATAAACTTTTGTTGGAATAGTTCGGCTAGGGTAGAAGTGGTTTTAAGTGCAAAGTTTACTGCATTTGCCAAAATTACCGAAGATGTTCACTGGTTCAACTCCTGCTGTGATTTAGCACATATGGAGAAACCTTGGGCAGTTTTCTTATATAGGTTGAAACATTTATCTGTTCACCTATGCATCTCATCTGCCCAGACGAAGCGATAGACGTTTTCCCTTTCCTTTACTATGACCACTGGCCTTGCGTTGGCTGAATCCTTTTCAAGGAATCTCTCCAACTTCCAGTACCTTATTCTCTTTATAGGGTTAAGCATGCATAAACACCTCAAAAAGTTTCGCCGCCGTATTTTTCCTTAAGGTATTTCCTTATTACTTTATAGTACAAAAGCTCCGCGGCCTCTCTTATCTCCGAATCGTTTTGCATGTAACTCTTTACCGCTTTCTCTATCTCTTTGTTATTTCTGAACATCATTTCATCGCCTTTTTGAGTTCTATTGCGCTTACGAATTTTCCGTATCTGGGGCCTGCAATGCTGGCTATTGATTTCTCTACCTGTTCATATGTCTTCTCGTCGAATTTCGCTTTAACCATGTAGCCTATGGAGCCCTCCGTGACGCATACCTCCTCTACGTCGTCTATATCAATTAGCCTGTTAGCAAGATCGTTTATGTCTGTGTTCTTCTGCGGTTTTATGAAGAAGAAGCTGTGCAGGAAGTCATTCCTGCTGCGCAATTTGCATACCCTTCTCTTTTTCTTATCCCTATCCATTTTTTTACCCCTTTGTCATTATATTTCATAATTATTCATTAGCGATTGCGAAGAGTCCATAGAAAGAGAAAAATGTGAAAAAACAGTGTGGGTGGAAAGCCAGGAGGCAGCGAAGTTGCATGGTGGGCACTTTAGAACATAGAAAAATTCGGATATGAAACTAATACTTTCCATTCCCGACCCCCTGGCTTGATTAATATTACGGCATAGCTTTTATAAATGGGTTTATGGTAAAATGTTATTGTTTATAAACTTAGATAGTAAAAATTGCTTTTAGATTTTAATAAATCTATATATTAACTTATATAATATAGGCATAATAGAGTATATAAAAATTTAATAATATATTTTAAATATTAATTTATATAAGTATTATAAACGGGCGGGAAAAATGGAATTAGACGCTAAGGTAAAAAGTGTGATTGATACACTAAAGCAGGAGCATACACACCACATCGCGCTATACAAAAAAAGGGATGGATATTATGTGTATGAGACAATGCCAAAATGGGACAAGGTTAAACAGCGCAATACGCTGCTTACGCTATATATAGGCAAAATAACCTTTGGCGGCGAATTAGTAGAGCCAAAACGAAGGAAAGGTTTTATAAAGGGAGTAAAAAACCTGGATGAGTATATAGACAGGTTAAATAGGTTAGAAAATCAGAATGAGAGAAGCTATTTCGAGAATGAATATGAACCCCTAATTCTAAAAGAGCTTAGCACTAACCCAAGAGACGGTGTTGCAGAGATAAGTAGGAGAGTAGGGCTACCTTATTCAACAACGTCATACTGGATAAAGAAATTGGAAAAAAAATACGAGATAGTTTATACTATGGATTATTGGTTCTTAAAGCAATTTGATTTAAACAGGTATATAGTAATAGTAAAATTCAAAAATAAAAGGCCGGATATAGATGGACTTAAGCGTGTCTTGGAAAGTAACCCATTTGTTCAGCTGGCCGTTTCGACAAGAGGCACATACGATCTTTTTATCTTTCTCATAGCTAAAACGCCTAGGGACGCCGAGGATATTATATATGGCTTGCGATCACACAACGTACTGTCGCATTATCCGGCAAAATGGTATGCAAGTTATTACGGGATAGGAACTGGTTTTATACCGCTCCGTGACAGTTTCTTCGACGCATTGAAAGAGAGAGTATGGCATAGGAGCAAAGAGCATCCAAGAAAGCAAAAAGGTCAGATATTTCTAAGGGAATATGCAACACTGAAGGAGTTAAACAGCAATGGTCTTGTTAAATTCTCGGAGATTGATGAGAAATATCACCTCAAGAACGGTTCCGCACAGTATACGTACCATGAATTAGTTAATAACAGAATGCTATTGCGTATCACTATGTATATGAAAAAGCCACCAGCAAAAGGCGTAGGTATATTCATCGCAGAGCAACGCAATATCGGATTGTTCAACGAACACAGAGAGGACTATTTAAAAGAGCTCATATTGGATGGAAAAGAGCCATTAAACAGGTACCTATTTGAAGGCGATATAGGTTCGCCATATGGGGTTATGCTAATTACACCGATATTCAGCAATGGCAACCTAGACAAAGCAGAGGATATTATCAGGCAAAAGGTAAAAGGTTCACTAGTAAAGACTTCTGTTGTTACCGATGTTTTGGTAGGGAATCTTGGCTTTCGAAAGATAGATACAATAAAAACATGGCCATATGAGACATTAGTTAAAGAGTACGATTATAAAACTGAAACCGAGGAATAGGAATAAAATACTATTAACATTATTTGTTATCCTCCGTGTCCACCATCCATCAAAATCACCTAAATATTACGCACCACTGCTGCCTCCCATTAGAATCGCCTAAAAATTAAGCTCCGCTTCCGCCTCCCATCAAAATCACCTAAATATTTATACTTCAAGCAAAATTGGACTGACGTGTTTAAATACCTTTTGTGCCTGCCTTGTATAATCCAGTAAAAGCAACAATACACTGGAAGAGATAACGGCAAACACGAAGAATCCGCCAATGAAATACCCTGCGGTTCTGACAGTAAGGCAGCCTGACATAAGCAGTTTCAACATCCAAGAAAGAGTTCGTGCCAATTTCTATGCGCATGGCAAAGCATTTATCATTTCGCTACCAGGTATCTGCATAAGTGTTTGGAATGGCTGAAGAAGGCACGGACATGCTTAGGGAGCTTGACAGGCTCAGGAAGCTTAATGCGATATACCTTAGGATAATAAACAGGTATAACAGCTATATAGGGGAAGACGAGAGCATATCGGTGGCGGAACTTCCAAGGCTCGTGACGCCAAAGGACCAGGAAGTCTCCAAGAAGGCAAAGGAGATAATGGAAAGCTTCGAGCAGTATAGCTACGATAAAGACTTTTACTCTGCCAGCATAATGGCGTACGAGTTTGTGAAGAAGAACATAGAGCCCATAGTGCTCCCTGTGGAATTCTGGCTCGAACCTTCAGAAACCCTGGAATTCGGCGCAGGCGAAAAGCTTGATAGGTATACGCTGCTGTGCAGCCTGCTGATAGCGCTGGGAAACCCTTCGGCAAAGATATTGATAACAGAAAAAAACGAACGGCTCAACCCAATATTGTACTATGAGTTCAACGGCATTTACATGCTCGACTTCGCTACAGAGATAAAAAAATTCGAGAGCAAGAACGAGCTTCTCAGTCATATAGGCATGGACGATGATACTATAGCCTACGAGTTCAACGACAAGATGTACCTGGACATAATCTAGAAGGACTTAGCCCGCTATCTTGCCCCTCCTTCTTGAGGCCTTAAGCCTCTTCCGGTGCTCTTTCTTGAGCCTGCTTACCTTCTGCTTGTTCCTGTAATCCTTACCTATCTTCCTGTTTGATTTAGTTACTTTCTTCTGCATTAAAGCACCATAGATAGCTTTATTTCCGACTTTAGCTTATTTATTGCTTTTGATTGGCTCACTTTATGCTCAGCCTGAAATCCTTTTGATAAGCTACCTGTACTACAGGCAAAACTATTTCAAGGACGCCGTTTTTGTATGTTGCTGTTGCCTTTTCCGGGTCCACGTTGGCCTCGAGCTGTATCTTCTTGCTGAACGCCATCCCCTTGCTGTTCATCTCTATTATGAGAATACCCTGCGAGGCTATAACGTTTATTTCCTCCTTCTTCGCGTTGGGCATGCTTGCGTCAACAACCACCGAATCCTTCTTGTATATAGTCTCAACGAAGGGCTCGCTCGGCTGCACTGGTGGCAGCTGAGGTGGCTGGATAGGCTGCACGGGCTTGAAGTCCTTTGCAATGTGGTTAGGGCCTGGCGGCATCGGCTTGAGATCCATGCCATTTGTGGAGAGTTTTATGTTTATTCCGAACTCCTTGGCTATGTTGTTCATGTCTTCGGAATCCATGTTGTCTTTTAACGTCTTTGCAATCAGCTTTATCAGGTTTTCTATATCAGGAACGCCATCGTTGTTGTCGTTCTTACTCTTCTTCCTTGGCATAAAATCGCCACACCTTTACTTTTTGAACGAGATATAAAAAGCTTTGCAGCAGCGGCATAACTGCGTTTACCTTTATTGGTACGGCTGTTCAAAACCACTTCGATATGCCCTCCTGCTTAGATGCATTCCTTAATTTGGCAAGCGTTTCCGCAAATTTGGCTATGCGATTTTCCGAGAACTCATAGTCCGCGCACATCATGCGCATTATGTCGTCAACGTTGGGCTTGAGCGAGAGCATGTTTTCTAGTTCTTCTTTGGTTAGCTCCTCGACTTCGGGATTGTTGAAAAGCTCTTCCACTTCGCCTACATCTGTTTGGAACTGCGCCTTGAACTTTTCGCTAACTATTGCTTCGACCTCCTTGAGGCTTTTTGCCTCCTTTACTATTTTAAGGGCGGTTTTCGGGCCTATGCCCTTTATCCCGTCGTTGAAATCGTTACCCAGCATTATGCCTATCCATATGAGCTGTTCTCTGGAAATTCCCAACGCCGAAAGGGTTTCCGAAAGGGTTATGCGCTCAGGGACAACTTCCACGTACACGTTTTTCATCGGGAGCTTCCTCCTTCCCGAAAGAGTAAGGTTCCTTATTATCGTAGGGGCGCCGAACAGCAGCGTGTCGTAGTCCTGGCTCGCAGCAGCGTATACAAGGCCCTGTTTTGACATATAGCTTGCCTGGGCCTCTCCCTCGCCAGGGGCGTTTATGTGGGCTATGCCCATGAGCTCGAGCAGCTCCTTTGCGCTTGAGACTATGGCCTTGTCGACCCTTGTGCTTTGCTGTGCGTACGTCCTTGCGGCTTCCAACGCGCCTTTTGACTTTGCCTCGAGCCATGCATTATAAGCGTCGTCCCTGCGCCTAGTCCTGGCTTCTATGGTCTTCATCTTGAGCTTTGAGGGCACGCCGTCGAATACGTATATGGGAGTTACCCCGTTTTGCACCAGCTCTATGCTCCTGTAGAACAGGCCTGAGAGGTGGCTTGTGACCCTCCCTTTTGAATCTTTTAGCGGCGTGCCGTCAGGCTGCCTTATTATTGAAAGGAACTGGTACAGTACGTTGTACGCGTCTATGGCAATGGTCTTCCCTGACAGCTGCCTGATTTCTATCTTTTCTCGAGTTATGAGCTTGCTCAAGTCTACTGCCATCGGCACTCCTCATTTTGTTTCGTAATCGCCCAGCGTTGCACTGCCATGCTGCCCTATGGAATGCGTTTTGGCCTCCGGTTTTTCCTGCGCGATGAGATTTACTGCTAGGGCTTTTTCCAGTTTTTTGACCAGTGCCATAGGGGGCGTAGTCTTTTCTTCCTCTACGCGCGCAAGGAACGTTTCCTTCTCGTTTATCATCTCCGCGAGGACCTTAAGCGGCATCTTGAGCTTTTCCCTGGATTCCTTTATAGCCCTGCCGTAGTTGTCTACAAGTTCCGGACCGTTGTCATCAGTATCCCGTTTTTCTTTCTTGGTATAGTTGCCATAGCTGTTCTGCTTGCGCCCGCTATTGGGCTCGGCAACCACCTTCTTGCCATGTGCGCAGCGCGGGCATACCCTGAATTCAACGCCCTCTATTGCCACGACATAAGCGACGTCCGTCTGCTTTCCGCAAAGCTCGCATTCCTCCATCGAATCACACCCAGAGTATAATGTCGGGCAAGTTATATATTCTTATACAAAAGTAGCTTATGCTTTGATACCTGGCACGTAAAAATAGCTAATGCGGTTACGCTTTTTATTTGTCAGCGTATCGTCCGGTTTTTTCCCTGGTCATCCTCATGTACTCTTCGAGTTCCTCCTTCCTGACCCTCGTGACCATATTCCCCTCCTTGACCGCCACATATTCACCCTCATCGGGCTTTGAAAGCTCCTCAAGAAGTTTGTCCTCGTCAAAATGCTTGTAGTACCACATTTTTATGCCCAAACGACCACCAGTGCGCTTATGCACGCTTACTGATTGTAAAGAAACATTTAGATTTGTTTCCCTTTTTACGCAAACGGATAGACACGCAAACAATTCGCAAACTGCCTCAGTCACATAGGCTAAACGCTAAATAGCTTTATTGGCAAATCTACTTGCATTCGAGGCGCTTTAGTGGCTATGGGAAAGAGGGCAGGTGCGGGAGACCCAGCAGAGCATTTCCTTTTTTATAAGAGAATTGCCGCAGTAGCTATCGCGCTTGTGGTTTTTGCGTTTATATACCTGGATTATTACGCTTATTACATCGGAGTAATATTGCAGGTTGTTCTCGCGCTGGCTGTCTTGATGGCTTCTGGCATGGCGATCAAAAAGCTGCTCTCCCTGAAAGGCGGCTATGGGATGGTAATGTTAAGCGGGAGGCACGGAATACGCGAGATAGACATCCTTGCAAAGAAATATTCGCATTTCTGGAACCTGCTCGCCATGTGGGGTATGGTCTTGGGGTTCGGCCTGCTATCGTACCCGTTGATAAGAGGCAGGGCTTCGAAGAAGGTTTATGCTGTCGGGATAATAAGCAACATACTTATACTTGCATTTGTTTTGCCTTTCACGTCGTATGCGCTGCTTTTCATAAACATATCTCGCTTCAACCTCATATCAAGCGCAGAATTCTCTACCACGATACCCAGCATTTCTGCACTCGTGTACAACTTCACTTACCCAGGAGCGTACTACCTGGAATACGTACTCAAAGCGATAGTAATTGTCACCGGATTTTCCGGTTACATAATAGCCCTGCTCATTGCAAATGCAGGTACAATAGTAGAAGCTGTAATAAAATCGATATCGGTTAACTCCATAGCGCCGCTGCACAGCCAAACTCCAGGAGTTGCACCAGTAATACCTGGGATAGACCTTCCGCTCTTCAGCGGGGTGCTCTCCCTTGCGATAATATTGATAATACACGAGTTCTCGCACGGGATACTCGCAAGGTCTTTCAAGGTAAAGCTGAAATCTGTAGGCGTGTTGCTTTTCGGGGTCATACCCGTTGGGGCTTTTGTCGAACCTGACGAGCGGGAGGTCGTGAAGCTTAAGAAGGACAAGCAGAACAGGATATTCTCCGCTGGCGTTTCCTCGAACTTCCTCGCTATGATCATATTTCTAATACCTATGCTCATAATGCTCCCGTATATACTTACAAACGTCTACGGGCACGGCGTGTTTGTTTATTCCACAACGCCGGGTTATCCCGCTTACAACGTCATAAAGCCAGGTACTGAGATCCTTGCCTGGGACGGCCACCACGTAAGCAATCTCACGCAGCTGGAAAATGCAGCGGTAAACGATAAGGTTGGTTCGCTCGTAAGTATAGCGGCGAATACCGGCAATTACACCTTCGTGGCCAAATCGTACAACGGCACATCCAGAGGGGTTGTTGGGGTCAATCTGTACGAAAAGTATTTTCCGGTAACAAATACCCCGCTGAAGGGGATTGCGTATTTCTTCTACTCGCTCTTCGGCATATCCTTCATGCTAAATTTCCTCATAGCAGTGGTAAACCTGCTGCCAGTTCCAGGATTTGACGGGTGGAGGATTTATGCAAACAGCCTTAGCAAAAGAACGGTAAACATACTTACTGCTGTTGTGGTTATAGCGCTGCTGCTCAACATACTTCCGTGGATATAAGGTTCATAGATTAAGCTTCCTGAGTTCTTTCACTGTTCCGAAATCTATTGTTGAGCCGTAGCCCACCGCTATGGCATGCATCTTGTCTATGTCGTTTTTTTTGAACATGGGTGCAAGAAGCTCGGATTTTGGCACCATGTTAACCTCGGTTCCGCCTGCAAAAAAGTTCAGCGCAGGTATGACTATCAGAGGTATGCGGCCATATTTTCCATATAAGAAGCAGCGCAGCCTTTCGTGCTTCCCGATAGCATCTATAACCCCTATGGCCGGATGCTCGTGGCCCATGAACATCGCCTTGACGCCCTTGGTGCTTTTGTCCATGAGTGGCAGCTCTTCGCCGTGGAAGAACAGGTATTTTCCTATCACTGCCTGCTGTCTGTACACCAATAGCTTAAAAGGTTCGCGATATCTTTCCACGAAGTTGTCATGATTCCCCTTTATCAGTATGGGTTCTATTCCTGCGTTTCTTACAAACATTATGAAATCGTAAAGTTCGTTGAACTCCTCCTCGTCAACCTTTGAGAATTCGTTCTTTATGTCACCGTTGACTATGAGCTTCTTGGCGTGGGTCTTTTCTATAGCTGCGGTCATGGTCTCGGTCATTTTCTTGAAGTTGACCTTAGGTATCAGGACTCCTTTCTTGGCCATCATTCCCTCGTAACCAAGATGCATGTCGGCAACGACGATAGCGTTGAGGCTCTTTATGAACGCCACAGGCAGACCGTCGAGCAGCTCTATGTCTTCGCTAAGCATCATTTTATCTATCGTTTGGTTGTATTTATCCTTTTTATTACCATCTTATGCAGGTATTTCAGATATTCGTGCCTTTCCTTCATCAGAACAACATCGGCGTGGCCGAATGTTATCATTGAATGTGCGAATGGGCTCGGGATCTGGGTCTTTATGACCTTGTATTTTGTCTCGCCGGATTTTATGCTCTGAAGGAGCGCTTTTGTCCTTGGCAGGTCCATTACCTCCTCGAAGATTTCCCTGTATGTTTCCTTGAGCACAGGGAAATTCTTGTCTATGCTTTCCACAGCTTTTATGAGCAGTGTTGCGTTTACCTGCTGTCTGCCAACAGGAAGCTTGTAGCCCTTGTAATTGCGCAGTATCATGAAGCTCCTTGCGGCAACGTGCCTGAACCTGCGCTTCATTATCTCGGTTTTCCTTATGTTGGCCCTTAGAAGCGGCTCCGGGTCATGCAAGACCATCGCACTTATCGCGTCCTCTATGTCAGAGGGCTTTAGGCGGGATTCGGTATTTATTAGAAAGCCGTTGTCGTTTATCATTATGCCCACATCAGTGCCAAGCTTCCTGCCTATGTGTATGGCTATCACCCTGGAAAGCGTATCGTTTATGCGCCTGCCGTAGAGCGAATGGAATATAGCAAGGTTCTGCCCGCTTTTTGGATCTGCGGTTATCTCTATGAGTATCAGCCTGTCGTTGGGAACTGCCCCTGCGAACAGCTGTTGCTCGACAAAATAGCCGTATATCGCTTTTGCAGCGTTGCCGTCCATCGGCAGTGCCGAAAGCATTGATTCCATATCTTTAGGAACCTTCGATTTCAGATTGAGCGTGCCTTTTTTCAAATGCTTGGCCATTGCTACAGACATGGACGCCCGGAACTTCCCGATTTCGATTGCGAGCTCGTAGCTCAACGGAAGCTGCTCCGAAAACCACGGAGGTATTGTTGGGGCCGATGATGTAGCGGGCGTCACGTAACAACGCATGCCCTTTGCGTATTCGAACCTGTACAGCCTTCCGCCCAGGGTGAATATGTCGCCCTGTTTCATCCTTGTCAGGAACTCCTCCTCTATGTTCCCTATCCACCTTTTTGTCTTTGAATCGAAAACGTTTACAGATACCTCGTCAGGTATGGCGCCGAGATTCAGCATGTATATCGGGCGTATCATCTTTCCCCTCCTGCCAAATGTATGCTCCTTTTCGTCATACCAGATTTTACCGTATACGCGCCTGCTTTCAAGACCTACGTATTCACCTGCAAGGTATCTTACTGTGTCAATAAAATCTTCGTATTTTAAGCTTGAATACGGATATGCTGACTTTATCACACCGTATGCGTCCTTGACGTCCCACTTTTTCATTATCGACATGCCTACTATGTGCTGCGCCAATATGTCCAACGCGTTCATTGGCACCCTGAACGAATCGAGGTGACGTTTTAATGCCGCATCAAGCATTATGCTGCACTCAACCAGGTCGTCCCTGTTGAGCACTATTATTTCTCCCTTCGCGACGGATTTGTATTTGTGGCCAGCCCTCCCTATCCTCTGCACTGCCCTAGTAACGCTTTTCGGCGAACCAAGCTGTATGACGTTGTCTATGCTGCCTATGTCCATGCCCAATTCCAGGCTTGTCGAAGACACTGCGCATTTCAGCGATCCGGATTTCAGCAATTCCTCGACCTCGAGCCTCGACTCTCTTGAAAGAGACCCGTGGTGCGCAGCTATTTCCTCGTTGTACCCGAATTTTTTCTTGAGATTGAATACAACGCGTTCGGTACCGCTTCTTGTGTTAGTAAATATGAGCGTGGATTTGCTCTTCTTTATTATCCCGTTTATTATGTCATAGGTCTTTTCTTCTATCTCTTCGTCAGGCGTGTATATCATGTCCTTTACAGGGCTTATTGCCTGTACTTCAAGTTTTTTGCTCCATGACGCATCCACAACTATGCAGTCCTTCGGAGAGCCTTTCTCGTCGCAACCCACAAGGTATTTTGCCGCTTCCTCGAGGGGATACAGCGTGGCGCCGAGACCTACGCGGGTGAAGTCGTGGCCTATCATGCTCCTGAGCCTTTCAAGCGATAAAGCCAGATGCACGCCGCGTTTGTTATTCGCAAGCTCGTGTATCTCGTCTATTACGACGTATTCCACCTTCTTCAGGTTCTCGGAGAATTTTTCAGAGGTTATAAGTATCGCAAGGCTTTCGGGGGTGGTCACCAGTATATTGGGAGGATGAGTTAATTGCCGTTGCCTGTCCTTCTGCGGTGTGTCCCCAGTTCTTACAGCTATTGTAACATGCGAAGATTTTTCGTTTTTTGAAGAAAGCTGGTATATCTCCTCGAGAGGCTTGTTCAGGTTCTTGTATATGTCGTTGTTCAGCGCACGGAGCGGTGATATGTATATGCAGTAGACCTCTTCCTTCAATTCGCCCCTTGATGCCTTGTTGAAAAGGTCGCTGAGTATCGCCACAAAACCCGACATAGTCTTTCCTGAGCCTGTAGGGGCAGCCACGAGTATGTTCTTGTGCTCGCTCACGAGCTTGAAGGTGAAGCTCTGCGGGATTGTGAGCTCCTTGAAATTCTTGGTGAACCATTCTTTTACGTCCTTGTTCAATACGCCAAGGGACTCTTTGTCGCTGAATCCCTTGCCCATATATGTTATCATTGTTGCACCGCGAACAGTATAAGAAAAAGGAACTGGCAAAAGGCCAGCGCAAACAATTCAACCGATAAAAACGGAGAAATCATGCGTATATCGATTTGTATTCGGTTCCCGAATCATCGATTATGTGTATGCATTCCCCTTCGCATTGTATGAGGCATGCCTGGCAAAGTATGCACGCATCGCCATTTACCGCAACCGATATCCCGCCGCTCGTTCCGTCATTCGTATCGGCAAAATGGTGGTGGCCGTCTTCCACTTTTGACCACTTGTCAAGTATCGACTGCTCTGTAGTGCCTTTCCATTGCGCGTTTTCCGGAGCAGTATCCTTGTTGGCTTCTTCGATGTTCTTCCTGTCTCTTAGTTCAAATACTGCGACTGGGCAAACATCCTTGCAGTGCTGGCATCCAGTACATAGGGGTTTGTCTACATATACCTTCATTCTATCACGTTTAATCTAACATATTACATTCGCAGCGAAAGCATTTAAAACAGGTAAACGGAATATTTAACCTGTTGTAAAAGTTTTATTTGGAGCGATTGAAGTTTTCCAGGTTCTTCATGTTTATTGTGTGTTCGAACGCAGCCATTACTGCCATAAGAACGTTATATGTGGTCCTTGTCCTGCCTTTGGAGAAACTCCATATGTCTTTTACACCTGCAAGCTCGAGCATGCGCTTCACGTGCTTGCTTGCGACTATGCCTAGACCTTTTGGCGCTGGTTTTAGAAGGACTTCTACGCTGCCGCACTTGCCCTTTACCACGAATGGTAGGCTGTGATGCTGGCCGCAGGTGCACTGCCATGAACCGCATCCCATAGTAACGGGTATTATGTTCCTTTTTGCCGCGTTTATTGCGGAATCTATCGCCGCCTTTACTTCCACGTCCTTGGCCGCACCGACACCCACGTGGCCGTTGCCATCGCCGACTATTGCCGTGACCCTGAACTTCTGCTTCCTGTTGTTGCTAGTCATCCTCTGTACGCTCCTTATTTCTACCACTTCGCTGTTTATGTTTGGCAGAAGCGCGTCCACTATGCCGTTCTCTTCTATGCTCTTGCCCATGCCGAATATCTGCTCAAGGCTCGTTATGCTCCCAGCCTTGACCATCTTTCCAAGAGCCGTAACAGGCTCCCATGCGGCGACATCAAATTCCCTGCGCCTTTCTTGATTATTATAATTACCTCGTCCTCTTCCTCTCAAAAAATCACTTTGTTATCGTAATTTTACCCTTCACGCCCTCGAAAAGCTTGTCTAGCTCCTTGACATTGAGCTTGGATTTCTCGTAAAGCGAAAACTCCGACGTGCCCTTCTTCGAGCCCATCTTGGCGTATTCCGCGATGTGCTTGCCAGAGATTCTGTCATCGTCGGCTTCTATCTCCGAAACCAGATCTATGCCGTTGTCCTTGCATCCTTTCGCAGCCGAGAATATGACGTTCCCCTTTATGGGCTTGTGCAGGCCTATGTCCAGTATCATCGAACCTTTTATCCCTTTTTCGCTTGCCTTCTTTGCCAACAGCATGCCGGTAAGATATGCAGTAGGTATGTTTGACTTCGGAAGCCAGCCCATGTTTTTGAGTTCTGTTGATACAGCGCTTGCCATTACGACGTCGCCGTCAGGCTTGTAATCGATTATCTGCGCGGTTATGGACCTGTTGCTCCTGCGTATCACTACACGTGGGAGCCTTCCCTTAAGCATTGCGATTCTTTTTCTGTAGTTTGTAAGCGATTTTGCGCGCCTCCTCTTGATGATTTTCATAAAAATACCTCATATGTGCTTGAGCTTTTCAAGCCTCTCAGGGCTTAGCTCTACCCCCTTGCTTTTTATATGGTTCAGGAGCGTCGCCTTTGTCTGGAATGTGCCGCCCTTGACCAAAGCGTAGAATTCCTTGTATTGCTCGTTGTCTATAGTCTTGTCGGATTTAAGGGCAGCTAGTATCCTCCTCTGCGACCTCATCCTTTTCATGTGGTTTGCTGTTGAACGCGATTTCTTGGTGCCTTTCTTTTTCCCTGGACCGCGCTTTCGCCCCTCGGCTCTCTTCTTCTTGAGCTCCTTGCCGTACTTGCTTATGTTGTGCTTTTCGACAATAGCGTATATGCTGCCCTTCTTTATCATGTCCTTTACGTCGTCGCGGGTTATGGCTTTCTTGGCATCGTCAAGCGCGGAAGGCTTTATCCTTATGCTTCGCTCGCCTCGCCTCATTATGTCGGAAGCCACCCTTCTCGTGAGTTTTATGCTCATTGGTAAACACCATTCACTATCTTGACGCCCTTAGAGGATGCGATCTTCGACATCTCGATGCGCTTCCTTTTTCCGACGTCATGGGATATAACTATGTTGTAAGCGCTTATCTTCGGATTGCGCAGTGCGTTGTCAAGCTCAGACATGTTGTGGACCAGCATGAGCCTCTTGCCGTCGGCGCGCACGCCTGAAACGCTGGCCGGATTCTTGTAACCTATTGTAGGCGTAGCGCCCATGAAGTCTCTTTTTATCCTTTTCTTGTTGTCCTGGCCGCGCTGCTTGTGCCACCTTTCCGGAACATGCTTCCTGTTTTTGGCGCCTGCGTTAGGCACATTGAACTTGGGATGCCCCTTTTTCTTTACATTCGGTTTCTTTATCGCCATGAACTTCAACTCTTCATTCTATTGCGTAGTACACGCCGTCCTGGAATACCCTCTCGTCCTTGTGCTT
Organism: Microcaldota archaeon; assembly: GCA_021797495.1. Classification (GTDB taxonomy): domain Archaea; phylum Micrarchaeota; class Micrarchaeia; order Micrarchaeales; family Micrarchaeaceae; genus Micrarchaeum_A. The sequence goes on from JAJZZO010000002.1 coordinate 24,101, forward strand.
TACCTTGCACGCCTTCCTCACGTTGGCGGCAGTTTGGGTCACGTCCTCGAGCTTTATCCCGTATATGCGCAATTTTTTCTCCTTTGCTTCGACTTTTGTAGCGCCGACTATAGGTGCGACGCGTGCTGCCCTCTCCCCGAGCATGTTCTTTATGTTTATGAAGCCAGGCTTCACTTCTATCGTCATTGGGAAGTGCGCATACACCGCTTCCATGTTGACCTCAAAATACTTGACCACGCCGTTAGCGTCGTTTGAAAGCTCCTTTACGAGGGAAAGCTCTGCCGTCGCGGCTTTTTTCAAGAACTTCTTGTTGACCGGAGACGGTTCTACAAGTATCTTTGAGCCTTTTATCTCAACCTTCAAAAGCGCGTCGTTGAACTGCTTTTCGTTGGTGCCTAGGGGTCCTTTTATTGTTACCTTGTCACCGCTAAGGGTTGCGCTGACGCCCTGTGCCAATGTTATTTCGGTCATCAAACTACCATAAATCTTTAAATGCAAATTTCAGTAAACGTACGCAAGCAAACGCCCTCCCATGCTTTGCTCCCTGGCCTTCCTGTGCGTCATGAGCCCTTTTGATGTGGAGAGCACCAGTATGCCGAAATCCTTGCTTGGTATGTATCTCTCTTCGTACTTTCTTATCTCCTCGCTCGACATCGAATAGTGCGGCTTCACTATGCCTATGCCGTTGATCTTGTTCAGGAGCTTTAGCTTCATCATCTTGGCGTACCTGTCGGTGAACTCCTCGTAGTCCCCGAGATAGCCCTCTTCCTTGAGCAAATCGACGAAGGCCTTTATCTGCTTGGTGGAATACACTATGCATTCCTGCCTACCGATGTTCTCATTGGTCTTTATCTTGTTTATAGTGTCAGCGAGTCTGTCAACCATCAAATCAGCCATATTTCTTAAAATTGAGGTCTTTCGCAACCTCCCTGAAGCATCTCTTGCATACGTAGAGCCCGTGCTCGCGTATCAGCGCGCGGCTTGCACCGCATATCCTGCATTTCCTTATGCCTTTGCCCTTGTATTTTTCTTCTGGTCTAACTTTCATTGAGCAGCACCCTCTACCGTGACTCCAAATTCCTTTTCCAAGTATGATTTGAGCTCCTCCTTGCTTATGCGCCTGTGGGTCCTTTTCACCACGCCGTTAGCGCGCTTCTTTAGCTCAGTTCTTAATCCCGGCCTCTTGAACGAGACGTTGACGTTCATGCCCAGCATGCCTATGACAGGGTCGTATTTTATCCCTGTTATGTCTATGTATTCCTTTATGCCGAAATTTACTGTGTTGTCCTGTATGCTGCGCTCTGGAACCTTGTCCCCGACAGCATCGAACAGCCTTTTTGCAAGGGCTTTTGCCGACGCGCTTCTGACGGTTACGAAAGCACCTATCTTTGCGCCCTTTGATATCTTGAACTGCGGTATCCTTTTGGTTGATATGGAATCGGCAGGCTTAAAGCTCGATATTTGCTGCAACAGCTTCTTTGCGTTTGCCTGAAGCTTGTCGTCGTTGCCCGTGCCTATGTTTATTACGAGCTTGTTTATGCGTATAAGCCTCATAGGGTTTTCGTTCTTCGATGTCGGGTTTTGCTTTGCCATGAACTTCACCCTGTTATTATAAGGTTCTCGACCAATGTGTCGAATTTCTCGCCGTTGTCCTGCTCTACCGTGGCTACCGCCCCTGAATGCATCGTGCCTTTTGCCATTCCGACTATCTTGCCTCCTGCGCCAACATGCACGCCATCAACTACGATGCATTTTGCACCTGCCTTGAGCGGAAGGTGCTGCTTGAACTCACCGGATTCGGAAAACGTGAGCGTATCGCCCACATGTATGGAATCGCTGGGTGCTTTGATGATGCTGCCGTCGTGCAGCCTGAGCATGAGCTTTTTGCCGCTTGAGATGTATTTGCCAACTACCTTGGCGTGCCTTTCCTCTTCTCCCTTCTTCAATTCCTCGAGTATTGCCTGTCCCTGTTTGTTTATCCTGACTATGAATTTCTTGCTTATCGGCTCTATGCTTATTGTGTCGTTGAGCCCAACAGGGTATTTCGGATCGATAATCTTGCTCCCGTTGACATTTATCTGCATGGCCTTTATCGCTTTTACGGACTCTGCAGTTCCTGAGAAAAGGGATGTTTTCTTTATTATTGTTTGTAGCGCTATGGATTTCTCGAAGCTGTGCCTTCCAGGCCTAGGCTTCGCAGTGTACTTGTATTCCTTCTTTGCAACGCCGAAAAATCTCGGTGCGTTGAGAGACTTTATGTGCCTATTGTTCCCTTTGTTTGCCATTTTGAATCACGTCTTTTGCTTCCACGCTGGGCTTTGCGCTTGTGGTGGGAGCGACTTTGAGCTTTTGGGCCCTTTTTTTATCTGATAAGTTCAAGTCCGTTATATAAACATTGCTTATATTTATTGATATCGGCTTCTCCTTGCCTTTGGCGTCTTTCCTGTTGTATGACTCTATGAAGAGCTTGCCTTTCCTCAGGTCTACTCTAGTCACCTTGCCTGATGTGCCCTTTTTTGATCCTGTTACGATCTTGACCGTGTCGCCTTTTGATATCTGTATGGATCGCATGGAAACCTTCAGCTTTTGTTTCAGATCCTTGCTTAGGTGTGCGTGCGCCATGTGCTGCAGCTGGTGCAGTGGGGCGTTGTACCTGAATTTCCTCTGTTTCCTCGGCTTGCCGCTTTTAATCATTATACCACTCTTGAGGCTATACCCGCCAACTTTATGTAACGCTCTACGACCTCCCTTGCCATAGCGCCCTTGACTTCGGTAGCTACCGGCAGATTTGCGTCGTTTATCAATATTGCGGCATTGTCTTCGAACCTGATTCTCATGCCGTTCGCGCGTCTCATAGGATGCCTTTGCCTTATTATGACGGCCCTTACTTTCTTTTTTATGTACTGCGGAGAACCGCTCTTCACGCTCGCCAGAACTATGTCCCCTATGCCGTTGCTTGCCATCCTCTTGTGCGCGCCGGACTTTCCTATCTTGTTTATGATCATAAGCGTTTTTGCGCCGCTGTTGTCCGCGCATATCAGTATGCTACCAGGCACTAGAGTTTTCGATATGTTTGTAGTTATTCCCTTCATTCAAGCACCAGTTTTCTTCACTATCTTCGTAACCACGAAGGATTTAGTCTTGCTAAGCCTCCTGCAGCCCTCTATTATAACGGTATCGCCTGTTTTCGCGCCTATGCACTGCGGGTTGTAAGCAGGTATCCTTGATGATTTCCTGAGCGACCTCTCGTATTTCTTAAGGAACGTGGTATAGGGTCTTTCCACTATTACGGTCTTTGCAGCTTTGTCGCTGACGACAACAGCTTCTATGCTGCTTCCGCGCGTCTTGACGCTGCCGTGTATCGGGCATTTAGGGTCTTCGCATTCCAATTAATCACTCTGCAAAATTTTAAAGGCGCAAATAGGGCGCCATTGTAGCAGCTGGCTATGGCAGAAGTCGCCATTGGCCGAAAAGCAATAAAATTGCAGTTAATTATTAGATGTATAATATATAAAAATCATACGCTTCGGGCCTTGTAGAACTTGAGTCCCTTGCTTATGCGTTCGTGGGGCCTGAAATTTATCTCCTTTCCCTCGACAATGAAGCTTTTCCTTCCCGCCCTGAATGAAAAAACTGTGCCAAGTTTCGGAACTGTGGTGATTTTCTGCCCGTTTTTTACCCTTAATGTGAACTTCGTCTCATCTATGACGGTTCCCTTAAGGCCTATGCGCGAGGAATCGCTGGAACGTTTGACCGTGACCTTCAAGCCTATCAGCTCCTGGAGCACTATGCTCTTGTTGTCGTATCCCTGCCATTTTTTTGCGTATTCTGCCAATCAAAGCACCAGATGCTTTACGGTTTAATTGTTTCCTGCAAACGGTTAAAAGATTCAACCGCTTTTATAGAGCTGCCTTATCGAATTTTTTGAGACAAGGAAGTATTTTGCCTTATCGCTGCCCAAGCCATCCCTTATGTGACTTATGTTGTCAGCTTTATCTTCGTAGATATCTATAGTATCATATTTCTCTGATAATTTTTCCATTTTTGAGAGTTTCCATTCTTCGTCATGCTTGAATAGATATTTCTTTGGCCTAAATATAAAAGAATCGATACGCACTCCCTGCGAATCCAGAAGCGACTGTATTCTCTCCCTGTCTGCAATGGGTTTTGCGCTTAAAAGTATTATTTTTCCTGTTTCTGGGTTATTTGATATCCTTGACAACCTGTCTATCATTTTCAGGTTGGGTTTGCTGAACCTGTAGTATTTGGCAAAACCGAGCCTGTAAATCTCATGCTTCTTCTTTTTCGGGAGCGCCCTTATCGATTCGATCGTCATGGGCTTCCCGGTTATTTCTTTTGCGGCAGCCACTGCGCACCTGTCAGTAAAGAAGAGGGTGTTGTCGAAATCAACAACTACTGCGCTTTTTCTTTTTTTATGCATATTGCCGCCACATGGTTTTTTCATGAATCTATGCCCAGCTGCTTTAATTCCGCAATGGCGTTATGCACAAGACCTGGGTACCTATCTTTTTCTTCGGGCTTTTCTTTTGCTATGACCATAAAGCCGAAGTCTACAGGTATGTTGGTGGGCATTTCTTCCTGGTTGCGTATGGTTATCGCAGATAACATAGTACCGCTTGCGTATGCATGATAAGACCTATGGGTGCCGTCCTTGACTACGGTTACTACGTCTTTTTCCACCTCTTTTTTTATGCGTTTAAGGGCGGTTTCCAAGTCGAATCTTGTAGGGCCTGAAACGCCTTTTATTATTATCGGATCGTTGTTTTTTATCCTAGCCTCAGCGAGCCTTATAGGTTCAGCGAAACCTTCTGATTTATAGTCCAGTACAATCGGAGGTATGAATATAGATGCATATTCTAGCTTTTCGCCAGCTTTTATTATATAGCTGTTGCCGTTATTGCTTGCAGTTATGCCTAGCTGTTCGAAAAAATAGTCCCTGCTGCTCGCCTCGCCAAGCTTGTCTGCGCTTACGAACGTCTGTATGCCACAAAGCTTTTTTGGGTCATGCTTTTCGCGCTTTATGCTGGAATACTTATATACCTCTACGCCATTCTTGTCCGTTGCTTTGCGAAGCATTGAAGAAAGCTCTGAATCTGCTATATTGTAAACTTCATGCTTCAAGTTCGGATTATAGAGCATGTGCATATCCCTAGGAGATATTATATATTTCGAACCCTTCATGAACTCGACAATGCCGGAAGTTTCTTCGGAGCTTATTTTACTAAGAATAACACCAGTTTGGTGTTTGAATTTTAAGGGTTTTTGTATTGGAACATTACCCATTGAGCCACCTATATATAATTAATGCTGTTTCGAATATATTTAGATATTACGGCTTATGTTTTGGGCTTCGATAAGCTTTTTGATAAGCTTATTACATCCCATTTTGTTTCACGAAATCTGTTATATATGGTATGCTTACGTCTTTGCCCTGATATGCTTCAACGCCTATGTAAAGCCCGTAAAGCCATATTAGCAATACGATTACGCTGTCTATATATGGCACTAGAAAAAGTATGGCATCGACCACCAGCATAATGACTCCGAGTATTATGGCCTGCTCCGAATGCATCTTCATCCTTTTGTTGTTCTTGGAAAACATGAAGTATATTATTATGCCGGATATTATGGTGAACAGATACGCCAGTATGTAAAGTATGTTGTCGTCTTTCGGTGTTTTTGTTTTTGCCATTTGCAACACTTTGTATTAAATTCCAGACTCGGAATTATCTTATTATAATCTTGTCCGATATGTTGGTTATCCGGTCTATGTCAAATTTAAGGGTAGAACCGTAATCGGTCTTTACCATCATGTAGCCCTTCTTCGAGTCTATGCTCGTTACTTTGCCTATATATGCGCCTATGTCGTTTACCACGTTCTTGTCCTTGAGCCCGGCCTTCTTTACCGCGTGACGCTTCAAGGATGTGCTTGTGTATGATATAGCATAACCAATCATTACCACAACAATGCTGAATAGCAGGAGCTGGTAGAAGTATATCTGTCCTATGAACCAGGCCGAAACAAGGTATATCAGCGCAAGGGTCACTATTGTATAACCTATATATGTGCCCTGGTTTATGGCCCTGTACTTGTAATGCCTGCTTTCTAGGTCTATCAGCCTCCCCATAAGGTACAGCACTAGGCTAACCGGAAGCAGCAGGAGCATGCTTTCTATAGCATAAGACACCTGTGTGAGCGGGTTGTGCGTTATATGAACAGCGTTGGAATAGCCGCCGTATGCCAGCACCAGGCTTATTATGAAGAACAACAGCGCCGACATGTAAAGTGTGAACGTGACGCGGCTGATGCTGAAGCCGAAGCCCTTAACGGATGATATCATGTAGTCCTCAAGCCCGAAGCCCTTTATTAAGAGATATACGCCTATCAGGGCCACCGGGAACTGCCAGCCGAGATTGAGATAATAGCTTATGGCGAACAAGAGCAGCAGCACCGCAGGTATGCCGAATACCGCCCTTGCGTAATGCGGCTCCTTGAGCTTTTCGATTATGGTGAAATATGTATTCTCGAACTGCTCGGCCTGCTTCATCCTGACTACGTCTACGCTGTTGACCTTGAGCCTGCTCTTGAGCAGCGGCAGAACCCTCTGGTCGCTTGCGCCGTCGGTTACAAGCACGCACGCGTCAGGCCTGAACCTGTCGATAAGCAGGTCTATCTGCCTTGAAAGTTCGTTGTCCGCCAGGAAACCCTCTTCTTCCGCGCCTGTTATTGTCGCAACCCTTACGGAGTACTTCTTAGACCTGAGCTCGTCGTATTTCTTTACGGCTTCGAACATCGTGTTTGCGTCTGTCTCTTGGGGATCGGCAATGGCGAGCTTCGTGGCTGCCTTTATAATATCGTTCTTCCCTATCACCGGGCCACTTATCTTGGTCTTTCTGTAGAGGTCGTTGTCTATGTCTACAGCAAGCACCAGAAGCCTCTCCGCCATCTTATCAGTAAAAATATGCACTGGAGTAATTAAAAAACTATATCATGCTGTTAGTATTTAGGGAATTATGGGAGCTTGGCGACGCCTTTCAATAACATGTACATTGCGACGTAGTTAGGGAGCACTATTCTTTTGTTTTCGTACGGACCGTAATCGGTACCGCGCATCGTAAGCGTTTCCTTTGTGTTGGCCACGACAAGGGTCTCGCCTTTTTCGAAGGCTATGCAATCCCTCATTGGGTCGAACCTCTCGAAGCTTGAAACGCTTTCGACAGATTTCGCTATCAGGCCGGTGCCGCCGTGTATCGTATCCGCCATTCCAAGAAGGTGCTGGGGATTCTTTGTGACATTGCTGTCTATCGAATCGCTTTGCTTTATCGTCATGCTTTCGCTCACGTTCCTCCAAAACTCGTCCTTCTTTGGTATGCTCACCTTGTCCCAGTTGCCAGTCGTGATGCCCATCACTATGCTGCCCTTGTTGAGATACATCTTGCGCGCCATGGGCTTGCTTATCCCGAGGGCCTCTAAAGATGGAACCCCGGCATTCAGCGCCGTGACTATAGCCCTTGCCATCTTTCCGCCCCACCCGGGGTCGTTGGGCTTGGGACCCTGCAACCTTGCGGTCTTGTCAGCTATAGTAGGGAAGAAGCTTTCGGGCTTCAGCCCGTGGCCGGTGACATAGTCGCTTATGGCGCTCCTGGCAGACTCATCAAGACCTAGCACGGATTCGGAGCTTATTATTATGTGGTAGCCCCTGTTTCCGCTGAAATTTATTTTTATATCTTTGTTTGAAAAACCGAAATCCGGAATAAGAAACTCCTCGATAAGCTTGAACGCTTCCATTTTGACCTCGTGCAGGCAGTTCTTGCATACCCACGACGTGCCGTGCTTTTTCTGGCATTCAAGGTGCAGATCCGTAGCGTCAAGATCAAACACAAGCTCGCTACCGAGCCAGCCTTTCGCCTCCATGGGCCTTCCGGACGGGTTCTCGTAAAACGCTGGAGAACTCGAAACGAACGCAGGGATGTTCGCGGCTATATACCTGTTGAGCGATTCCATGTTGTTGAAGGCCATGTGCCTTTTTGCTATCTTCTTTTCGAAGGTGCCGAAGCCGAACTCCCTCTTTGTGAGATTGTCTATGGTAACAGGATGCTTAGCATAAAAATCCTTAAACATGGAGCGGGCAAGGCTCTGCACGCTCGGATCAAGCTCTGGCATAATATCGATTGGATTCGAGCGTATTTATTGCTTGCTGTATTTCCCATTGTTGCTGATTTCATGCATGATTGTGCGCATTTGGCATGTTTGACAATGAGCGAACCACATAAACGACAATTTAAACAGGTGTGGAGATATATATGCTGACCAACATGGCTTTTGTTGTAGTGGATTTGGATGGATGTCTTAGAGACGATGTCCATGAGGCTTTTGCAAAATTCCTCAGGCGAGAGGATTCGCTTACCGAGCACATGTTCAAGGAGCTAATATTCAACGCCCTTGACAGAATACCTTCTGCTGTAGATTCGGTGGCGAAGAAAACCGATGTTGCCAAAGGGTTGAACATGCACGTTGTCAAAGCGCTGAAGGTTATATATGATTCCGGAATTGAGGTTGTGGTAAGAACAGCCAACAGGAAGCTTGGCAGCGAGGGTGTGGAAAAGGTCAGGGAAGCACTTAAGGCAAATGGCATAGACGCTGTAGTGGAGCTCACGGAAGACAGGTTCAAGTACGCGGAACGCAACGGAGAGAAGCCAAGCCTCATACTTGACGACAAACCAGATGTTGTGATGAACGCCGCCAGGAAAGGGATAAAGTCGATACTGATAAGCTCGGATTACAACAGGGCTGCTGGATTTTTCATGAAGGGCATAAACCGCTTGGTAAAGGTGGTAAAGCCGGAAGACATGGAGCGCGAATGCATGAATTCCCTTAAGCTACGCGCAACGGCATGAGCGATACGGCTATGCATTTATAGTAAATAGCCAAAATAATATCATGCTCGGGATAGGCAATAACAAAAATCCGGAGGCGAAACTGGGGCCTCTCGAATTCTACGGGAAAATGCTTGATGTGGAGATTGTAGAGGCAAAGATAAGGAACGGTTACGCTTCTATAAGGAACGGTAAGGTTGTGATAAGGGTTCCGAAGCGCTGCAACATGCGGAGCAAGGAGCGCATGATAAAAGAGCTTTATGGCAAGATATCAAAATCCTTGAAAAAGAAACCGGAGAGCTTTATCTCAAACCTCCCGCTGAGGTTTTATAACGGGGAGAAAATAGCTCCAAACGGCGAAAAATTAACCATAGAGGTACGCGATGGAGCTATGCGCGGAAGCGCGCGTGTGGGCAACGGCAGGGTCATTGCCAGACTTGGCAGCGATGGAAAAGATGTTTCTGACTTGGTATCCAAGGCTCTGGCAAGGCATTTCAAAGGATACGTAACGGGATATGTAAACACGTGGAATAAGAGATTCGGAAGCGAGCTTGGAGGCATAAAGGTAAGCAGGGGCTTGACTGTCTGGGGCTCCTGCTCGCCGAAAAACAACATAACGATAAACCTCAGGCTCCTTTTCATGGACAAGAAATTCCTTGATTATGTGGTGGTGCACGAACTCTCACATACAAAGGTAAGGTCGCATTCCAAAAGATTCTGGACGCTTATCGGAAAATATATCCCTGAATATAGAAACATAAGGCGTGAGCTGAAGGTTGCAGGGGCTAGCATAAGCACTGAGGTTCTTGAACAAAAACAGGGAACAGAAAACCTCTATGCTAATAAACCAGAACGAGAATCAGAGTCAGAAAATTTGGAAAAGAAAAGCGCGCCGGCCGGTGAAGGCCAGCGCACGATTTTCGATTTCCGCTGAATGGCTTATCTCTATTATATTAACTTCTTTGACAACAAGATAGTCGTTACACAGTGTCATTGACCATTCTAGTCTTTAACATACTTAATCCCTTCAAACAAACTATACAAATTTCAACATTTTGATAGCAGCCTCTAAAATAACGTCTTTTCCATCTTTTATATTTCTTATTGATGGATATACCTCTTTGTCTGGCTTGATTCCGCGCCCTTCAAATCGCGATCCATCAGGAAATGTAACGCCCACAGAACCTACCCCTATAAAGATTTCGTTTTTATAATTATCTACGTAAGTATTCCCGTTACTGCCTGCAGTTTTTATACCTATTATCTTGGCTCGTTTATTATCTTTAAATGGGAACACAAAATCTTCAGCGGCAGACATCGTTGTTTGATCTACTAATATTACCAATTTTCCCGAATATGAATTTTTAATGGGATTTTTATATACCGATTTCTCTATTTTGTAGTGGTGCATTACTTTCTTACCGTTTATGTTATGCATCATTATAGATACAGCATCTTCAAGGAGTACTTTGGTATAACAAAATCTCCGATATTTTTTATTCATTAGGGATTTTATCAATTGAATTGGAGTGTTGCCACCTTCGTTCCCTCGTAGGTCAATTATTAATTTTTTATACTTTTTAAATTTCTTTATGCATTTGGTCGCATCTTTTACTGCATTTTTGGAACTAAAGGATGGAATGGATACATACGCTATGTCTTCACTAATCTTTTTGGCTACACATACACGTTTATGCATATGACTATTTTTATCAGACCGTGTTATTTTTATTACTCTATTGTCGTTGGTTGTTATGCTGAATCGCTGTGGGAATAACCATGGATATTCAAATAACCCGTTTCTCGCCATTCTATCGCTAGAGGCAGATAAGTAAACCTTCTTTCTTTTATATACTGCTTCAAGTTTTTCTCCGTTTATACATTTTATGATCGTACCTGGCGTGATTTCTTTGTTGGTACTGGAAAGCACCACCCACACTTTTTTATAATCATGGTATATTGCATGGAAAGGCAGTGAACCGCCATATTTATTCCGAAGTGATAAATCGTTATACCATGTATGGGTATTTTTGAACTTGGCCATGAATTCCTTCATGACCATAGCAAACTCATATCTACTATCAGTATCCATTACTTTTTTTATGTATTCTTTGTATAACTCGTCGATTTCAATATATGGTATCGATTCCCAATGCACAAAATAATTCTGAACATCGTGCATGGCTTTATAGAGCACCAGCAGACGTTCTTCAATTTTTATATCCATCTTACCGCGTTTAACGTAAACAATTCTGTGTTGCGTTAGGAAGCTGATTCTTAAATACTTTCATACTTATGATAAATTTACGACCGCTTCCCTTATTTTCTCTTTGCCGTGATATTTGTATAAATCCGTTGCATCGCTAACCCATATATGCAGAACAAGCAAAAAAGCTGCTTAGGGAACAGAAAACCTTTATGCCAATAAACCCGAACGAGAATCAGAGTCAGAAAATTTGGAAAAGAAAAGCGCGCCGGCCGGTGAAGGCCAGCGCACCCTCGAAAATTTCAGCTGAGATCAGCCGAAAAGTCCTGCGAGGCCGCTTGCGGCTTCCTCTTCCTTCTTTTCTTCCTTCTGCTCCTTCTTCTCCTTTGCCGGAGCGGCCTGTGCAGCAGGGGCAGCAGCCGGTGCAGCTGCCTGCATGCTTTGAGCGTTCTTTATGATGTCCTTTATGTTCAGGCCCTTTAGCGATTCTACCACTGCCTTCGCTTTCGCCTCGTCAGGAGAGAAGCCGGCAGCCTTTACCACTTCCATGAGCTCTTTCTCGTTCACTTCCTTTCCAGCTGCGTCAAGCAGCAATGCCGCGTATACATATTCCATACTTTTCACCGTTTATCGTTAATTTTTGTTTCACTCTTTTTTCTGCAACATATATTATTTATTGGTTGAGCTTGCCGCTAAGCGCATTGGCGTGAAGCGAAGCGTTCTCGACAAGCTTTTCCATTATGCCGGTGTCTGGCACCTTTGCCTCGACTCCGAGAATCATCGCCTCGTTGTACGCGTTTGCTATGAAGCGCTCTATTGTGTATCTGTTTACAAGCTTTCCTTCGTAGCTTATGGCGAGAGCCTGTGCGAACGACTCAATTATGTCCTTGGATACGCTTTCGGCGTTTATCCTGAACACCTCGCCAGTGTACTTCAGCCCTTCGCTCAGCATTATCCTTGGCTCTATGCTTGCTTTGAAAGGCATTATGTCAAGCGTGTGCAGAGCCTTTGCGACGGCGAGCGTTATTGTCGCGCCTTTCGGCACAAGAACCTTGTCCTTTGCTATGACAACCTTTCCTTTGTCTATCTTTACGTCTATGCCAGCGCTCTTGAGCTCAGTGACCGCTTGCCCTGGCTGAAGCGTAGTTTCGCCGCTGGCTATGTGTATGTCGTCAGGGGCGATTTGCGACGGCTTGGCCGCCAGCTTTATCGTGCTTGCAGCGAATTTCTTGTAAAGCTCGAACGGGTTTGAATTGCTGAGCATTATTGCGGACGTGCCTTCAAGCGTCTTTGCGAGCTCCTTTCCGTTCTTGCTCCCTTCAAGAACCCTCACGAGAAGCGATTTCTTGCCTGTTATGAACTTTACCTCGCCGCGCATGCTGTTCCTTGATGATTGCAGCAATCTGTCTGGTATGCTGTTCAGCGGCACTATGCCTATGAGCTTATAGCTATCTATTAGCTTGACGTGCTCTTCTACGAATTTTTTCTTTTGTTCTAATGTAAGCATTTAAACACCTCACAGGAGCTTGACCGGCTTGCTCATAGTCAGCTTGGCGTATGCCGATTTTATGTTCTGCTTGCCCAGCTTCTTTGCCAGCGCGTTCAATACTTCGTCAATATTAGCCGAGAGCTTGTCCGTGGGCATGTCCTCCTTCCCAACCATGCAGTGCACTGTCGGAAGGTACTTGCCCTTGCTCCTTAGATATACGGATTTGCTGACGGAATTTATCATCGATGCTACATCCGTGCCTATCAAGGGCTTTGGCATCTTGTTTTTAGGTCCCAGGAACGAACCCATGCTCTTTGCCACTGATGTCATCAGGCTGGGCTGTGCTATCATTTCGTATTTCAGCATTGAATTGAGCCCGACCTTGTCAGAGGCTATTGTCTGTATCTCGTTTCCGGATACGACTCTTGCGCCTAGCTCCTTGGCCTTCGATGCTATGTTGCTGTCATCGGCAAAAACAAGCACTTCGCTCTGCTTGCCCTTTCCGTTAGGGAGCAGCACCTGCAGGTTCAGCCTGTTTTCCTGTTTTGAGAAGTCCACGCCCTTGAAGTTCACTATGAGCTCTACGCTCTGCTTGAACTTTCTCTTGCCTTTGTTCTCTTCGATTAAAGACCTTAGTTTTTCTAATTGCTCTTGTTCCATTTAAGCTCCCTCCTGCAAATTTGCAGTGACTGCGGGAAAAGCAGTGTATAAGCAATAATGTTTAGCTCCCAACGTTTGTGACATCCTCTGCGCGACTTAATGTCGTGAGCTTCCAGCCCCTGTTTCATGGCGTTTAGTTCCTTCTTCGACGACTACTGCCCCGTCTGCACAGGGTCTTACACAATCTCCAAAGGCGTGACTTCCCGATTGTCCCTCGGTAGTGATTTCATTCATTTATCCATCAACATCAAACCTATATTTACGGGATTTGCTCCCTTACACGCAACCAGCACTTTCAGCCTTGTTGCGGGACAGACATTCAGCGTTATTTCAATCTCAAAATTTATATATGTTGCGTTCGTTTTCGCCCGTCTTTGAAGAAAGCGGGTTTTCAATTGTGAAGTGACATCCTTCCACGCCTACTGACTTGTTGCGGTGTCAGGTGCTAGGAGGAGAAATCAATTATGTCGGTCTAAAGTGTGTGGGATTTCCCGCTCACGTTGTTAATAGATTTTGTGGTTGTTTTGGCGCTTCCTGCGCAAAATCTTTTAATATGCTTTCTGGCAATAATGCTCAGTGGTTTGCATGGAAGAAGCCAGGAAGTCGTGGAGCGGCGCTTACACGTGCATGTTTAACGACGACCTCTCCGAAATGCTCCTTTTATGGCGCAATAAAGAGAAACGGGAGAAGGAAATAGTAGGATGGGGGAACATCGGCGGTTCGATGGAACCAGGTGAAACAGCACTGCAGACGTGCATACGGGAAGCGAAAGAAGAGATAGGCATTGAGCTGAAGCCTGAGGATCTTACATTTATCTGTACCAAGGCGTCTCCGGGAGAAGCACCGCACAGTTGGACCATATATTTTTATGCCGCTTCGATTGATGGAAATACAGAGATTAACCTGAACGACGAATCGCGCGGATATGCGTGGTTTGGCGCCAACGAGCTGCCCGCTGGAACGCTGGATTCGAAAGAGGACATCCTTAATTGGTGGTCGCTAGCCAAAAACGCTTTGCATAAGGGAGATAAAATTAACTTGCAAGACTAGAGCAATTAGCATGATTTTATAATAGGGCTCCGAGGCCGTACAAGCGTTTAGGCACAAAAGGTCATGAAATCTAATCGCCACGACCCATAGACAAGTAATTTATTGTGCATTCAGAAAATCTGTATTTATATAACTTTTGAAATCGGTTTTTAAAAGAAATGACCATATATCTTCTTGACCAACCACTTTAGTATACTCCATCATTAAATTGTTTAGTTTTTGCGCGGTTTCCATACTGCAAACGCTAGTTATCTGTTCTAGATAGTTTCCAGCCATGCGGTGAGATTGGAATCCGAATACCTCGCTAAGCAAACCATATGGAGCAAAATATCTTAATAGTGCTTCTTCGAATCCGCGATCTGTATTTTTAATGACGTTATACTTAGAAAATAAGACATGTAATAATTCGTGTATTATTACCGAAATTGGTTCATTCTTATCTTTTTTAAGCACATATCTCCCCATACTATAGCTTATAACTCCAATATTCCTGTTTACTGCTAGCTTCTGCCCGAAAGAGTTATTTTTATTGCCATATTCGTCAAGTATTATCACTAATTTATTGGGAAGCTGCATCCTAAATATTTCCTGTACTCTCTTTTCCATTTTATCTTTGATTTTCTCAAAAGATTCAGTTATTATAGCTTCTAATTCTATGAAAAATGAGTCGTCTGTATCTTTAATTTGTATATCTAGACTGTCTAGCATTGAGATAATATGTGAACCTCCGATTTCTTCTATTTCTGCTTCCGGGTTATTTTCAAAGCATGCGTCCCATATTGATTGGTGATTAGGTATTGAAATCGATTCTTCGAATACTTTACTTGAAATGTAAATTTCTTTGCCGAAAAATGTGGGAAAATCTTTGATTACCTGGGGTAACGCACCCTGACCGAACATTTTGAATATTATGTTCAGTTTCCTAAACCTATCACTTGTTATAAATCTCAAATCCAATCTAAAACCTTGATTTTTCTTTTATTTGAAGTGCGTGATTAAGCTCTTTTCTACGGAAGTTCAATTGGCATTGACCACCTTCCATCCCAAGTCTTAGATATCTATCCAGTGATCTTTGCCATATATCTCCCCATGATTCAGAATACAGGTTTCCGATAGATACATCCCTTATGGTGACGCATGGAGTTACATCTCCATTTGCAAAAACTCCCGCTCTTAGTAATCCAGCAGTGCATTTTTTAAAACCGTAGGTCTCCATTAGTGTATCGTTGTGATTTTCTTTATCGCAACCGTTATTTACGATACCACTTATTCTTACGTCATCTCTGCTTAAATCATGTTTAAGTTTGTTTATTTCTGTGTGCAAGCCAAACATTCTTTTACTATCGCATCTAAGCTCATTATATTTTTTATAACCTAAAGTAGAAGTAGGTTGAATGGGTTCAAGG
This sequence comes from Microcaldota archaeon, assembly GCA_021797495.1. Taxonomy (GTDB): domain Archaea; phylum Micrarchaeota; class Micrarchaeia; order Micrarchaeales; family Micrarchaeaceae; genus Micrarchaeum_A. The sequence continues at coordinate 39,810 of JAJZZO010000002.1, forward strand.
TTTATTAATTGAATATTACTATAATTTAAAAGTAGATATTTTACGGTTTCTATTACATCATTACTGTTATGATTCGTTAGTACTATCCCTACAGAAAATTGAATTCCGTTGCGGTCTAAGATATCCATACCTTTTATTGATTGTTTTGCCAAGCCTCTAGTTTTATCATTTATGTTTGGATTTATGCTATCTATCGAAATTTGTAAATTGGCATTATTTTTAAACGCGAAGATGGATTTCATTTTTTTGAGTTCGACAGCGCTTAAATTAGCCAATCTGGTACCGTTAGTACTTATACCAATATTGCCGTTAAATACCTTATATGCATAATCCAATATTTCAATTATATCTCTCCTTAAAAACGGTTCGCCACCCAATATCACTATCTCGAATGGATTTATTTCTTCGCTTGTTTTGCTAAATAGATATTTTAGCTTTCCTAACTCGGGCATTAAGTTAGTAAATGGTTTGGCATAGCAATATACACAGTCTAAATTGCAAACGCTCAGGACTTCAAACTCTACCCTAAAAGGCCCTCTTGGGAGAATCATTAACAAAGCACCAATAGATTAATATTTAATCCTTAGTTCTTTAATAACGTCTGTGAAATCTTTATTAATCTCCTCCAGTGATTTATCCTTAATGCTTTCGAGTAGTTCTATCGCATTTTTGTCAGCATAGAATATTGTACCGGTTGAATTATTGCGCACAAAACCATAACCCTTTTCTTTTCGAATTTGGATTATGGCATTAAGTTTAAGTGCATCTACACGTTGTTTATTGCTCGGCCACGGAACATTGTCCCATGCTATATCATTATCCCATGGTTTCACGTCATCCCAATTATCCCACATAGTTTTTGATTTAGCGTCAACAAACTCTTGATCGGCTCTGCTAACATATGGGATTAGTTTGAAGTCGCGCTTTTCATTACTGTTTCTCAACAATGCAAAATTTTTGGCTGCGTCTACAATAGGCACTTCGCTTTTCTCGTCTCTTGCTTTTGAAAAATTCCCCATGATAACACCAAAGTATTAACTTATGAAATTTATATATAGATTATTTAAAGGTACGACATTTGACTAATAGTATTGCTACTGTTCAAATGAAAATTTTACAACTATTTTACGCAGGAAGCAGTGGTCGTATACTCTTCAACGCACAGAACATCTGCGATAATGGCATCTGATTTAAGACATGTACAAGGACAAAGAATTTGATTTTTGCGCAAGTTATATATTAACAATTAAGGATTAATTGTGGAATATTTTATAAGCGCCATAATTACAAGATATGATAGCTCATATTTAACTGTTCTAGAAAAATATAGTTGATAATTCATGGACAACGAATCCATTTTAGAGGATAATAAACCGCAAATAAAAGGCATAGAGCATTGGTCGACAAAGTTGGCTAATGAAGTAATCTCTAAGAAATCACCGCCATTTGTAATAACAGGAGGTATGACTACAAGCGGGCCGGCGCATTTGGGCACCGTATGCGAATTTTTATACCCGTCCGTCATAAAGAAGAGCATAGAAGCCCTGGGACATGATATAAAATTTTACTTTGTGGGAGACATATTAGACGCGTTTGATAGCATCCCAGAGGAATTAAACGCTTATTCCGAAACGCTTAAAGCAGAACTAGGTAAGCCTCTTGCTCGTACGTTGGATCCGAAAGGATGCCATAATTCGTTTGGCGAACATTATCTTATGCAAGCAGTTGATATTATGCACCTGCTAAACATAGATATAAATGTCATAAGAGCCACCCAACTTTATACAGATGGATCTTTTGACGTTTACACTAAGAAATATCTGCAGAATGAAGACATTGTTCGTGATATCGTTGCCAGGACCTCCGGAAGGGAAAGTAAGGATTTCGCATCTTGGAGCCCCATAATGCCAATTTGCCAAAATTGCGGCAGGATAGCCACTACAAGAGTAATACAGCATAACGATACCGAATATGAATACGCTTGCGATAAAGATGTAGGTTACGTCAAAGGGTGTGGCCATAGCGGGAAAAATGATATACGCGACCACGAATATAAGCTGCAATGGCGATTGCATTGGTCAGCTTGGCAGGCTTGGTTCCGTACGAGCATAGAAGGTTCTGGAGTAGACCATATGACAAAGGGTGGAAGCAAGGACACAAGCTTCGCCGTTCTAAAGGACTTCTTTAATATCGAACCGCCCGTATATTACAAATACGGTTTTGTCTTGTTCCATGGCAAGAAATATTCAAAAAGCAAGGGGATAGGCGTTAGCGCTGCGGACATAGTAAAGCTTATTCCGCCGGAGCTCTTAATTTACATGTTAACATTGCCGAACATAGAGGCGAATAAAGACATAGATCCTGACGGCGAAAAATTGATTAGAGTATACGAAGACATAGAGAGAATATCAAAGTTGAATGTTCCCGAAAACAGGGCCGATGCCAAAAAATTAAATGTTTACAAGCTGCTTATAAAAAAACTGCCGTGGAAAGCACCATTTTTGGATATCCTCATGAATTTTCAGGTATACAAAGACTTTGAAAAAGTCGGAGATATAGTCAACGATAAACTAGGTGCGGAATATTTATCCAAGTATATAGAAGAATGGTTGCGCATGGGTTATGCACCTGAAAGGTATAACTTTTCAGTGTCTTACGATTCAAAAATAACCGTTAATAAGGAAGCGGTCAGGTCATTTATAGACGAGCTGGGTTCCGACATGTCTCCTGAGGACATACACGCCCTTGTCTATAAAATCGCAAAGGACAAAGGGGTTGACGCAAAAGAATTATTTAAATCATTATATAACGGTATCATAAATAAGGATACTGGCCCGAGATTCGGAAAACTGGCTTACGCCATAGGCATAAGCAATATAAAAAATATACTAACTAAAGCAATAGAATAAAGAATGTTGAACTAAAACGTTTAACCCGACTAGAAGGCGAAGGTTTATACCTTACAACCTTCAACTTGTGCATTTTTCTTTGTACGTTTGTTTATAACATCTTTTAATTGATATATTTTTATGGCATTTCATTTTTGCTTCCGATGAATGCCGGCACCATATTTTTGGTTATTCCGATTGTTGCAGGTTGTCCCTGAAGAAGTCAATCAGCATGCGCCAGGCGTCCTTCGCTGCCTTTTCGTTGTATGTCTGCGGTCTGGTGTCGTTGAAGAACGCATGGTATGCCCCAGGATACACTTTTATGGTGACACTTTTCTTCGCTTCGACGAGCTGCTTGACGAGTTCCGGCACCTTGGATGTTATGCGCGTGTCCTCGCCTGCGTATAGCCCGAGCATGGCGTGCTTTATGTTCTTTGCCTTTTCTATGGGTTCTGGGTTTTCACCGTAGAATACCGCAACCGCATCCGCCCTTCCAGTACAGCCGAGGCTTAGCGACATGCCTCCACCAAAGCAAAAGCCAACGCTTCCTATTTTTCCGTTAACGCTTTGGAGCTGCGCAAGGTAGTCTACCGCGCTTGAAAGATACTGCGTGAAAAGCTCTGTCGGCCTGTTCATAAATAGGGTCTCGTATACTCCGCTTATTAGCTTCTGCTCTTCCTGGCTCAGCTTTGACATTTGCTCGGACCTGTAAGCCTCGTCCCTTTGTTTGTCCGGAGGTATGGACATTATGAAGCGCATAGTTTTCAATATGCCCTCCTTCGTTATAGTAGCTGAGAGCTTGTTGCTTGTGAAAAGATCCGGGGCAAGGACAACATAGCCCTGCATCGAAAGTCTTTTAGCGACATCCCGTATGTGGTCATCAAGACCGAATATCTCGTGAATCAACACTATGCCAGGGTGTTTTTCGCTGTCGTCCGGTCTTGCCAGGTATGCGTTTATTCCGTCTTCGCCTGTTTTATACCTAAGTTCTTCCGTTTTTATTTCCATGAAAACACCATTGATAATTGTTGCGTAAAAGTAATAGCTTTTTTCCGCTCATTTTGCACTTATTGTAAAAAGTTTGCACATTAGCACATAATAAATAATAATTTAACATATGCATTTCTATTACATTTTCGGGATTTTTATGGTAGACAGTTTCAAATTGGATAAAATGAAAAAGCTTTTGGAGAAGGGAATAAACCCATATCCTTATTCCTTCAAGCAGAGCGCACACGCCGAAGAGATAAAGGCGAACTATGAAAAAATGGAGGGAACGTCAGTAAGCGTTGCCGGCAGAGCGGTCAGCATGAGGCGCATGGGGCAGCTGTATTTTATAGACATTCTCGACGAGAGCGGCAAAATACAGATGCTTGCCGCGGCGAACATAACCGAAAAGGCCTCTTTCGAATTGCTCGATGAGATAGATGCCGGAGATATTTTAGGCATCGAAGGCACCGTAAGCAAAACCAAGCGCGGTGAGATAAGCGTAGAGGCAAAGGGCATCACGGTGCTCGCAAAATCGCTGAGGCAGCTTCCCGAGAAGTTCCACGGGCTCAACGATACCGAGCTGCGCTACAGGAAGAGGTATCTGGACCTTATAGCCAATACCGAAGTAAGAAAATTTTTTACAACAAGGGCCAAAGTGCTCAGTTTCCTGCGCAATTTCCTGGATTCCAGGGGCTATGTGGAATTTGAAACGCCGATACTGCAGCAGACATACGGAGGGGCAAACGCTGAGCCTTTCAAGACTAGGTATAACGCCCTGGGCACCGACGTGTTTCTGAGAATTTCGGACGAACTGTATTTAAAAAGGCTCATCATAGGCGGCTTCGAGAAGGTTTATGAGGTATCAAAGGACTTCAGGAACGAGGACATAGACTCCACACACAATCCTGAGTTCACGCAGATAGAATTCTACGAAGCCTACAAGGACTACAACGACTTTATGGAAATGACTGAAGAAATGCTATCAAAGCTCGTAAAGGAGCTTTTCGGCACCACAAAGATAAAATACCAGGGAAAGGAGCTTGACTTCACGCCGCCGTTCAAAAGGGTCTACTGGGTCGATGAGATAAAGAAGAAAACAGGCATAGACGTAGCTGAGTTGACCGACGAACAGGCAAAGGAGATTTCGAAAAAGGAGAAGCTTGAGATAGGCATAGTCAATGCCTACCACGTTGCAGACGCGCTGTTCGACAAATACATAAAGCCTGAGCTTTTCAACCCGGCGTTCGTTCTTGACTTCCCGGCGTACATGTGTCCGCTCACAAAGGACAAGCGCGGCAACCCGAAGCTCAGCGAAAGGTTCGAGCTTTACCTTGCGGGGAAGGAGGACGCGAATTGTTACTCCGAGCTTACTGACCCGATAGAGCAGAGGAAGAAATTCGAGGAGCAGGATTCCGAGAGGAAGAAGGGCGACGTCGAAGCGCCGCCGAGCGACGAGGATTTCCTTGAAGCGATAGAATACGGGATGCCTCCCACGGCCGGGCTTGGGATAGCGATAGACAGGCTGGCGATGATACTTACGGACAATGTGTCGATAAAGGAGGTAATGCCGTTCCCTGCGGTGAAGCCGAAGAACGAGCCGACAGACCAGGCCGCAAGTTAGCCGGATAAAACGAAAAGGCTTAAAAGGCTTATTCAAGATATATATGCACAACAGCTAGGCTGGCTCCTGCACTTTCGGGTGCCGGAAAAAGTAAAGGCTAAATTATAGAGTGTTAGAATATAGCTTGAATGCCAGGGTGGCAGAATCTGGTAACGCGTGCGCCTGGAAATATATACCTGCAAGCGCATGGCTCCTCGAGCCTTCTGGGTTCAAATGCTCTATGCTGAATATCCCAGCCCTGGCGTTTGGTGTTCAAATGGCTGAAGAAAAAAATGCACAAGGCAATGAAAAACAGCACGGAAGGAAAGAGTCTTCCGCTAGGCTTACCTCGGTTATAAGAATAGCCGGAAAGGACGTCAACGGCAGCTTGAGCGTCGAAAGGGCTATAGATTCGGTAAAAGGCATAGGCAGGGACATGGCAAGGGCGATAAGCCACGTGATGGAAAGCAAGCTTGACATGGATCCGAAAGTAGAGATAGGATCTCTTGACGAAGAGGGCATAACCAAATTGGAAGCGCTTATAAAGGACCCGCAGAAATACGGGATACCTAAATTCATGCTTAACAGAAACAAGGATTTCGAAACCGGGAAGGACCTGCACGCAGTTGGCAACGAGCTGATATTCGCCAACAGGCAGGACATATCAAGGGACGTGACACTCAGGACATGGAGGGGCGCAAGGCACCAGTACGGCCAGAAGGTGCGCGGACAGCACACAAGGTCAACAGGAAGGACTGGCGCGACCATGGGAGTAACGAAGAAGAGCGCCATGAAGCCCGGAGCTCCGGCGGCGAAATCCGACAAGAAATGATTAGAGTGATTGTTTGGGAGCACCTAGGAGAAACAGGAGAAAATTTGACAAGCCAAAGGACATATGGAACTTGGCAAGGATAAATGCTGACAATGCGCTCATAAAGGAATACGGCCTCAAGAACATGAGCGAACTCTGGAAAGTGCAGAGCGAGCTCAGCAGGATACGAGGTAACGTAAGGCTTCTTTTATCTGGGGCTGCCGGAATGGGAAACGTGGAGCAGGCCTTGAAAACCAGGCTCATAAAGCTTGGAGTCATAGACAATGAAACGCCGCTCGAAAAACTCCTCGAACTTAGCGAAAAGAGCGTGCTTGACAGGCGTCTCGAATCCGTAGTATACAGGAAGGGCTTGGCGAGAAGCATGAAGCAGGCAAGGCAGCTTATAACGCATGGTTTCATATCGATAAACGGACGCAAGTTCACAGTGCCAGGGTATTTGGTCAAGGCAGAGGAGGAGCACAAAATAGGCTACTACAAGCCCATAGACATCGCGCCGGCAAGCAAACCAGAAGAGACAAAAGTAGAACAGCCAAGCGTGGAACAAGTAGAGAATTGAAACTATAGGTGAATATTCATGGTTAAAAAAGAGAAAGCCAAACCGGCGGAAAAGAAATCAGGAGGAGAGAAGCAGAAGAAAGAGGCTGTTTCCTACGAAGCAAAGGCCATGGAGGAGACAAGAACAAAGCCGAAACCTGAAAGGCTTGCGGTTGCGCACGTCTATTCCTCAAAGAACGATACGATAATAACGCTTACTGACATAAGTGGTGCCGAGACCATAGCTGTAGGCAGCGGAGGCATGATGGTCAACACGGATTCGCAGGAAGGATCGCCATATGCTGCCATGCAGGCAGCTTACAAGGTTGCCGCTGCAGCCAAGGAAAAAGGCATAATGAACATTAACATAGAGATAAGGGCACCTGGAGGCCACAACTCAAAAACACCAGGGCATGGGGCCCAGGCAGTGGTTAGGGTGTTGGCAAGGAGCGGATTGCGTGTCAACAGGATAGAAGACGTTACCCCGATACCGACAGACACCACGAGAAGGCCAGGAGGCAAGCGCGGAAGGCGCGTATGAGCAATGCTTATAGCCCTTGCATGCAAAATATGAACGAGGATTTGAATGACTGAACCTATTTCGACTTCGGAAGTTGTATTTCCTGGCGACAGGCTATCTACAGAAGAAGAATTTCTGCCTGCAAGGAACGTCTATGTCGAGAACGGAGTCATATATTCCGCGGTGTTCGGCAAGGCTTCCGCAGAAGAGGGGAAGATGCAGGTAAACAGCGCAACCAGAGACATAAGGAAAATGAAGCGCGGGATGTTCGTCCTTGGAAAAGTGGTGGGCGTGCTGAAAAGCGTCATATTCGTAGAAATAGAGAATTTTTCAATAAACAGCGAAGAGTTTATAGCCGGAAAGGACGGGAAAGTGGTCCTCATGGCCCCGAGGCCGATGCACAGGGGAATGCACGACAGGCCTCCGGAAAGAAGCAGAAGCGATTCAAAGCCTGCTGAGATGGGAGATGTAATCCTTGCAAAGATAATAATGGAGGACAGTGAGATATTCACGCTAAGCCTTAGAGATCCAGAGGCAGGCGTAGTGTACGCTCTATGCGACAACTGCGGGAACAAGATGCAGCTGGACAAGCACGGCGATGGCCTGTATTGCAGCGAGTGCAAGATTACGGCAAGGCGCAAGGTAAGCAGCTTATACGACAACTCCAAAGCGATAGAGGAACTCCTTTTGCGCAATGGACAAGAACATAGCGAATGAGATACTGCATCGGCGATTGAATGGATGGGATAAATATCATAAAAAACGAGAGCAAAGAGCTCATACTTGAATTTGAAAACGGCGATACCACAATACCGGACCTTATAACTGCCGAGATTGCGGAAAACCCCGATGTGGCATTTGTAGGAGTTACGAAGGACCATCCGGAAACCGGGAAGCCGCAATTGGTGATAAAGACCAACAAGAAGAAGGCTTCTGAGATTCTCGAAAAAGCCCTGGAATCGATAGACGAGCAGATATCCGCGATAAAGAAGGACATAAACGCAAAGCAGTGATTATCCTAAGGGATAAATCTTTTTCTTTTCTTATTTTATAGATGAAAAAAGGGGCAAGGCTTCTTGCGGTTGCGAGCGGGCCTATATACGAAAGGAGGAAAAAGCGCACGATACTGGTCGGAGTGGTAGGAAGGCTTGGCGAGATAGAGGGCGTGCTCTCGGAAAACGTTGAGATAGACGGCAGCGACGGCACCTTAAAGATATTAAGGCTTATGAACAAGTCCCGCTTTAAGGAACAGATAAAAGCCATAGCGATAAACGGCGTTGCCATAGCCGGGTTGAATGTAGTCGACGTCAAAACTCTCGAGCGCAAATCCAAAGTGCCAGTATTGATACTTACAAGGAACAAGCCCAACATGAAAGCGTTCGTTAACGCTCTGAAAAGATATTCCGAAGCAAATCCCTCGGCGCTTGCACGTATCGACAAGGTGAAAGAGCTCAACGCCGAAAGGCCTTTCAAAAAATCCAGAGGGTTTTATGTACAGGGAAAAGTTCTGGACGAATACGGAAATTCATTGATAGAAACAGCCTTCGAAACGCTCAGGATCGCGCACATGATAGCCAAAGGAGTAAGCACGGGAGTCTCAAAGGGCAGGATATGAGCAAGCAACAGTGCACACCTTACCGCATTCGAAGAGAGACTTCACATATTTATAGAATGCAGCATTGCACACGCACTGCCGAGTTCTCTTTGCACAAAAAGCATATATACTGATGCGCAGTGATAATTTACCGTGAGCGTGATGCCCTTCCAATATGCAATGCTGTAGTACTAAGTAACGATTTCTGTAGTCACCACGATGCAATAGAGGATTGCCGGAACATTGAAAACAGGGAAGAGCCAGTACTAGTTCTTGCTTGCAATAGGCGCAAGCACCGAGAACCCGATATTTCGAATCCTTATGTTTCCTCGGCTCGGGCGAATAATGCGCATGGACTGATGCATTCGCAGAGACAATTACAGAGGCACACGTGCACGATACGCAATAGGTGTAATATATGAGCATTATAATGAAGACAAACGCTACGGATGACGACGTAAAGGCAGTTGTGAAGATGCTGGAGGGCTTCGGATTGAGGGCAGATATATCGAAAGGCGAATATCACACAGTTATAGGAGAAATAGGCGACGAGAAAAAGATGGATGCGGAGTTGATAAAAACTTTGCAGGGAGTGAAAGATGTCATACCGATACAGGTTCCGTACAGGCTCATGAGCAGAAGTTACATCGACAATGACATAACAGTAAAAGTCGGAAATACTAAAATAGGCGGTAAAGAACCGCCAGTATACATTGCGGGGCCATGTTCCATAGAAAGCTATGAGCAGTTAAGCAGGATAGGCATTAAGGTGAAAGAAGCAGGGGCCAACATGCTGCGTGGCGGCGCTTTCAAGCCTCGGACTTCGGTACATTCGTTCCAGGGATTGGGAACTGAAGGGCTCAAGCATTTGCGTAGAGTAGGCGAGGAGCTCGACATGCCAACAGTCACGGAGGTGCGCAGCGAACTCGACGTGGAGATTGTAGCGGAATATGCGGACATGCTGCAGATAGGAGCGCGCAATATGTATAATCAAGACCTTATAGAAGCAGTGGCAAAGCAGAATAAGCCGGTGCTTTTCAAGCGGGGCTTTTCGGCACAGATAGATGAATACCTGAGCTTCGGCGAGAGGCTCATAGCCCACGGGAACAGAAATGTTGTACTATGCGAACGCGGAATAACGCCTCTGGGCGGGGCGTTCAAGCAGCAGACAAGGTATACGCTGGACATAGCTGCAGTGCCTGTAATAAATTCCGAAACTCCTTTCCCTGTGATTACTGACCCGAGCCACGCTTCCGGAAGAAAAGATCTCGTTGTTCCGATGGCGAGAGCATCTATAGCGGCCGGTGCGAATGGGCTTATCATAGAGGTGCATGACAGGCCGCAAGAGGCGCTGAGTGACGCAAACCAGGCATTGCATCCAGACGTGTTGAAGGAACTGATAAAGTCATGCAATGATATATACGAAACGCTGAACCGCAAGATAGGATAAAGGAAACCACCGCAAGAAAAGAGGTTTCTTCCGTAGCAAGCTAACAGCATTTGAACTGCCAGATTCAATTGAATAAGTAGTTTCTTCTGGCGAAGTTCACCTTAATGCCAAATAGATGGTTCGTACGAAACATATTATCTTCCGATATAATTTCCGATTACTTTTTCTTCGGCATGATAATAATGCGGCTGCTGTGCTGGTTGCTACAAAAATGCTTTTAAAGATAACTTTCGGTTTCAAACGCGTTGAGAAAATTCTTTAAGTATTAAGCTTTTAGCCTTCTTCTTTCCCCTGCGGGCTTTTCGTCGGAAAGGCGTTGGATAAGCTCCTTCCATTCTATTATTATAGAATTAACCATCTTTTCCATTGTCGCATTCATTTCATCAACTCTGATATTATCTCTTTGATTGACTTTTCTTCTATCATATTTTCTGCAATTTCATATGAAATTCTTTCCATGAGACGTTCATCGGCTTTTACGGCCTTTTTGATTAGACAGGATAAGTTGCACAAAAGCCTTAAATATTAACCAAAGCACGAATTAGTTGAGTTGCATGAAATCCAAGACATTTGTACGGAATTGTCTGCTTGGGCCAATACTTATCGGTAGCTAAAGGACTGCGCTCTTTCGCTGGTTATAAAACTTTCAAACGCTGCAGCGCGAGCTGCGATTACTTGTTTTGCACTTACCAAAAGGTGAGAATATGGAGTATGAAACACAAAAGATAGACGAAGGAATAGAAAAACGCGGCCTGCCAAAGCCACTGCACAAACTGTCAGCAGAAGAAACGGAAAGGAGGAGAGCCTCGGTGATGATTGGCTCGGACATCTTGGCGTATGCCGAAAGGTTCATGCGCGAAGAAGGGTTTAGCCAATTGCTCCCAGTGCTGTTGTCTCCCATAACCGACCCTCTCTGGCCCGACCCGGCAGCGGGGATCTACAAAAGGCTCGAATTCGACATATACGGGACAACAGTTAGGACAATGCACAGCATGATAGTGCATAAGCTTGTAGGGACCTCGTTGCTGTTAGATAGGTTCTTTGTGGTGTCGCCAAACATAAGGCTGGAAAAACCAGAAAGGGCTTCCACAGGAAGGCATCTTTTCGAGTTCTCGCAGTTGGATTTCGAAGCCAGCGGTGCGTCATCCGGAGAGATACGCTCCATCATCGAAAGGCTGCTGTCGGGTTTGATAGAGCATATTGGAACTGCTGAAGGCAAGAGGTTTGAATTGCTGAAGGGCTCGCTGCCGAAATTCAAGATCCCGTTTAAGGTATACATGCGCGAAGATCTGGAAAGGGAATACGGAGAGAGTTGGGAGGACGAATTACCTAAACACATAGAGGAGCCGGTCTGGATCGTGGATTTGCCCAGGGAATTCTACGATTATGAAGATCCAAAAACGCACCGCTGGGACAACTTCGACCTTTACTTACCCGGGAGGGGAGAGCTTGTAACTGGAGGCCTGAGGGAGTTCGAGTACGAAAAGATGGTATCAAAAATTGGGAGCGCTGGCGTTAAGGCTGAGCTTTATACGCTTCTTTTGGAACTTGCAAAGGAGAGAAAAATAAAACAAAGCGCAGGCGCGGGAATAGGCATGGAAAGGCTTATCGCGTGGATAACAGGAGCGAAGCACGTAGGAGACGTGCAGGCATTCCCAAAGATACCTGGAATGGTTTACGAACTCTGAGCGGCTGGTTTGATTTTTATTTTTTTTTATTTGCCAGACGCTTCAATCCCAATATTTGTTGTAGAGGTGCTCGTCTACTGCTTCGTTTACATCTGATCTGAAATATTTTTTGGATAAGTCCTCCTTATCGTCCTTGTTTGTTATCACTTCTATGCTTGATTTTGATTCGGTACGCAGAAGTTTCGTGCGATTAACCTCCGAAAGCGCTTTCTGGAGTTTTTTTGGATCCTGCGCGTATACAAGCATGACGCATTTATGTATTTTTGAATCCTCTGTCTTCATGCCAACAATGTCTACGCCCTGTGAGCTTAAGCTCGTGCGCACTGATTCCTTTTTGCCGGTTAATGCGTTGCTGTTATTTGTGCTTATCGTGATTATTGCAGTGTTTTTGTCATAATCAACGGTTCCCTGGTTCATTCTAAGGTTTTCCATAAGAAACACAGCATAAGATTTTTTCTTTTTATATTTATATCAAACCATGGCGTTCGTTAATCGACGTTATTCCAGAAAACCGCTAAACACATGGTTTTGAAGGCGAGAAGCCGTCTTCAGAGAGTTGGTGCAGTAGGTTAAGCCAGTACTTGCGGTAGCGTTGATTCTTTGGCTTAAGAGTATCAGAATGCGCCCTCTTTTAAGGCGCGTAACTGTTGATATATCGATTCTTGATGCGGTATCATAAGGTATAAATACTTTATCCCTAAAAACAATACTGCTTATTGTGGCAATTTTTGACCACTATTTGTTTCGATGCAATTTTGCATGTTTAATATGAAAATTCCTGCTTGGAATTGGATGTAGTCTTGAGGAGTGCAATAAGGTACCGACAATTGCGATAATATGGCCGTTCCAGACATCGATTCCAGTCGATGCTGCTGGAGGGCACTGCTATCAGATTTCGACAGCCATGCAAGTTCGCTCAGCGGCTTCGCTGGGCAGCGTACGGCTCAGTAACACGTAGTCA